>NZ_JAZEWV010000013.1:0-187009 GCF_036353415.1 Actinacidiphila polyblastidii
TGGACCGCACGGCCCGCGGCTCCGCGAGCACCTGGTGGCCGCCGCTGGCCATCATGCGGATCTCGCCGTCCGCGTTGATCTCCGCGCGGACGATCCCGGTGTCGTCCTCGTATACGGGGCTGCCGCCGGCGCCGGAGGTCCCGGTGCGGTGGACGACGACGGTGTCGCCCTCGTTCGCAGCGGGCTCCTCGAATACCAGCTCGTACCGTTCGGGGTACTCCATGGTGCCTCCCGACCAGGCCGTGGGCGCGGTGCACCGTCGGGCCTGCCTCTCTGGGCTCCTACCGATTTTCCACCCGCCGCCCCGCGAGCGCCTCCCCGCCGGCCGGAAGCCAAGGCGCATACGGGCCACGGCGGCATGTCGCCCCCCCCTCGACGACGACCCAGAGCAACCGCCGCGTGCGGAGGGTGACCGTGGGGGGCTCAGCCGAGCAGGCCGGCCTCGTAGCCGGCGGCCACCGCGGCGGCGCGGTCGCGGACGCCCAACTTCGCGTACAGGTGCAGCAGATGGGTCTTGACCGTCGCCTCGCTGATGAACAGCCGCCTGGCCGCCTCCCTGTTGGTGGTGCCGGCGGCGACCAGCCGGAGCACTTCCAGCTCCCGGTCGGTGACCGCCTCGCGCGGCTCGGCGGCGGGCGCCCTGACGTGGCCGATCAGCTTCTGGGCGACGGATCGCCTCGACGCCGCTCATCCGGGGCGCGCCGCGCCGGGGTCACTCGGGCCACGGGGAGTCGAGGATCGTCGTCACGAAGTCGCCGCGCTCGAAGCCCGGCAGGTAGGCGGCGAGGACGTCGGCCTTGACGTTGCCGAAGGTGGTCTCGGGCTTGGCCCGCACCCCGTCCGTGAAGGCGCCCAGGATGCGCCGCTTGAAGTCGGGGCGGGGGTGCAGCGTGGTGATCGCGGCGCGGTCGGCGTCGCCGACGTCCCCGTAGCCGATGCCGAGCACGTCGTACTCGACGCCCGCGGTCACCAGGGCGACCTCGGGCTCCATGTACTCCGGGACGCCCGGGGTGGTGTGCAGGGCGATGGCCGTCCAGACCCGGCGGATGCTGTCCTCGGGAACGCCGTGACCGCGCAGGAACCTCCTGGCCTCGTCGGCGCTGTCCACCTCGAACCGCCGGCCGCTGCCGTGGAACGCCTCGCCGAGGCCCAGGTCGTGGAACATCGCGCCGATGTAGAGCAGTTCGGGGTCGAAGCTCAGGTCGCGGTTGCGGCCCTGGAGGCTGCCGAAGAAGAAGACGCGGCGCGAGTGGTGGTAGATCAGCTCGCTGACGGTGTCGCGCACCAGCGCGGTGGCCTCCCTGGCCAGCTTGGTGTCGGGCACGGACACGCCGGCGGGTGCCGTCTCGGAGGTCGTGTCGCTGGTCATGGCTGCCACCTGCGCCTTCCGTCGGATACGAGGGCGGCCGGCCGGCCGCCCCTCCTCTAGCATCGGCGGTGTGCGGCCGCCGTGCCATGGCCGTGGGGCCGTACAGCCCACAGATCCGGACATGGCGTCGGGGCGACGACGGTGCCGCGGCCCTGGGCGTGCCCCGCGGTCAGGCGTTCGCGGGCCGGGTCAGAGGCGCCAGCCACGACGCCGCCTGGGCGACGGTGGTCGCGAGCGGGACGCCCGGCGGGGGCGGCGGGCGTCGCACCACGACCACCGGCAGGGACCGCTCGCGGGCGGCGGTCAGTTTCGCCGCGGTGGCCTCGCCGCCGCTGTCCTTCGTGACCAGGACGTCGATCCGGTGCTCACGCAGCAGCGCACGCTCGGCGTCCAGGGTGAACGGGCCGCGGGCGAGCAGGACATGACGCCGGGCCGGCAGCGGCGCGGCGGGCGGCTCGACGCAGCGGATCAGGCAGAACAGGTCCACCGCGGCGAAGGCCGCGAGGTCCTGGCGGCCGGTGCTGAGGAAGGCGCGCGCGCCGAGCCGCGGCAGCAGGTCGGCCGCCTCGGCGAGGCTGTCGGTCCGGTGCCAGCGGTCGCCGGGCGCGGCCGTCCAGCCGGGCCTGCGCAGGGCGAGCAGCGGGACGCCGCGGCGCGCGGCGGCGTCGGCGGCGTGCGCGCTGATCGCGGCGGCGAAGGGGTGCGTGGCGTCCACCACCGCGGCGACGCGGTGCTCGCGCAGCCACGCCGCCAGGCCGTCCGCACCGCCGAAGCCGCCGCTGCGGATGGCGCCGGGCGTACCGCCGCGGGGCGCGGCCGTCCGGCCGGCCAGCGAGGTGGTGACCCTCAACGCCGATTGCCCGCAGAGGAGTTCGGCGAGCGAGCGGGCCTCGGTGGTGCCGCCGAGGATCAGCACGTGCCCTTCGGTCACCGCCGTCGCGCCGCCGTCATCGCGCGGCAGGCCGGCGCAGCAGGTACGTGTCCATGATCCAGCCCTTGCGGGCGCGGGCCTGCGCCCTGACCTCGGAGATCCGCAGGGCGAGATCCTCGTCCAGCAGCCCCTCGACGAGGATCTCGTCCTCGGTGCCGAGGTAGGCGCCCCAGTAGATGTGCAGGCCGAGGCCGGTCAGCGCGGTGAAGCCCTGGTGGGCGTCGAGCATCACCACCACGTCGTCCACGCCGGCGGGCAGGCCGCCGTCCGCGATCCGCCGGCCGGTGGTGATCTGCACCGGCCGGCCGACCTGGTTGAGGCCGGTGCGGTGCCGCGCGGCGAGGGTGGAGACGCTGCTGATGCCGGGCTCGACGGCCCAGTCGAAGGCGACCGCGCCGCGCGCGTGCACCTCCTCCAGAACCGCCAACGTGCTGTCGTACAGGGCCGGATCGCCCCAGACCAGGAACGCGCCGCTCTGACCGTCCGCCAACTCCTCGCCGATCACGCGCTCGAAGGCGTCGGCGCGGCGGCTCCGCCAGTCGCCGACGGCGGGCGCGTATCCGGGCGTGGCCGCCGTGCGGTCGCGGTCGGGGTCGCGGACGACCACCACGCGGTGCGCGCCGGAGGCGTGCTCGGCGAGGATTCCCTCGCGCACCTCGTTGAGTTGGGACTTGGCGCTGCCCTTGTCGACGAGGAAGAAGACATCGGTGCGCCCGATCACGCGGGCCGCCCGCACGGTGAGCTGCTCGGGGTCGCCGGCTCCGATTCCGATGACGTGGATCATTTTCGTCCGTTGCACGAACCGGAGTGTGGCACACGGCACGCGGCACGCATTGACGGGCTTGTTCGGGTCCCCCTACGCTTGCCGTTCGTGATGGCATGAGGAAGCCGGTGTGATTCCGGCACGGTCGCGCCACTGTGTTCCGCTCACCGCAGGTGATCGGAGAGTCAGACACTCCGCCGTCACGACGCCCCAATGATCGAGGGACGCCTGATCCCTGAAGGAGGCCCACCCCGTGAGCACTGTGTCCGCTCCCACCACCTCGGCCACTCCGGTCGTCCTGCCCGTCTCCAAGGCCGTGTTCTGGCTGGTCGGCACCGCGATATTCGCGCTCGCCGCCTACTACTTCATCGGCGTCGACCAAGGCGCCGTGTCGGTCTTCGGCAAGGACATGCACGTCCACGAGTTCGTCCACGACGCCCGGCACTTCCTCGGTTTCCCCTGCCACTGATCCCCACCGACAGGCAGAGCGGACAACTCGACATGGAAAAGCGGCTCATTCTGCGCGGCCTGCTGGCCGGCGCAATCGCCGGGATTCTCGCATTCACGTTCGCGCGGATCTTCGCGGAACCCCAGATCGCCAGGGCAATTGACTACGAGAGCGGCAGGGACGCGGCGCAGGCCGCACTCGACAAGGCCGCGGGCTTGCCCGCCGAGGCCGCGGATCCCGACCTCTTCAGCCGTACCGTCCAGGCCGATGTCGGCATCGGCGTCGGGCTGGTGCTGTTCGGCATGGCGATGGGGGCGATGTTCGCCGTCGTCTACACCGTGTGCCTGGGCCGGGTCGGCGGGCTGCGCGCCCGCAACCTGGCGCTGCTGGTGGCCGGCGGCGGCTTTCTCGGCCTGTACCTCGTGCCGTTCCTGAAGTATCCGGCCAATCCGCCGGCGATCGGCCACGAGGAGACCATCAGAGCGCGCACCGGTCTCTATCTGATCATGGTGGTCTGCTCGTTGCTCTTCCTGGGCCTCGCCGTGTGGTGGGGCCGGCGGCTCGCACCGCGGTTCGGCAACCGCAACGCGACGCTGATGGCGGCGGCCGGCTTCGTGGTGGCGATCGGCGCGGTGATGGCGCTGCTGCCGTCGCTGGGCGAACTGTCCGCCAACACGCGCGAGTACGGCCGCCACGCGACGGAGACGCCGCTGCCGCTGACCGACGCGCGGGGGAGGATCGTCTACCCGGGCTTCCCCGCGGACGTGCTGTTCTCCTTCCGGCTCTACTCGGTCGCCGCGCAGTTGCTGCTGTGGGGCGCGATCGGGCTGGTCTTCGGGCCCCTCGCGGATCGGGTGCTGGAGCCGGTGACCAGTGCGCGGCGCGTACGCGAGCCGGACCCGGTCGGGGCGTGAGCCCGTCGCCGGGCGACGCGCCGTCGGCGGACGCCTGGCAGGCGGAGTCGGCGGCGCTCGGACCGTTCTTCGCCGTCGAGTGGCACGACGACGGCCGCCACGGCGGGCCCGTCCGCCCGCCGTGGCGGTCGATGGCCGAACTGGCCGACGGTTCGCCGGTGCTCGGCGAGCGGGTCGCCGCCGTCCGCGCCCGGCTGGCCGCGGGCGGCGGGCAGCCCGCCGAGGCGGTGGAGTCGCGGGTGGCCGCCTCCGTGACACACCTGGGCCTCGTGGCCCGGGTGCTCTCCCCGTTCCTCGCGCACGCCCTGCTGCACGGGCGGGTCCCGCCCGTGCCGCCGCTGGCCGCCCTGCGCTGGCAGCCGGTCCTGGGCCGGCCGTTCCCGCTGTCGCTGCCGCGCTCCGTCACCGGCCAGGGGGCAGCCGCGCCCGCCGAGGCCGCCGCGCCCGCCGACGCACTGGCCGACGCACTCGCCGCCGGGCTGCTGGACGGTCCGCTGCGGGAACTCGCCGCCCCCTTCGCCGACCTGGGCGTGTCACCGCACATCGTGCGCGGCAACACAGCCTCCGCGGTCAACGGCGCCGCGGCCATGGCCGCGTCCGCCGCTCCCGGCCTCGCGCACCGGGCCCGTACCCTCGCCACGCTGCTCCTGGAACGGCCCCCGCTGCGCGGCGCGGCGACCCGCACCCCGTCAGGCGCCTTCCGCCGGCGCAGCTGCTGCCTCATCTACCGCGCGGCGCCCGACGCCGCCGGGGCGCTCTGCGGGGACTGCGTACTGCGGCGCGACTGACGGAGCGTCCCTACCCCTTCCGCACGCCTGCGGTGATGCTTTCGCACGTCATTGGCTCAAACCGGTCGCGGTCGATCCGCGACGGCCCAACCCGTGCGCCGGTGATGCGAAGCTGTGACCATGGAGGGCAATGTTCCACAGGAGACCACCAGCTTCGTCGGCCGGGGGCCGGAACTGTCCGTGCTGGGAACGGCGTTGGCGCGGCACCGGCTGATCACCCTGACCGGGGCCGGCGGGGTCGGCAAGACCCGGCTGGCGCAGCGGGCGGCGAGGGGACTGAGCGCCGCTCCGGCCTCCGTGGAGCGGGAGTACAGCGCCTACGGGCGAATCGGTTCCGCACACGACAACGACCGCGCGGCCGAACGCTTCCCCGACGGCGCCTGGTGGGCCGACCTGAGCACGCTGGACGGCCCCCATCTGCTGCTGCCCACCGTGAGCGACGCCGTCGACCTCGCCGACCACTCGCCGCGGATGCCCGTCGAGGCGCTGTGCGAATGGCTGGCCGACAAGCGGCTGCTGCTGGTGCTGGACTCCTGCGAGCACCTGGTCGAGGCGTGTGCGCACCTGGTGGGCGAGCTGCTGACCGCCGCGCCGGGGCTGACCGTGCTGGCCACCAGCCGCCGCTCGCTGTCCTCGCGCGGCGAGGAGGTCGTCGAGGTCGCGCCGCTGCCCTCCGGTGGGCCGGACGCGCTGGCGCTGTTCACCGAGCGGGTCGCCGGGCGGCTGGGCAGGGCCCCGCTGGAGGCGCCCGGTGCGGACGCGGCGGCCAGGAGCGTCTGCCGGCGGCTGGAGGGCATTCCGCTGGCCATCGAGCTGGCGGCGGCCCAGGTCGGGCCCGCCTCGGTCGCCGACGTGTCCGAGCGGCTCGGCTCCCGCTTCGACGTGCTGGCCCGCTCGGACTTCGTCTGGCCGCGTCGCCACCAGACGCTGCGCACCGCGATCGGCTGGAGCCACGAACTGTGCGCGCCGCTGGAGCGGTTGCTGTGGGCCCGGCTCAGCGTCTTCCGCGGGTCCTTCGACCTCGCCGCCGCCAGGGCCGTCGCGGTCGGCGGGCCGCTCGGCGCCGCCGACGTGGCGCCGGCCCTGCGGCGGCTGGTCGCCCAGTCGGTGGTGGCCCGTACGGACGGCGAGTCCGGTGAGCGGTTCCGGATGCTCGACACCATCCGCGAGTACGGCCAGGACTGGCTGGGCGAGCTGGGCGAGGCCGAGGCGACCGCACGGCGCCACGCCGACCACTTCACCGCGCTGGCCCGCTGGGCCGACGCCCGGTGGTCGGGCAGCTCCCAGCTCCTCGGCTACCGGCTGATCGAGGACGCGTACCCCGACCTGTGCGGCGCCCTCGACCACTGGCTCGCCCACGACCCGGCGACGGCCGCCGAACTCGGGGGCCTGCTTGTGTACTTCTGGACCTGCTGCGGCCATCTGAAGGAGGCCCGCGACTACCTCGAACGCGCCCTGGAGCTGCATACCGCGCCCGGCCCCGACCGCACCCGCGCGCTGATCGGACTCGGCGCGACCATCACCCTGCAAGGGGACTACGAGACCGCCGCCGCGATCAGCGCCGAGGTGCGCGCGGCCGTCGAGGCGGGCGGCGACCAGGTCGAGGAGCGCATCGGCGCGGCCTGCCTCACCGGGCTGCTCGGCATGCTCATGGGAGAGCCGGCCAAGGCCCTCGCCGCGGTGCGCGACGCGCTGGCGGCGGCCCCCGGCAGCCCCTTCGACTCCCCCGACCGGCTGCGCTGCGCCCTGGTGGAGGTGCTGTCGCTGACCGCGCTGGGGTCCTTCGACGAAGGCCGCACGCTGGCGCTGGCGTTACGCGAGCAGTGCGTGCGCACCGGCGAGGTCTGGACCCGCTCCTATCTGGACTACCAGCTCTCCGTGGTGGCGCTTTTCTCGTCCTCCCCGACCGACGCGGTCGGCTACGCCCGCACCATGCTGGAGAGCAAGCGCCTGCTCGGCGACGCCTTCGGGATCGCGCTGGGTCTGGACGTGCTGGCCGCCGCGCTGGCCGCGGACAGCCGCCCGGAGCAGGCCGCCGTCGTGTACGGGACCGGCGGGGCGTACTGGCGCAGCGTGGGCCATCCGCAGCGCGGCGCCCCGGAGCTGCAGTTCGTCCGCGAGCGCTGCGAGCAGACCGCGCGGGAGGCCCTGGGCGACGACGGCTACGCGGCCGCGTACGCGCGCGGCGCGGCGGCGCACGGGCCCGCCGCGCTCAGCACGGCGCTGCTGCCGGACGACCTCGGCCTCGACTGAACCTCCGTCGGGCACCTCCGCCGGGCGGACACCTGACGCCACCGCGCGCCCGCACGACCGGGCGGGCCCGCGCGGCCTCACTCGTGCGGCACCACCGCCACCGGCGTCAGCGCACGGTGCAGCACCGAGTGCGAGGTCGCGCCGATGTGCGCGGCGACCCGGGAGGCGCGCGGGCGGCGGCCGATGACGAGCAGCGACGCCTGGGAGGCGGCGTCGAGCAGATGCCGGTCGGCGCGGCCCACCATGGTCTCCCCCACCACGTCGGTGTGCGGGAACTTCGAACGCCACGGCTCCAGGATGGCCGCGAGGGCGCCGGTCACCTGCGTGGCCAGGCGGTTCCCGCTGCCGTCGTCCGGCTCGCCGTCGCCGAACCCGTACGGCACCTGGGCGTTCCAGCCGTGCACCACGCGCAGGGTGGCGGCGCGGCGGGCGGCCGCCTCGAAGCCGAACTCGATCAGCCGCTCGCTGGGCCGTACCAGGTCCAGTCCCAGGACGACGTCGAGGAACGGCGTGCCGGTCGTGGCCCGGTGCCGGTCGTCGGGGCGGTGCTCGCCGGCCGCCTGGTGGCCGGCCCTGACCAGGATCACCGGCACGGGCGACTGGCCGACGACGGTGAGCGCGACCGAGCCGAGCAGGAACCCGGACACCGCGCCGGTGCCGTGCGATCCGAGCACCAGCAGGTCCGCCCGGTCGGCGGCGCCGAAGAGCACCGGCAGCGTCTGCCCGGCCACCTGGTCGGCGGTGACCCGAAGCCCGGGATGGGCCCGGCCGAGGTCGTCCGCCGCTTCGAACGGCGACCACCCCGGGTTCTTCGGGCGGGTGTGCGGGTCGGTGGGTGCCACGAGGCTGCTGCTGCCCGGCCGGGGCGCGACGGCGTTCAGCAGGTGCAGCGAGGTGCCGCGGTGCAGGGCTTCCCCGGCGGCCCATTCTGCCGCCGCCATGCTCGCGGAGGAGCCGTCGACTGCGGCGATGACGGTGCGGCGCATGATGTCCGCCTCCTTCGTCGGTCTCCCTCCCAGCATCCTGCTTCGCTGTCAGGTGTGCGGGACGACGGCCACCGGAGTGGCCGCGTGGTGCACCACCCCGTGGGTGACGGGGCCGATGTGCGTGGCGGCCGCGGCGTGCCGCGAGCGCCGGCCGACGACCAGCAGGTGGGCTCCGTGCGCCGCCTCGACCAGCCGTCCGGCGACGGGTCCGTCGACGACGTCCGCCGTGACGTCCACGCCGGGGTGGCGGGCGCGCCAGGGATCGAGCAGCGCGGTCAGCGCCTGCTGCTGCTCGGCGTGGAGTTCGCGCGCCGCGGCGGCGTCGAGGGCGGGGGCTCCGTAGCCGTACCTCTGGTGCACGTTCCACACGTGCACCACGCGCAGTGCCCCGCGGCGGGCGGCCGCCTCCTCGAAGGCGAAGGACAGCACGGGTCCGCAGCTGCGCCCGAGGTCCAGGCCGAGCACCACGCACGGCGCTGGCCTGCCGCCGGCGGCCCCGGCGCCGTCGGCGCCCCCGCGGTCCACCGTGCAGCCCGTCGTGTCGGTCGCCCTGACCAGGACGACCGGCCGCTCGCAGGACGCGAGCAGGTGCAGGCCGACGGAACCGTAGAAGAAGCCGGCGGTGCCGCCGAGGCCGCGCGAGCCGAGGACGATCATCTCGGCGCCCGCTCCGGCGTCGAGCAGCAGCCTGATCGGGGTGCCGGCGGCCTGCTCGATCGTGACGTCGAGGCCGGGGCGGCGCGCGGCGAGCGCGTCGGCGGCCTCCCGCATCCGGTTCTCCTCCCAGGACCGCAGCCGCTCGTGGCTCGATGTGAACCGGGCGCTGCTCATCGGCGGCTGCCAGACGGTGAGCAGCCGCAGCGGCGCCGCGCGCAGCTGCGCCTCCGCGCCCGCCCAGGCGGCTGCCGCCAGGCTCTCCGGCGATCCGTCCACCGCGGCCACCACGGGATGCGTCATCATCGCCACCGCCTTGTCGTGGTCAGGACGCGCCGCGCCCGCGGGCGCGGTCGGGCCCGGTGCTCCCGAGCGGCCGGGACCGGGCCGCGGGGTGTCTCCGCGGCGCCCGGCCGACGGCGGCGCGGCCGGCCTGACGCGGTGCGGACCGGGCCCGCGGTCGAGGTGCGCCGGCGCAGGGACGCGGCGTGGCCGGAGTTCCTGGAGGACTCCGCGCTGCACCTGTCGGATCTGCTGGCCGGCCACCGCGAGCGGTACCCGGACGTCGCGGTGCGGCACGAGATCCTCAGCGGTGAGCCGGCCGCCTCGCTCGCCTCCGCGGCCCGGTACGCCCGCTGCCTGGTCGTCGGCTCCCGCGGCCGCGGCGGCTTCCGCGGCACGATGCTCGGCTCGACCAGCCGCTCGCTGGTGCATCGCACCTACTGCCCTCTGCTCGTGACGCCGTCTCCGCCGGACGCCTGAGCGGGACCGGCCGGCCGGGCCGCTTCCCGCGGGTGTCCGGCGCGGGCCGGGCCGGCCGGGCCGGGCCGCCGTCCTGAGCCGGCGCCGTCGGCGCGTTCCGAGCCGGACCCGTCGGCGAGGTCCACGGTGATCTCGTGTCCCGGGGCGACGCTCGCCGTCCGCCGGGCCGGGCCGGCGTCGCCCACGACGACCGCGAGCGGGTCCTCTCCCGAGTCCGGCAGCCGCAGGTGCAACCGCCCCTGCTTCACGGTCAGTCCGATTCCCCGGTGGCCGCGGTAGCGCAACGAGAGGTGGTAGCGGGAGAGTTCGGGCAGTGGCGCCGGGTCGAGGCGCAGCGCGTCGGCGCGCGGCTCCAGGCCGGTCAGACCGCGCTGCACCAGGTCCAGCGTGCCGGCCATCGCGCCCAGGTGGATGCCCTCCCCGGTGGTGCCGCCCTGGACGTCGGCCACGTCGCCGATCAGGGCCTCGTGGACGTACGACCACGCCTCGGCCCGCCGGGAGCGGGCCAGCACCCAGCCGTGCACCAGACCGCTGAGAGCCGAGCCGTGGCTGGTCCGCCGCAGGTAGTGGTCGACGGTGGCCGTCCAGGTGCCCTCGTCCAGCCGGTGCCCCAACTGGGCGAACAAGGCGGCCAGTTCGGCCGGGGGAAAGAGGTAGCCCAGCATCAGCACGTCAGCCTGTTTGGAGACCTGGTAGC
The DNA here is from genome assembly GCF_036353415.1 of Actinacidiphila polyblastidii. Taxonomy (NCBI): domain Bacteria; kingdom Bacillati; phylum Actinomycetota; class Actinomycetes; order Kitasatosporales; family Streptomycetaceae; genus Actinacidiphila; species Actinacidiphila polyblastidii. The sequence continues at coordinate 10,566 of NZ_JAZEWV010000013.1, forward strand.
GGTTGACGCTGTCGCCCTCGGCCGCCAGGATGCGGTCGAGTCGGCGAATGTCGCCGTACCTCCCGCGGTAGGCGTCCCAGTCGAGCTCGGCGAGCCGGCCGTAGCCGTCGAACTGGCTGATCACGCCGTCGTGGAACGGGACGCGCAGCCGGTGTGCGACGTCCTCCCACAGCGCGGTCTCGGTGCCGTCGATGCCCAGCCGCCCCAGCAGCTCGTCACGGTGCGGCGCCGGCAGCATGGCGGACAGCTCCAGGGCGCGGCTGAGCACCCACGCGGCGGTGACGTTCGTGTACGTGTTGTCGTCGAGCCCCGCCTCCCGCACGCCGGGGTAGCCGTCGTGGAACTCGTCGGGGCCGACGACGCCGCGGATCCGGTAGCTCCCGGTCGGCGGGTCCCAGACGGCGGTGTGCGCCCAGAACCTGGCGATCTGCAGCAGCATCTCGGCACCCTGCCGGTGCAGGAAGTCGGTGTCGCCGCTGGCCAGGCAGTACTGCCAGACGTTGTACGCGACCGCGGAGCCGACGTGCCGCTGGAGGTGCAGGCGGTCCGGCACCCGGCGGCCCGAGCGCGGGTCCAGGGAGGCGCTCCGCGTCTCCTCACGGCCGTCGCCGCCGCTGCGCCAGGGATACATCGCGCCTTGCTCCCCGGCCTCGCTCGCGGCCCGGCAGGCGGCGCCCAGGCGGCGGTGGCGGTAGAGCAGCAGCGCCCGCGACACCTCCGGCAGGTGCAGGTTCAGGAACGGCAGCACGAACAGCTCGTCCCACAGGACGTGGCCCTGATACGCCTCGCCGTGCAGGCCGCGGGCGGGGACGCCGGTGTCGAGCCCCGCGGTGTGCGGCGACAGGGTCTGCAGGACGTGGAAGAGGTGCAGCCGCAGCAGGTGGCCGGCCCGGCCGGGGACCTCCAGCTCGGCGCGCCGCCAGATCCGCTCCCAGGCCGATACGTGCCCGTCGAGCAGCGCCGCGTAGCCGGGCGCCCGGGCCAGCCGGTCGAGCGCCGCGCGCAGGGGGTCGCCGATCCCCGGGTCGCGCGAGGTGTGCACGGCGACCGTCTTCTCCACCACGACAGGCCGGCCGGGGGCGATCGGCAGGACCACGGTGTGCGTCGCGCCGTCCGGCCCGGCGGCGTCCCACGAGGTGACCTCGGTGCCCTCCTCGACGCGGGTGCGGGCGGCCAGCGCGACCTCGACGCCGGAGGAGGCGGTGCGGCAGCTCAGCCAGACGGTGGCGGGCGGCGCTGCGCCGGTGCGCAGGCCGGCGAGGTGGCGGCCGTCGGAGTCCTGGTGGCGCTCGGCGCCCTGGTTGGCGACGTCGCCGTCCAGCGCGGACTCGACCTCGACCAGGCCGGCCCAGCCGTCGGCCTCGACGCGTATCCGCTGGGCGGCGAGGTGCGGGTCGCCCATGTGCACCAGCCGCGCCTCCTCGACGACGATGGTCCGGCCGTCGTCGTCGCGCAGCCGCATCCGCCGGGTCATCGTGCCGTGCCGCAGGTGGACGTCCTGCCGGTAGCCGAGCACGGCGCAGTCGTCCGGCGACACCCAGGTGCCGCCCCTGGCCCGCACCCGCACCGGCAGCCAGTTGGGCAGGTTCACGAGCTCCTCGCGCCCGACCGCCGCGCCCTCGCGCTCCGGGCCGTCGGCGTCCGGGCCCCGGGCGCCCTCGCTCCCCTCGTCCGGGCCCCGGCCCTTCGAGGCCAGCCGGTCGTAGCAGCCGGCCGCGTAGGTGCCCGGGTAGTGCACCGGTCCGGCGCGCGCCTCAGCGGCCGCGCCGCGCGTGGCGACGTATCCGTTGCCGAGCGTGCACAGGGACTCGCGCAGTCGTTCCTGGGCTGCGTCGTAACCCTCGTACCGCCACATCCAGCCCTCTGTCATGAGCGGTCCTTCCGTGCCCGCTATCCATCGCAGCACAACCGGGGCATTCCACAACTCGGGGGCGGTTCAGCCGGCGGCTCGGCCCGGCCGCTCGCCCGGCGGGCACGCCGCGCGTCAGTCCGTTCCCGGTGCCCGCTGCGCGGACGCGCGGCCCACCACCACCGTGGCGTGCATGTCCTCGTCGGTGGCGACGTCCGGGGTCAGGCCGGCCCGGCGCAGGATGCGTACGGCCTCCCGGGCCTGGCGCTCGGTGGTCTCGAAGAGGAGGGCGCCGCCGGGGGCGAGCCACCGCGGGGCCCCGGCGACGACGCGGCGCAGCACGTCCAGCCCGTCGGGGCCGCCGTCCAGGGCGAGCGGCGCCTCGTGGTCGCGCGCCTCGGCGGGCAGCAGCGGGACCTCGGCGGTGGGGACGTACGGCACGTTGGCGGCCAGCAGGTCCACGCGGCCGCGCAGCCGGCCGGGCAGCGGGGCGTAGAGGTCGCCCTCGTAGGCGGTACCGCCGAGCGGGGCGACGTTGCGGCGGGCGCAGCGGACGGCGGCCGCGTCGAGGTCGGCGGCGTGCAGCTCCACGCCGCGCAGGCCGGTGGCGAGGGCGGCGCCGACCGCACCCGAGCCGCAGCACAGGTCGAGCACGACGGCGCCCTCGCGGCCGAGCGCGAGGGCGCGGTCGACCAGGAACTCGGTGCGGCGGCGGGGGACGAACACCCCGGGGTCCACCGCGATCCTCAGCCCGGCGAACTCGGCCCAGCCGACGACGTGTTCGAGCGGCAGCCCGGACGCGCGCAGGGCGACCTTGGCGGCGAGGTCGGCCGGGCCGTCCGCGGCCTCGATCAGCAGCCGCGCCTCCTCCTCGGCGAAGACGCAGCCGGCGGCCCGCAGCGCGGCGACCGTCTGCGCGGTGGCACCCGCGAGCGGGCGGGGCGTCGGGGGGCGGGACGCCGGCGGGCCGGTGCGGTCAGCGGCGGAGGCGGGTGCGGAGGCGGCGGTGGATCGCGGTGCCGTGGAGTCGGGCATGGGAAGCCTTTCGGGAGCCTGTGGACGCTCCCCGGCCTGCGGCGCGAAGGTGTCGCGCTCAGTCGGCGCGGCCGCGGGGCGGGAGTGTCCGGTCTGCGGTTGCGGTGATCGGTCCCACCTCCTCGGCTCGTCGCGGGCGGCGCACAGGGCGCGCCGCGGGCCTCAACCTACCGCACCGCGCCGGCCGCGGCCACGGCCGGGCCGGCACGGCCGGATACCCGCCGCCAGGGTAATGGAACGGTTAAGCATCAGCGCCGATTCGCTCCCAGTGATGCCCCGCAAACCAGCGTGACAGCAACGCCGTCCGCCTACTCAATCGCTTGAGCAGCGCCCCGCGCGACTCGTCCCCTCCCGGGCGGGGTCGGCCCGACGTCGTGACAACGGAGATGGTGCCCGGGGAGCGCAGAGCACCGACCGGCTCGCTGCTCGCCGCCATGGCGCTGCTGGCGACGGCCTGCGGCGGCGGCTCCTCGGGCGGCGGTTCCGCCGCCTCCCCCGCCGACCCGTCCACCGTGACCGGCGACATCAAGGTCCCCACCCAGCGGACCGACCTCCGGGTGGGCGCCGGGCCGGAGCGCCGCGCCGGCCGGTTGTCACAGGCCCGGGCGATACTCGTGCCGTCGACGGCGCCGCGGGGGCGCCGCGCAGAAGAGGAGCGCGCCATGGCCGAGGTGCTGTTGTTCCATCACGCGCAGGGACTGACGCCCGGCGTCCGGGAGTTCGCCGCGGGGCTGGAGCAGGCCGGCCACACCGTCCACCTCCCCGACCTCTACGAGGGACGGGTCTTCGGCGACCTGGAGGCGGGCGTCGGGCACGCCCGGGAGATCGGCTTCGGGACGATCGCCGAACGCGGCCGGGCCGTCGCGCAGGAGCTGCCGGCCGGTCTCGTCTACGCCGGGTTCTCACTCGGCGTGCTGCCCGCGCAGCTGCTCGCGCAGACCAGGGAGGGAGCGGTCGGCGCGCTGTTCATGGAGGCGTGCGTCCCGCTCGCGGAGTTCGGCGGCGCCTGGCCGAAGGGCGTCCCGGTCCAGGTGCACGGCATGGAGCGGGACGCCTCCTTCGCCGGCGAGGGCGACCTCGACGCGGCGCGCGAGCTGGTCGCCGCGGCCGACGCCGCGGAGCTGTACCTCTACCCCGGCGACGGCCACCTGTTCGCCGACCGCGGCCTGCCCTCGTACGACCGGCCCGCGGCGGAGCTGCTCACCGAGCGGGTGCTGGGGTTCCTCGACACGGTCGGGTGACCCTGCCGTGGCGGCGGCCGGGAGGGGCGGTCAGCCGGCGGGGCGCTGCCGGCCGGCCACCGCGTCGTTGACGGTGAAGAGGGCTGCCGCCGCGGCGTCGGGGCCGGGCCGCTCCCAGCCGCGCACCGTGATCGTCGTGCTCTCGCCCGGCAGCAGGGTGGCCAGGCCGCGGTCCGCGGCGGCGTGCGGGCCGAGCCGGTCCGCCTGAAGCAGTAGGTCGCGCAGCAGGGTGCGGGCGGTCACAGTGACCTCGGCGGTGCCGCCCGCGGCGGCCACCTCGATGTCCCAGCGCGGCGCCGGATAGGCGAAGTCCTTGTCCGGCACCGCGAACCAGTGGGCGCGCAGGCCGTCCGCCACCGCGACGAGCAGCTCCTTGTCGGCGCCCGCCGGAGGCCGCAGGTCCGGCGGCACCGGGGCCTGGGCGACGGTGCGCGCGCCGGCGGTGAACTCCTGCCGCGCCTCGGCGAGCACGGTGCCGTCCACCGCGACCCTGCGCAGCACCACCGTGCCCGTCCACTCCTCGGCGCTCTGGTTGACCAGGACCGCGGTCAGGCCGCCGGGACGCTCCTGGACGGTGAGCAGCCGGTCGGCGTAGAGCCGCTTCAGCTCGTGGTAGAGCGGCTTCTCCCGTTCGTCGCCGTCGACGGCGGCCCAGGAGGTCACCGGCCAGCAGTCGTTGAGCTGCCACAGGACGGTGCCGGCGCAGCGCGGCCAGTGCGAGCGCCAGTGCTCGACGCCGGTGGAGATCGCGCGGGCCTGGTTGACCTGCGTCAGGTAGTGCCAGGTGTCGAAGTCCGCCGGGACCGGGAAGTGGTGGGCCAGGCCGCGGTCGAGCTTGCCGTTGCCGTCGGCGGCCTTCTGGTGGTGGAGCATGCCGGGCGAGTCCGGGGCCAGCGGCCGGTCGCTGACGGCGCGGCGCACGGTGGCGTACGCGGGCGGCGCCTGCCAGCCGAACTCGGCGACGAACCGCGGCACTTCGGCGAGGTAGTCGCCGTAGTCGCGGCGGTTCCACACCTCCCAGGAGTGCGCGGTGCCGTGGCCGGGGTCGTTCGGGTGGTGGTCCCACGAGCCGGACCAGGGGCTGCCAGCCCAGTACGGCCGGGTCGGGTCGGTCTCGGCGACGACGCGCGGCAGCAGGCCCAGGTAGTAGCCCTCGCCCCAGGAGTCCCCGGCGAGGTCCTGCTCCCAGTCCCAGTCGCGGAAGCCCCACAGGTTCTCGTTGTTGCCGTTCCACAGCGCGAGGCTGGGGTGCGGGGCGAGCCGGGCGACGTTCTCGCGCGCCTCCGCCTCGACCTCCGAGCGCAGCGGCTGCTCCTCGGGGTAGGCGGCGCAGGCGAAGGGGAAGTCCTGCCAGACCAGCAGGCCGAGTTCGTCGCAGGCGTCGTAGAAGTCGTCGCTCTCGTAGATGCCACCGCCCCAGACCCGGATCAGGTCCACGCCGGCCGCGGCGGCCTGTTCCAGCCGGCGGCGGTAGCGGGCGGGGGTGACGCGGGAGGGGAAGACGTCGTCGGGTATCCAGTTGACGCCGCGGGCGAAGATCGGGACGCCGTTGACGACCAGGGTGAAGGCGCTGCCGTGCGCGTCGCCGGAGGTGTCGACCGTGACGCTGCGAAAGCCGATCCGGTGCCGGCTGCGGTCGAGCTCCGCCGCGCCGTCGAGCAGGGTGATCTCGCAGTCGTGGAGCGGCTGTTCGCCGTAGCCGCGGGGCCACCACAGGGCGGCGTCGGCGACCTCGGCGGTGACCGATAACGTGTCCGCGCCGGCGGGCACCTCGGCCTCGACGGCGCTCTCCCCCACCCGCAGCCGCACGGTCAGCGGGTGCCCGGCGCCCGCGGCGGTGCGCTCGATCGCCAGCCTGGCCTCGACGCGCCCCGCGGCGCCGTCCACGGTGGCCAGCGGGGTGACCCGGGCGAGCCGCGCGGTGGACCAGCGCTCCAGCCTGGCCTGCTTCCAGATCCCCGCGGTGACCAGCGTCGGCCCCCAGTCCCAGCCGAAGGAGCAGGCCATCTTGCGGACGTACTGAAACGGCTCGGGGTACGAGTTCGGCCGGTCGCCGACGAGCGCGCGGACCCGCTCGGCCTCGGTGTACGCGGAGGTGAACGCCACGGTCAGCGGCGTCCGCGCGGGGCCCGCGGCGGCCAGCGCGTCGGTGACGTCGAAGCGGTGGCCGCGGTGCATGTTGCGGGTGGCGCCGAGCACGGTTCCGCCGAGCCGCACCTCGGCGACCGTGTCCAGGCCGTCGAAGACCAGGTCGGTGCGCTCGTGCGCGGTGCCGCCCGGTGGGAGTGCGGTCTCGTACGTCCAGTCGGCGCGTCCGACCCAGGCCGCCTCGGTCTCGTTGCGGTCGAGGAACGGGTCCGCGAGCAGTCCCGCGGCCATCAGGTCGGTGTGCACGCAGCCGGGTACGGCAGCGGGGACGGTGCCGCCCTCGGGAAGGCGGAGCCTCCACCCGTCGACGACCGGCGTGACGTCCTTCATCCCTGCTCCTTGCCCCGCGGTTCCGGCGTCCGGTGGAACCGGGCTGCCACGATCGGTTAAACGGTAAAGCACGGCGAGAGCAGACGGGAAGCGGGTCGTTGACCCGATACGGCGTGTTCGCTGAACCGATCCAGAACCGATCCAGAACCGATCCGGATCCGGGCGAGAACCGGCCGGGAACGCCGGAGGACCGCCCGGGGTCAGCGGGCGGTGCGGCGCCGGACCAGCGCGAGGCCGAGGCAGGCCATCGCGGCGGTCAGCGCGAGCGCCGCGGGCAGCCGCCCCCAGGACGTGCCGGCGACCGGGATCCGCGCGGCGAGGAAGACCACCGCCGTGGCGGCCGCCGCCGCGAGGGCCGGCGCGACCGGGCGCGACCCGCGCGGCGCGGTCACACCGCGCGTCCACAGGTCGGTGACCAGCAGGTAGGCCACGAGCAGCGCCGCGGTGCAGGCGGCGAGCCAGCCGGGCGGCGTGGTGAGCGCGGCGATCACCACCGCGGCGACCGGGAGCACGGTGGTGCGCCGGCGGGCGGCGATCCGGTACCAGCGCAGCGAGGTCTGCACCGGCCGGGTGTCGACCATCGGGCCTGCCCACCACGCGGCGCCCGCCGCGACCGCCGTGAACGCCCAGTCCAGCCCGGGGCGGCTGCCCCCGGTGGGGTCGCAGGCGGCGATCACCAGGCCCGCGCCCAGCAGCCGCGCGGTGAACCGGTCCAGGCGCGCGCTCATCGGGTGCCTCCGTGGATGCGGGTGCGCAGCAGCGGCGCGAGGGGCAGGTCGAGGGTCTCCCCCGGCTGGTGGGCGACCACCGCGATGCCCCGCTCCGCGAGCGCGAACCGCATCGCCTGCCGGTCGGCGCGCCACAGCCGCAGCGCGAGCTGCGCCTGCGGGTCGTCCGGGTCGACGTACGGGTCGCCGGTGGCGATCTCCACCACGACCATCGGGTTGGTCCCGGCGCGCACCTGGTGCAGCACGTCGAGGATGCGCTGGTCGGTGAGCGGGGTGAAGACGTACACCAGGGCGCCCTCCGGCAGGGCGGGCGGCGGCAGCCGGTCGAGTCCTGCCGACCGGTAGGCGAGGTCCTTGCGGACTTCCAGCACGGTCTCGACGATCCGGTAGAAGTACGTGTCGCCGCTGCCGGGCTGCAGCCACCGGGTGGCGCCGCCGACGGAGACCACGCCCACCCGGTCGTGGGTGCGCAGGTAGGCGCGGACCAGCCCGGCGGCGGCGCGGAAGGTCTCGTCGAGGGACGAGGTCCCGGTGTCGGGCTCGACCACGTCGGTCAGCACGTCGAGCAGCACCACGGTGTCGGCGGTGCGCTCGGCGGCGAACTGGTTCAGCTGCAGCGACCCGCGCCGCGTGGTGGCCGGCCAGTGGATGCGCCGCTGCCGCTCGCCGCGCACGTACGGGTGGACGCCGGTGACCTCCACGCCCTCGCCGCGCTGGACCGCGGTGTGCTCGCCCAAGCGCTGCGGCAGCCGCACCGGGATGGGGGTCAGCCCGGCGTGCGAGGGCACCGGGAAGACCGCGACCTCGCCGAGGGGGACGCGTACGGTGCGGCGGGCGAGGCCGCCGGTGTCGTAGACGTCGATGTCGACGGTGCCGAGCGTCCAGCGGCCCCAGCGCTCCGCGGTGAAGCGCAGGTCGAGGTGGTGGCGGCCGACGGTCAGGGCGTCCAGCCGGACGCCGGGGCCGAGGGTGACGCCGGGGTCCAGCCGGCCCGCCTCGCCGTCATGGGCGACCGCGATCCTGGCGGTGACCTCCTCGCCCTCGAAGCAGCGCCGGGACCCGACCTCGGCGGTCGCCTCGATCCGCTGCGGCCGGCCGCGCAGCGGCGTGGCCATGGCCAGCAGCGCCAGCGGTCCCGCGGCCAGCGCCAGCAGCCAGGGCCGCCCGGTGACGAGCGCGGCGGACAGCGCCACGGCGGCCACCGTGCCGTAGCGCAGCGCCCGTTCGCCGACCCGCCAGTGCGCCGGCGGTGCGGGCGGCGGTTCGGCGGGGGTCGCGTGGTTCCCGCCGAGGGCCCGTTCGACGCTCGGCGGCATCCGGCGCGGCCCGCCGGGCGCCGCGGCCCCGGCGGCCCCGGGTCCCGCGCCGGGAGCGGGCGCCGGGTCCGCGGCGGCGGATGCCGGGGCGGTCATGAGGCGACGACGGCGCGCGGCATGGTCTGCGGCGCGGGCACCGAGCGGACGATCTCGTGCAGCACGTCGTCGGCCGCGATCTGCCGCACCCACAGCTCGGGCCTGAGGGTGACCCGGTGCGCGAGGGCGGGCACCGCGACGGACTTGACGTCCTCGGGGGTCACGTAGTCGCGCAGTTCAAGGACGGCGCGGGCGCGGGCCAGCTGCACAAGCGCGAGCCCGCCGCGCGGCGAGGCGCCGACCTGGATGTGCGGGTGCGCGCGGGTGGCGCCGACCAGGGCGATGACGTAGTCCAGCAGGTCGTCCTCGACCTCGACGCGTTCGACGGCCGCCCGCATGGCGAGCACCTGCGCCGGCCCGCTCAGGGTGCGCAGCGCCGCTTCGGGGGCCGCCCGGTCGATCCGCGCCCGCAGCATGCCGGTCTCCTGCGGGGCCGTCAGGTAGCCCATCCGCACCCGCAGCAGGAACCGGTCGAGCTGCGCCTCAGGAAGCGTGTACGTGCCCTCGTACTCGATGGGGTTGGCGGTGGCGACGACCACGAACGGGTCGGGCAGCGCCCGGGTGCTGCCGTCGATGGTCACCTGGGACTCGGCCATCGCCTCCAGCAGCGCGGCCTGCGTCTTGGGCGGGGTGCGGTTGATCTCGTCGGCCAGCAGCAGGTGGGTGAAGACCGGCCCCGGGCGGAAGACCATGTCGCCGCTGCGCTGGTCGTAGAAGGGCGCGCCGGTGACGTCGGAGGGCAGCAGGTCGGGGGTGAACTGGATGCGCCGGAAGTCCAGTCCGAGCGTGGTGGCGAAGGACCGCGCCAGCAGCGTCTTGCCCAGGCCCGGCAGGTCCTCGATCAGGACGTGGCCGCCGGCCAGGATGCCGAGCATCACCAGCGCCAGCGGCTCCGGCTTGCCGACCACCGCGCGGCGGATCTCGGTGAGCACCTCCGCGGCCAGCGCACCGGCCTGCTCCGGCGTCAGGGAGTCGGCGACCGCGGGCGCCGCAGCGGTCGCCTGGTCCTCGCCGGCGTGCGGCGCGTCGGAGCCGTCATGGATGCTGGGCTGGCTGCTGGTCACGGAACGGTCCTCACTGTGCCTGGTCGTGGCGCGGCAGCGGCCGCGCGGTTGACAGTGTTTCGAGGCGGTCGAGCAGGGTGCGGAGCACCTGCTCGGTCAGCACCGGCTGCGGCGGTCCGGCCTGCGGGTCGATCCACGGCCACAGGTCGGGGCCGACCAGCGCGGCGGCGCGCCGCGGGTCGCGGTGCAGTTCGACGCCGTGCACCTCGGCGAGCCGCGCGGCGAACAGCCGTTGCAGCTGCGGGCGCATGGTGGTGCCGAAGTGGATCTCGGCGTCCTCGCCGAGCGTCCTGCGGACGATCAGCTGCCAGTCGCCGACCGCGAGCCGCTGGCCGCCCAGCAGGCGGACGGACTTGCGGTAGCCGCTGTCCTGGGAGTCGGCGCCCGCGACGTAGCGGACGACGGCCAGCGCGACGACGGTGATCAGTGCGAGCCCCGTCGCGGCGGCGGCCGCGCCGTCGGCGAGGCCCAGCAGCACGACGGCGGTGACGGCGACGGTGCCCAGCACGGTCAGCGAGTGGCGGACCGAACCCGGCTCCTGCATCAGGCGCTTCACCGCCCCGGGCTTGGGGCTCCCGGACGGCGCCGCCCCCGGCTTCGCGGTCCTGGGCGGCGCCGCCCCCGGCTTCACCGCCCCGGGCGGCCGGCCGCCGGGCGGGGGGGCGCCGGTGCCAGGGAGGCTCATGACGTGCCCTCGGTGGCCGGCGCGAGCGCTTCGAGCCGGTCGGCGATCGCGGTGAGTGCGGCCTGCGCGCGCTCCCGGTGCCCGGCGTCCATGGGATGGCGGGAGTAGCGGGCCTCACGGAACAGGGCGGTGAGGTCGGCGGCGGCGTCACCGGCCGGCAGTCCCTTGGCCACCGCCCGCTCCAGCAGGTCCTGCGGACTGTCCGAGGCGCGTCTGACCACACCGGAGGCGGCGAGCGACTCCTCCATCGCGGCGTAGCAGGCGATGACCGCGGCCCGCGGGTCGTCGCCGGCCAGCAGTGCCCGCCGCCCGGAGTCGACGGCCTGGGCGAGCAGTTCGCGCTCGTCGTCGTCCACCGCGTCGTAGGGCTCCTGCGCCTCGTGCGGCGCCATCCGCCGGACCTGCCGCCACAGGAACACCCCCGCGACCACCACGAGCGCCGCCGCCAGCGCGATGGCGATCCCGGTCAGGATCCGCACCAGCCCGTAGTGGTGCGTGTGGCGAAGGTGCGGCGGCGGTGTCATGGTCGCCGTCTGGGTCGCCACCGCGGTCCCGGTGGCGATGGGCGTCGGCGTGTTCGAGCCGTGGTCCGAGCCGCCGGAGGTGTGGAAGGCGTGCATGGCGAGCAGCAGCAGCGACACCGCGAACGGGGCGAACATCGTCACGTACCCGGTGGCGTCCGCCAGTCGCTGCTCGACCGGGCTGAGCTCGCGGCCGTCCGAGGACAGTTCCTGCAGGCGGCCGTGGAGCAGCAGCCCGCCGACCAGGGCGAGCGCGGCCAGGCCGACCGCGATGGCCACGTTGCCGCCGAGCAGCCCGTGACCGCGGACGAAGAGGTGCCCGTCCGGGCGCAGCAGCACCGCGCCGAGCACCACCCCCGCGATCACCACGACGGCCAGCGCGGCCGTCGCGGCCGCTCCGGCTCCCGCCGCCGCGCTCCGCCGGTCCGCGTCCGTCGGCTTCTCCCACCCCAACGCCTCGCCCCTCCCTTGCCGTCGGCAGCTTCGCACACCCGCAACCGCCCTGTCAGCAGCAGCCCTGCGGGCGCGCGGCGGAATGCGCGCCTCCGATCCGGGGCCGTCCCGGCCGGCGGACCCGCAGGTCGCAGGCGTACGGACCGCCGGCCGCCCGGGACCTGGGCGGCCGGCCGTTCGGCACCGCCGGGCCCCGGGGCCACCCGCGGCAGGAGGACGCGGGAGGCCCGCTCGGGAGGAGCGCCGGCGCCCTCCACGCTGCGGTGCCGGCCGCCGGGCCGCAGCCCGCGGGGGGCCGGGCGGGTGAGGGGCGGCGCGGGGAGCGATCGGCCCCGGAGAAGAAAGCCCAGGTGGGGCGGGGTCCGGCTGCGGATGTCGGGACATTGGGATATCCAGGTAGAGACAAAGCGATTTCCGCTGCGCTCCGCCGCCGGAAAGGTCCGCCCATGCCGTCCACACCGCTGACCCCCGCCGTACTCGCCGATCTGCGCCGCCCCAGGAAGTACCCCGCGGTGTCGGTCCTGCTCCCCACCCACCGGCGCGAGCCGGAGAACGCCCAGGATCCCGTGCGCCTGCGCAATCTGCTGGAGGAGGCGAAGGAGGCCGTCCACGACGATCCCGAGGTGTCCAGGGCCGACCGGATCGACGTGATCAAGCAGCTCGACCTGGCGATGGGCGAGGTCGACCTGGTGCACGCGGAGGACGGCCTGGCGATCTTCGCCGCGCCCGGCGAGCACCAGGTGTGGTCGCTCGGGCGTTCGGTGCCGGCCCGGGTGCTGCTCGCGCAGACCTTCCTGACCCGCAACCTGGTCGCCGCCTACGCGGCCGAGCAGCCGTACTGGGTGCTCGCCGTGGACTCCGAGGTCGCCACCCTGTGGAGCGGCGGCAAGCTGCACGCGCCCGAGCAGGTGAACGGCGCGTTCCCGGTGCACCGCCCGCAGATCGACTTCGACCCCGAGCACCAGGAGCAGGTCGGCGACACGCCGAGCACCTTCAACGACGAGGAGACCCGGCGCTTCCTGCGCGAGGTCACCGAGGCGGCGGGCGTCGCGCTCGCGGCCGACCCGCGGCCCCTCTACCTGGTCGGCGAGGTCGAGGCGCTGTCCGCGCTGGACGACACGGGAGGCGTCACCCACGGCGCCGTCGCCCGGGTCGCGCAGGGCGGGCTCGCTCAGGGTCCCGCCCAGGCCCTCGGCCACGCCGTGCGGGAGGCCGACCGCGAGCGGGACGAGCAGGTCGTCGTCTCGGTGCTGGCCGACCTGGACCGGGCGCGCGGCCGCAAGGCGTTCGCCGGCGGCGTCGACGAGGTGTGGAGCTGCGTCTCCGAGGGCCGCGCCGCGCTCGTGGCCATCGAGGACGGCTACCGGACGACCGTGCGCACCGAGGGCGACCATCTGGTGCCGGCGGACCGCACCGAGCGCGGCGCGCGCGACGACATCGTCGACGAGATCGCCGAGCAGGCTCTCGACACCGGCGCCCGCGTGCACTTCGTGCCCGACGACAGCCTCGCCGGCTCCGGCCGCATCGCCGCCGTCCTGCGCTTCTGACCTCCCCCGCCGGCCCGAGCCCGCCGTGCGCGCACCCGGCGCCCGGCGGGCTCGGCGCGCCCGGCCGCTGGAGGGCCCGCACGGGGCCCAGGGTCACGCCGGGGCCGGCCGCCAGGCGCGCGCCAGCAGGACGAGGGAGGCGACCGCGGCCAGGGCGCACCACGTGGAGACGAACTCAAGCCGCCACAGCGCGGCGCACAGCACGGCGCCCGCCGCCGTGAGGGCGCCGAGCAGGCGCAGCAGGGGGTCGGCGGACAGCAGCAGCGCGCCGACCGTGGCCAGCAGGTAGCCGGCGACGACGAGCGGCGGGTACGGCACGCGAACGGCGTAGCCGACGGTGTGGCCGCGGATGTCGGCGGCGGGCGCCCGCGCGGCGAGGGAGACCGCGAGGACGGCGGCCGTGGCCACGCCGAGCGCGGCCGGGACGGCCGCCCGGGCGCGGGCCCGCGGCGGCGCGGCGGCCAGCACCGCGAGCGGAACCCACGCGGCCAGCAGCGGCATCGCGACGACCGTCCAGGCGGTGACCGCGGGCCCGGTGCCGCCGCCCTGCCGCCAGACCGCCGCCTCGATCAGCTGGTGTGCGCCGAGCAGCACCGGCAGGGCGGCGAGCGGCAGCTCGCGGGGGCGGCGGACCCGGGCGAGGCAGCCGGCGCCGAGGGCCGTGACGACCGCTCCCGCGGCCAGGTCGGCGGTCGCGCTCCAGCACATGGGTCACCTCGCGGTTCCGGTCCCGGCCCGGCCCGGCCGCACGCATCCGCCGGCCGCGCCACGGTCCCACGCTACGGCCTGCCCGCCCGGCGGCCGCGGTGGGCGCGCGCCCACCCCCGGCGCCGATCGGCCGGACGGCGAGACGTGCGTCACATCCGCGCGGCGGATGTCACGCTGGGGAGGCCGCGGGCCCTCTCAGGGGAAACGCATCAGGGAGGCTCCATCGTGTCCGACACTCCGGCCCGGCCGGCCGAAGCGGCCGGCGACCGCGCGACCGAGGTGTTCGTGGGCCACCGCGAACTGCTCTTCTCGGTCGTTCACAACATGCTCGGCAGCGTCGCCGACACCGAGGACGTGCTGCAGGAGACCTGGCTGGCCTGGTCAGGGCGGAGCAGCCGCTCTCCCGTCGAGGAGATCGACAACCCGCGCGCGTACCTGGTGCGCATCGCGGTCAACCAGGCGCTGGCCCGGCAGGCGGTGATCAGCCGGCGCCGTGAGACGTACGTCGGGCCGTGGCTGCCGGAGCCGCTGGTCACCCGCGCGCCGCAGGAGGGGGAGGGCGCGCGGGCCGCGGACCCGGCGGAGCCCGCGCTGCGCGGGGAGTCCGTCTCGATGGCGCTGCTGGTGGTGCTGGAGACGCTCACGCCGCTGGAGCGCGCGGTGTTCGTGCTGCACGAGGTGTTCGGCTACGCGCACACCGAGATCGCCGAGATCCTGGGCCGCAGCCCGTCGGCGGTACGGCAGTTGGCGCACCGGGCGCGCGAGCACGTGCACGCGCGGCGGCCGCGCTACCAGGCCGACCCGAGGGTGCAGCAGGAGGTGACGGAGCGGTTCATCGCCGCGGCGCTCGGCGGCGACCTGGCGGCGCTGATGAGCCTGCTCGCGCCGGAGGTCACGATGTGGTCGGACGGCGGCGGCAAGGCGCGCTCGGCGCTGCACCCGGTGCGGGGGCGCGAGAAGGTCGCGCGGATGCTCAACGGCTACGCGAGCCGGCAGCGGCCGCGGACCCTGGACATCCAGTACCGGCACGTCAACGGCGACCCGTCGGCCGTCGTCTTCTCCGGCGACTCGCCGTACGCGGTGATGGTCGTGGACCTCAGCCCGGACAACGACCGCGTGACGGACATCTTCCTGGTCACCAATCCGGACAAGCTGTCCGGGGTGCGGCTCGACGACGCCGCCGCCCCGCCGGACGGCGCGTCAGCCCCCGACGAGGCACAGGAGGACGGGCGATGAGCGCGCGCAACTGGCTTCCGTGACCCTGTCCGGTGCGGCGGCTCCGTGGTGGTCCGGCCCGGTCAGTAGCGGGCCACCGCGGTGTCGCCGCCCGTGGTGCCGATCGCGATGTGCGGGTGGGCGCCGGGCCGCAGCCAGGCGGTGATGCGGTTCATCGCGTCGGCGGGCACCGACACGCAACCCGCGGTCGCCCCGCTGCCGTTGACGTGCAGGAAGATGCCCGCGCCGCGTCCCTTGACCGGCGTGGCGTAGTTGTAGTCGATGACGACGGCGTGGGCGTACTGCGTCGGGTAGCTCGCGAGCTGCTCGGACTCGCTCGCCCGGCAGTCGTGCGGCAGCGGGCTCACCCAGCGGTTGTACGCGGTGGAGTTCACGTCCTCGCACCACCAGGCGGTGGGGGTGACCTTGCGGTACGGCAGCGTGGTGCCGCTGGGCGCGGCCGCGTTGCCGAAGGCGAAGGGCAGGCCGTACAGGCCGGTGGGCGTGGTGCTGGTGCCCTGCTTGCGGGTGGGTCCGTCGACGAGTCCGTGCGCGCCGAAGCGGGCCGGGGCGCTGCCGACCGCGTGCCAGGTGCCGCCCGTCTGCTCCCACCAGGTCAGCGTGCCGGTGGTGGCGCCCAGCAGCGGGGCGATCGCGGTGATCAGCTGGGTCCCGCCGCCGGTGTCGGCCATCAGCCGGGGCAGCGGCACCGCCGGGCCGAGGCCGTGCGCGGGCGCGGAGATCCGGCCCTCGGCGTGCACCGGGCCGGCGGCGCCGAGCGCGCTCAGGCCGAGCGCGGCCGCGGCGACGAGGGCACGGGCGGGGGCGGAACGGGCGATCACGGGACCTCCTGCTGATCGGACGGCGGGTGCGCGCGGTGCGGTGACCGCGCCGGCCGGGCGGCGGGGGCCGGGGCCACCGCCGTCGGGCCCGGCTCGCAGTCCGGGGTGCGAGCCGTGAACCGAAGCATCCTTTCCCGGAGGGCCGGCGCGCCAGTCCCGCACCCCGGCGCCACCCCCGGCGGCACCCCCGGCGCCACCCCCGGGCCGCGCCTGAGCACCGCTCAGATCTCCGGCGCACTCAGCTCCGTGCGCCAGTCGTTCGACCTGATCGGATGGCCTTTGGGGTACTCGAACGCGCACTCCCCCATCAGGGTGAAACCCGCCTTGCGGCACACGGCGTTGGAGGCGGCGTGCTCGACCTTCGGGAAGGCGTGCAGCCATCGGCGGTCGCCGCGTTCGCGCGCCTCGACGACGACCAGCCGCGCGGCGGCGGCGGCTATCCCGCGGCCCTGGTACTCGGGAAGCACGCCCCAGCCCGTCTCGTAGACCGGCTGGTCCTGCCAGGTCCGCCCCCAGAAGCCGATCGACCCCACCGCCTCGCCGGTGGCCTCCAGCACGATCGCGAACATCCGCCCGGCGTCGCCGTCGATGCGCTGGTAGCGCTCGTGGCGCTCGGCGAGCTTCTCCTCGGTCTCGGGGCCGCCCAGGTGCTCGGTCATCTCCGGGGCGTTGGTCCTGCGCAGCAGCCGGAGGTCGTCCGGCGACCAGGTCCTGAGCCGTACCGGTGCGGCGCCGGCCGGGGCGTGCGGGGGCGTGGGTGCGTCGTCCATGTCGATCACCGTACGGCGGGGGTACGACAGCGCGGGGCGGGTGCGGGCCCGGGGCGTGGAAACCGGCGCTGTGACGGGCCGGGCCGGAGCGCGCGGACGGCCCCCGGACGCAGAGGAGCCCCGGCCGGGACGGGGGGACCTGGCCGGGGCAGTCTCTGCGGGAGCAGCGTAATTATCACGCTCGCTGCTTCACATGGTTAGTTTAACACTCAATGAGCGTAGTCGAAGCCATTCGGTGCGGACGAAGTCCGGACCGGCGTCGCCGAGGGCACGGCCGCGGCCGTCGAGGCGGCGGGAGGCTTGGCCGTGGCGGGCTGGACGCCGCCGAGGAGGTCGCACAGCTTGCGGCCGTCCGTCGGCAGATCGCGGCGCCAGGCCATCGCGACCAGCGGCGCGAGAAGCATCAGCGCGGCGCTCAGCGAACTGTCGACCGACAGCCGTACCAACGTGCCGTCGGCGTGCGGCAGCAGGTCGAAGGAGTAGATCGGCACCTGGGTGCCCAGCGGACTCCACATCCGCTGGCCGCGGAAGGCTATCCGGCGGCAGGGCTCGAAGTCGGCGCACACCAGGCGGTGCGGCCGGCGCCGGCCCGGGTAGCGGTAGCGGTAGACCGCGTCGGCCCCCGGCGCGACGTACGCCGCCTCGACGGAGGCGACTCCTGAACTCCACAGGGCGAGGTTGCGGGCGTCGGCGAGAAAGTCGAAGACCTCGGCAGCCGGCCTCTGCACGAACACGTTGACGGCAACGCTCGGCATCACGAACCTCCCCGGTAGCGGCGTGGGTGGCCTGCCGTGCGCGCGGGCGCGGGCCGGTCGCGACCCGGTGGACCGGATCCGACGGCGCGTGCGCCGGGCGGGTGGAAGGCCGCCTGCTTCACTCCTCTCCCACAGCGTGCCCCGCAAAAGTGCACATGTCGTGGCAATGGGTCCATTCGGGTGAGAACGAAGGGTGTCCGCTCGGCCGTCCCGGGGATGGGCCGCGGGCCCGCCGGCCGCTAGCCTGGCCGGGTGGAGGAACAGCAGGTGCCCGCACGTTTCGAGCGCGGTACGGACGGACCGAAGGTGATCGTCGCCGGACTGGACGGCTCGGAGTCGTCCTGGCGGGCGGCGGCCTACGCGGCCGGCCTCGCCCGGCGCCAGAACGCCCTGCTCGCGCTGGTGTACGTGCAGCCCTATCTGCCCGGCGGCGCGGCCCTGGGCGTCCCGGTCGCCGAGGCGGACACCGGCGTCGCCGAGCAGCTGCTCACCGAGATAAGGACGCAGGTGGAGCGGCTCAAGGGCGTCTTCCAGGTGCGGTGGGAGTTCCACACCTTCCGGGGCGACCCGTACAACGGCGTGGCGATGGCCGCCGACCAGCTCAAGGCGGACGCGGTGGTGGTCGGCGCCTCGGAGCGGGCCGGGCACCGCTTCGTCGGCTCGGTCGCCGTACGCCTGGTGAAGGCGGGCAAGTGGCCGGTCACGGTGGTTCCGTGACCGCGCCGGCCGGTGCGGCCGGCGCGGTCCGCCCTCGGGCGGCGGTCGCGGCCCGCGGTCAGACGAGCGCCGCGGTGGCGGCGGGGGCGTACTTGTAGCCGACCCGGCGCACCGTGACGATGCTCCCGCGGTGCTCCGCGCCGAGCTTGCGGCGCAGCCGCGCGACGTGCACGTCCACGGTGCGGCCGTCGCCGACGTGGCCGTATCCCCAGACGGTGGTGACCAACTGGTCGCGGGAGTGCACCCGGTGCGGGTGCGCGACCAGGTGGGCGAGCAACTCGAACTCCAGGTAGGTCAGATCGAGCAGCCGCCCGTCCACGGCCGCGGTGCGGCGTTCGGCGTCGATGCTCACCGGGGAGGCCGCCGCGGCGCCCTCCTCGGGCCGGCGGCGCACCACCGGCGGTGGCGTGCCGAGTCCGGGTTCCGCGGGCACCAGCACCAGGTAGCCGACCATCGGGGCGCCGCCGGCGGTCGCGGGCAGCACGTGTCCGGGCGCGGGCAGCCAGGTGGCGCCCGGCGGCAGGAAGTCCGGTGCGGGCGGCGCCTCGTCGGGGCGTACGGCGCGCAGCCGCTGGCGGCTCGCCGCGGTGGGCGCCTGGCCGGCGGCCGGTGCGGTGCGCGCCGGGTAGGGGGACGGCTGGAAGGAGGAGACGTTCGACATGGTTGCGGCTCTTTCGCGCGAAGGGGTCGGAGAGGACGCCGTATTGCGCGGGACCGGGTGCCGACGGCAGCGGCCGGAGGGCCGGGCTGCGGAAGGAGTCAGCGGCAGATGCGGGTCCGCGCGGGGATCGCGCGGCAACACCAGCGGTCGAAGTGGTGCTCCTGCCGGGACGGCCAGAAGGGCTCGAGGTCGTGGCGACCTGTCCCGGAGTCAGTAGTGCTGGCCATGTGTCCTATTGAAGCAGACCCGGGCGGGCCGCGTGAGGGGGTGGGGCCGGTCCGCGGTGCGCCGTGGCCGCGCCGGACAATGGCCGCTGCGGGGAGTTCCCGCGGACGGCGAGCAGACGGCGGAGGTTATGCGGCGGTTTGCGCCTATTCTCTGGGGCATGACGTGGTGGCGGGCGCTGCGCAGGACCGCCAGGTCCGGGCTGCGGGTGGAGCGGACGCGGCTGGAGCCGCTGGTCGCGCTGCGCACGGCCGGCGGCGTGGCGATCGTGATCGCGCTGTCGCTGTGGCTGTGGTCGCCGCCGGTGGCGGCGTCGTCGGCGTTCGGCGCGTTCGCGGCGGGGGTGGCGACGCTGCAGCGCAGTTGGCGGCCGCGGCCGGTGCTGGCGATGGCCGCGGCGGCGGGGCTCGCGGTGAGCACCTTCCTGGGGTACCTGGCCGCCTCCCACACGGTGCTGTTCGTGCTGCTGGTCGCGGTGTGGGCGTTCGGCGCGGGCATGGCCTGGGCGCTGGGGCCGACCACCGGCACGGTCTCCGCGCTGACCGTGGTGGTCATGCTGGTCGTGGTGACGCTGCCCACCTCGGTGCTCAGCGCGCTCCACCACGCGGCGCTCATCGCGGTGGGCGGCCTGGTGCAGGCGCTGCTGATCGTGGTCTTCCCGGTGCGGCGCTGGGGCCGCCAGCGGGACGCGCTGGCCGACGCCTTCGCCGCCGAGGCCGACTTCGCCCGGCGGCTGCGGCACGACCCGCTGGCGCCCTTCGACCCGGCGCCGCTGATGACCGCGCGCAGCGCCGCTGTGGTCTCCCCCTGGCAGGCACGGCGGCGCCCCGAGGAGCTGCACGGCAACCGGGCGCTGGCCGAGCGCATCCGCCCGGTGCTGGCGTCGCTGGCCGACCCGCGGGTGGGCGCGGCGGCCGAGGGCCCCGAGCGGGACCGGGCCAGGGAGATGCTCGCGGTGGCGGCCGACGTGCTCGACGCGGTGGCGCGGGCGATCAGGAGCGGCACCCGGGTCCGGGTGCCCGGCGAGGTGCAGCAGCTGCTGCGGACACCGGAGACGGACGCGGAGCTGACCGGGGCGGCCGCCCGCTCGGCGACCCGGCTGGCCTCGCTGCTGGCCGCGGCGATCGAGCGGGCCGACGGATCGGGGCCGGCCGACACCACGGGCTCCGCCCATCTGCTGCGGCCCTCGCCGCGCGAGCTGGCGCCGCTGGCCTGGCGGGCGGTGCGCCGGCAGGCCCACTGGGACTCGCCGGTGCTCCGGCACGCGGTCCGGCTGTCCGCGGTCGCCTCGGCGGGCTACCTGCTGGGCACGGCGCTGCCGCTCGGGCACGGCTACTGGGCGCCGATGACCTCGGTGATGGTGATGCGCCCGGACTTCACCCAGACCTACGAGCGGGGCGTGGCCCGGTTCACCGGCACCCTGGTGGGCGTCAGCGTCGCCACCGCCGTGACCAGGTTCGCGCACCCGGGCACGTACACCTTCGCGGTGCTGGCGGTGGTGTGCGTCGGGCTGATGTACCTGCTGCTGAGCACCGGGTACGTGGTGGCGCAGGCGTGCGTCGGAGGGTACGTGGTCTTCCTGCTCGGCATGGGCGGCACCCAGCTGGAGCAGACGGTGCGCGACCGGGTGCTGCTGACGCTGCTCGGCGGTGTGCTGGCGATGGCCGCCTACGCGGTCTTCCCCGCCTGGGAGACGACGCGGCTGCGGGACCGGCTCGCGGAGTGGCTGGAGGCGACGGCGGCGTACACGGCGGCGGTGATGGACGCGTACGGCGATCCGGGCAGCCGCCGGCCGGGGGCGGTGCGCGGGGCGCTGCTCGACGTGCGGGCCGCGGGCACCACCTGGGACCAGGCGGTCTTCCGCGCGGACGTGGAGCCGGTACGGCACCGGGGCCTGTCGCGCACCGCGGTGCGCGACGCCGACGCGGCGCTGTCCGGGCTCGGCCGGATCGGTCTGCTGATGGAGGCGCATCTGCCGCCGCGCGACGCTCCCCCGTCGCCGGGCGCGGCGCGGTTCGCGCGGGCGCTGCGGGAGACCACCGCGGCCGCGGCGGCCGACGTACGGGACCGCCGCGCGCCCAGCTGGCAGCCGCTGCGCGAGGTGCTGGAGGGCTGGCAGGCGGCGCCGGGCGAGGAGCGGATCGTGCGGCGCGGCGCCGAACTGGTCGGCGAGACGCTGGACGATCTCGCCGAGGCCCTGCGGCCCAGGTCGCTGGGGCGGCGCCACCCGGCTGGCGGCGGCGCACCGCGCGGCCGCGGACCCGGTGCCGGGGGCGGCCGGGACTGAGGACTAGGCTGGTTCGCCGAGCCCGACGGGCACCCGCCGGACAGGTCCCTGAGGAGTCCCCATGCACACCCACCGGCTGACGAGCCTCGCGCTCAACCACTCGACGTCCGGGGGCAGCCCGATCATGCGCATCGTCATCGTGGTCGCCGTGGTCGGCGTGGCCCTGATGGCGTGGTTCCTGCTGCGCGGCTACCGCAACGACTGAGCGGCGCGCGGCGGCCTCGGCGCACGACGGCCGCGGCGCAGGGCGACCTCGGCGCACACGGGAGCTTCACGCGCGGGGCGGGCCACGCCCCGCTCACTCGTGTGCGCGCACGGGATGCGGCAGAGCGGTGCGCGGGTGATGGTGGTCTCCCGGCCCGCGTTCCGAGGAGTCTCCTGTGATCGTGAAGATGCTGCACGAGAACGGTCTGAAGTCCGAGCACTGCTATGCGGCGGCGTTCGGGTCGATCGGCCTGGCGGTGCTGTCGTGGACGGCGTCGATGCAGGCCGAGGCGACCGGCACCTCGCGTGCGGACCGGTGGGGGATCTTCATCGGCGAGTGGGCGCCGACGTTCTTCGGGCTGGGATTGGCACTGGCCCGCTACGAGGACTGACCGCACCGACGCCCCCGCCGCGTGGACGGGGGCGTTCGCGTGCGCGGGCCGGTCCGGGTCAGCGGATGGGCAGTCCGGACAGCGTGCGGGCGATGACCAGCCGCTGGATCTCGCTGGTGCCCTCGAAGATCGTGTAGATCGCGCTGTCCCGGTGCATGCGCTCGACCGGGTACTCCCGGGTGTAGCCGTTGCCGCCGAGGATCTGGATGGCCTGCGCGGTGACCTTCTTGGCGGTCTCGCTGGCGAACAGCTTGGACATCGAGCCCTCGGCCGAGGTGAACGGGCGGCCCGCGGTGGCCATCCAGGACGCGCGCCACACCAGCAGGCGGGCGGCGTCGATCTGGGTCCGCATGTCGGCGAGCTGGAAGGCCACGCCCTGGTTGTCGATGATGGGGCGGCCGAACTGCTCGCGGCTCCTGGCGTACTCCAGGGCGTACTCGTAGGCGGCGCGGGCGGTGCCGACGGCCATCGCGCCGACCGCGGGACGGGACGCCTCGAAGGTGGCCATGGCGGCGTTCTTCACGCGCTCGCCGCCCGGCGCCTTCGCGCGCTCGCGGGCGCGGGCGAGTCGCTCGTCGAGCTTGTCCTTGCCGCCCAGCAGGCAGTCGCCGGGAATCCGGCAGTCCTCCAGGACGACCTCGGCGGTGTGCGAGGCGCGGATGCCGTGCTTCTTGAACTTCTGCCCCTGGGACAGGCCCGGGGTGCCGGGCGGCACGATGAAGGAGGCGTGGCCCCTGGTGCCCAGGTCCGGGTCGACCACCGCGACGACCACGTGGACGTTGGCGATGCCGCCGTTGGTGGCCCAGGTCTTGGTGCCGTTGAGCACCCACTCGTCCTTGGCCTCGTCGTAGACCGCGCGGGTCCGCATGGCGCCGACGTCCGAGCCGGCGTCGGGCTCGGAGGAGCAGAAGGCGGCGACCTTCACGTCGTCGGCGTCGCCGTACATCTGCGGCACCCAGGTGCCGATCTGCTCCTCGGTGCCGTTGGCGAGCACGCCGACGGCGGCCAGGCCGGTGCCGACGATGGACAGCGCGATGCCCGCGTCGCCCCAGAACAGCTCCTCCATGGTCATCGGGATGCCGAGGCCGGTGGGGTCGAAGAACTGCTGGGCGTAGAAGTCGAGCGAGTACAGCCCGATCTTGGCCGCCTCCTGGATGATGGGCCAGGGCGTCTCCTCGCGCTCGTCCCACTCGGCCGCGGCCGGGCGCATCACGTCGGCGGCGAAGCCGTGGATCCAATCGCGCACGGACTGCTGGTCGTCGTTGAGTTCGAGCGTGAAGTCGCCCATGGTCCCCTCCACGTGGTTACTTGCGGTAACAGCAGTCTGTTACCCACCGGTAAGCCGTGTCAACTCCTCCCGCCGCGGGCGGCCGGCCGTCCGCGGGATGTTACGTTGCGCAGACCAGCGGCAATCGAACAACCGGGGAGGCACAGGTGGAGACCGGCCAGCGCGAGCAGCAGCGGACGGCCACCGAGCGGCGGCGCCACGAGCTGCTCGAAGCCGCCGACCGCGTGGTGCTGCGGGACGGACCCGAGGCGTCGATGAACGCCATCGCCGCCGAGGCGGGCATCACCAAGCCCATCCTCTACCGCCACTTCGGCGACAAGAGCGGGCTGTACCGCGCCCTCGCCAAGCGGCACACCGACGCGCTGCTGGCCACCCTGCGCACCGCGCTGGACTCCCCCGGCGACCGCAGGGACCGGGTGGAGGCCACCCTGCACGCCTACCTTTCGGCGATCGAGACCCGGCCGCAGGTCTACCGCTTCCTGATGCACCCGGCGGAGTCGGCCGCCACCGACGCCGAGAAGGGCTTCGACGTCGGCCGCCACTCGGTGCCGCTGCTGCGGCGGATGGGCGAGGACCTCGGCGACGTGATCGCCGAGCGCCTCGACCTCGGCCAGGACAGCCGGCTGACCGCCCGCGTCTGGGGTCACGGCATCGTCGGCATGATGTACGCGGCCGGCGACTGGTGGCTGGGCGAGCGGCCCTGCTCGCGCGACGAACTGGTGCGCAGCCTGGCCGGCCTGCTGTGGGGGCGGCTCGGCGAGGCCGACGACAGGGCGGGCAGCCGCGGGCTGTAGCGGAGCCTGCCGGGGCTTCACGCGCGCCCCGGGCCCCAGGGCGCGCGGCGCGCGGCCCGCAGCGCGCGGACCCGGCGCAGCCCGCGCAGCCGCTCGGTGTAGACGGCGCCCTCCAGGTGGTCGTACTCGTGCTGCAGGCAGCGCGCGAAGAAGCCGCTGCCCTCGACCCTGACCGGGGCGCCGAGCATGTCGAACCCCTCCAGCGCCGCCTCGTCGTGCCGGCGGGTCCCGTACTCCAGGCCGGGCAGCGACAGGCAGCCCTCCGCGCCGCTGATCTCGGGACCGCCGGTGTGCACCAGCCGCGGGTTCACCAGGTGGCCGAGGTGGCGGCGGTCCTCGTCGTCCGGGCAGTCGAAGACGAAGACCCGCAGCGGCACCCCGATCTGGTTGGCCGCCAAGCCCACTCCGGAGGCCGCGTACATCGTCGCGAACAGGTCCTCCACCAGCCGCACCAGCGGCGCCCCGAACTCGGCCGCCTCGCCGCACGCGGCGTGCAGACCGGGGTCGCCCAGCACCCGTACCGGGTGGACGGTGCCGGTGCTGCCGGGGATGCTGCCGCGTCGCATGGCCGACAGCGTACGGCGTGGCGCACCAGCCGGGGCGGCGCGGTGCGGCGCCAGGGCGCGGAGTCGATAGGCTGGCCCCGACCGGAACTTGCCCGGCCGCGCGCGCGGCCCGCAGGGGAGGAGAACCGGCCGTCGCCAGGTCAGCGGCGCGGGCGGAGTCGAGGAGGAAGACAGACGATGGCAGGCAACTCGGAGCCGCTGTCGCCGCGGGCCAAGCTGGCCGTGACGGCGGGCAGGGCCGCGGCGGCGGTTTCGCGCGCGGCCGGCAAGGGCAGCGGGTCGGTGATCGGCGGCAAGGTCGCCCTCAGGTTCGACCCCGACCTGCTGGCCAGGCTCGCCCGGCACCTCGACGTGGTGCTCGTCTCGGCCACGAACGGCAAGACCACCACCACCCGGCTGCTCGCCGAAGCGCTGCGGGCCAACGGCCCGGTCGTCTCCAACGCGCTGGGCGCCAACATGCCGGCCGGCATCACCTCCGCGCTGGCCGGCGGCTCCGACGCGCGGTACGGCGTGATCGAGGTCGACGAGAAGTACCTGGCCGGCGTCGCCCGCGACGTGGCGCCCAAGGCCATCGCGCTGCTCAACCTCTCCCGCGACCAGCTGGACCGCGCCGCGGAGACCCGGATGCTCGCCGAGAAGTGGCGCGAGGGGCTGGCCGGCGTCGAGGCGATCGTCATCGCCAACGCGGACGACCCGCTGATCGTCTGGGCCGCCTCGTCCAGCCCGACGGTGGTCTGGGTGGCGGCCGGGCAGGAGTGGAAGGACGACGCCTGGTCCTGCCCGTCCTGCGGCGGCGTGCTCCAGCGCCCCTCCGAGGACTGGTTCTGCGCCGAGTGCGGCTTCCGCCGGCCGACCCCGACCTGGGCGCTGTCCGGCGACCACGTGGTGGACCCGTACGGCGTGGCCTGGCCGATCCACCTCCAGCTGCCCGGCCGCGCGAACCGGTCGAACGCGGCGGTCTCGGCCGCCGCGGCGGCCGCCTTCGGGGTGGACCCGAAGATCGCCCTGGAGCGGATGTACAAGGTGCAGGCCGTCGCCGGACGCTACGACGTGGTGTCGTACCAGGGGCGCGACCTGCGGCTGTTGCTGGCGAAGAACCCCGCCGGCTGGCTGGAGACGTTCTCGCTCATCGACGGTCCGCCCACGCCGGTGATCCTCTCGGTCAACGCCCGCGGCGCGGACGGCACCGACACGTCCTGGCTGTGGGACGTGGACTACACCCGGCTGGCCGGGCACCCGATCCTGGTGCTCGGGGACCGCAAGCTGGACCTGGCGGTCCGGCTGGAGGTCGCCGGGCTGCAGTTCCTGGTCTGCGCCGACCTGGAGGAGGCGGTGCGCTCCGCGCCGCCCGGCCGGATCGAGACCATCGCGAACTACACCGCCTTCCAGGACCTGCGCCGCAAGGTCGGCAACTGACCCGGGGAACCCGCCCGCGGGACGCCGCGGTCCGGCTTGAGGAGAAGCACGCATGAGTGATTCCAGCCTGCGCCTGGTCTGGGTCTACCCCGACCTGCTCAGCACCTACGGCGACCAGGGCAACGCGCTGGTGGTGGAGCGGCGCGCGCTGCAGCGGCGCGTCCCGGTCTCCCGTGTCGACGTCCGCTCCGACCAGCAGATCCCGACCTCGGGGGACATCTACCTGATCGGCGGCGGCGAGGACCGCCCGCAGCGCCTGGCCGCCGAACGGCTGCGCAGGGACGGCGGGCTGAGCCGCGCGGTGGCCAACGGCGCGATCGTGTTCTCGGTGTGCGCCGGCTACCAGATCCTGGGCCACGAGTTCGTCAACGACCTGGGGCGCCCCGAGCCGGGGCTGGGCCTGCTGGACGTGGTCAGCGTGCGCGGCGAGGGCGAGCGCTGCGTCGGCGACGTGCTGGCCGACATCGACCCGCAGCTGGGCCTGCCGCCGCTGACCGGCTTCGAGAACCACCAGGGCGTCACGCATCTGGGCCCGGCCGCGCGCCCGCTGGCCCGGCTGCGGGTCGGCAAGGGCAACGGCACCGGCGACGGCACCGAGGGCGCGTTCAACGACACGGTGTTCGGCACGTACATGCACGGCCCGGTGATGGCCCGCAATCCGCACATCGCCGACATGCTGATCAAGCTGGCCCTGGACGTCAACGCGCTGCCGCCGGTCGACGACCAGTGGTACGACGCGCTGCGCGCCGAGCGGATCGCGGCGGCAGTCCAGCCCGCGTAGCGGGCCCGCGGTCACGCTCCGTGCCCGTATCCCGGAGTTCGGGTAATCGTCAGCTGTCCGCAGTGCGGTCGGCGTGGAGGCGCGGCGGACGGCCTCGGTAAGCTGGCCGTGAACCATCCGGACGACGGGGTCCGGCCGTCCGGTTGAGTTGCGGGAGTAGCGAGAGCAATGCGTATTGGTGTGCTGACCAGCGGCGGCGACTGCCCCGGGCTCAACGCCGTCATCCGGTCCGTGGTGCACCGCGCCGTGGTGGACCACGGTGACGAGGTCATCGGCTTCCACGACGGGTGGAAGGGCCTGCTCGAGTGCGACTACCGCAAGCTGGACCTGGACGCGGTGAGCGGCATCCTGGCCCGCGGCGGGACGATCCTCGGCTCCTCCCGGGTGCAGCCCGCCCACCTGCGCGGCGGCGTGGAGCAGGCACGGGGCCACGTGGCCGACCTCGGTCTCGACGCGATCATCCCGATCGGCGGTGAGGGCACCCTCAAGGCCGCCCGGCTGCTGTCGGACGCGGGCCTGCCGATCGTGGGCGTGCCCAAGACCATCGACAACGACATCGCCTCCACCGACGTCACCTTCGGCTTCGACACCGCGGTGATGGTCGCCACCGAGGCGCTGGACCGGCTGAAGACCACCGCGGAGTCGCACCAGCGAGTGCTGATCGTGGAGGTCATGGGCCGGCACACCGGGTGGATCGCGCTGCACTCGGGCATGGCGGCCGGCGCGCACGCCATCGTCGTGCCGGAGCGGCCCTTCGACATCGAGGAGCTGACCGCGGTCGTCGGCAAGCGGTTCGAGGCGGGCAAGAAGTTCGCGATCGTGGTGGTCTCCGAGGGCGCCAAGCCGCGCGAGGGCGGCATGGACTTCACCTCGGGCGTGACGGACGTCTACGGCCACGAGCGGTTCACCGGGGTGGCCAACCAGCTGTCGGTGGAGCTGGAGCAGCGCCTCGGCAAGGAGGCCAGGCCGGTCATCCTCGGCCACGTGCAGCGCGGCGGCACCCCCACCGCGTACGACAGGGTGCTCGCCACGCGGTTCGGCTGGCACGCGGTGGAGGCGGTGCACCACGGCCGGTTCGGGATGATGACCGCGCTGCGCGGCACCGACATCACCCTGGTGCCGCTCTCCGAGGCCGTCGAGCACCTCAAGACCGTCCCGGCCGAGCGCTACGTCGAGGCCGAGTGCGTGCTGTGACCCGCCGCCGGCCTCGGACGGCCCCCGCGGCGCGCTGACCCGCCCCGGGCCGCTCTCCGAACGGCCCGTTGCCGCCCTGACCGCCCCCGCCCGAAAGCCCCGGCGGGGGCGGTTCTACTCTTGTTCGGGCAGATGTGGTCGAAGGAGCGGCGGATGGATCACGGCGGACACGGCATGCACATGGACCTGCCGCCGTTCACCCTCGGGCGGGGCCTGGCCTTCAGCGGCGGCGACCCGTTCTTCCTGGTGGGCTGCGTGCTGCTGCTGGTGCTGTACGGCTGGGGCGCGCTGCGGCTGTGGCGGCGCGGCGACCGCTGGCCGGTGGGCCGCACCGCGGCCTTCGTGCTGGGTGTGCTGACCGTCGGGGTGACGATGTGCACCGGGCTGAACGACTACGGCATGGTCCAGTTCAGCGTGCACATGGTCCAGCACATGATCCTCAGCATGCTCTCCCCGATCCTGCTGCTGCTCGGCGCGCCGGTGACGCTGGCGCTGCGCGCGCTGCCCACGGCCGGCCGGGGCCGGATCGGGCCGCGCGAGCTGCTGGTGAAGCTGCTGCACAGCCGGTACATGCGGATCGTCACGCACCCGGCTTTCACCATCCCGCTGTTCATCGCGAGCCTGTACGGCCTGTACTTCACGCCGCTGTTCGACACGCTCATGGGCAGCAAGGTCGGGCACATCGCGATGATGGTGCACTTCCTCGCGGTGGGGCTGCTGTTCTTCTGGCCGATCATGGGCGTCGATCCCGGCCCGCACCGGCCGGGCTACGTGATGCGGATGCTCGAACTCTTCGCCGGCATGCCCTTCCACGCCTTCTTCGGCATCGCCCTGATGATGGCGAGCGAGCCGATGGTCACCACCTTCAAGCACCCCGCGGCCTCCCTGGGCCTGGACCCGCTGACGGACCAGACGATGGCCGGCGGCATCGCCTGGGCGTTCAGCGAGATCCCGTCGGTCATCGTGCTGGTGGCGCTGCTCTTCCAGTGGTACACCTCCGAGCAGCGCCAGGCGCGCCGCTCCGACCGCGCGGCGGACCGCGACGGTGACGCGGAACTCGTCGCCTACAACGCATACTTGGCATCCTTGGAGGCACGCGGCCGCGGTTGAGCGGCCGGTCCTGCGCGGACGAAGGGGGGCTCGCGGTGGGCGAGCAGGTACGGATCTCGGACTCGGCCCTGGAACTGCCCGGCGGCGCCACGGTCCGCTTCATGCGGACGCTGCGGCTGCCGGAGACGGGGACGCATCCGCTGCCCCCGGGGCTCGGCGCCTTCCCGCTGCGGCGGGTCGCCGACCACCCGGACCGCGCGCCCGCCGAGTGGCTGGGGCACGGCGGCGTGCTGCTGCCGGTGTACCAGCGCGAGGCGATGTGGCTGAGCTTCTCCTCGCCGGTGCCCGTCGCGCTCCAGATCGGGGTCGGCAAGGTGTGCGCGGTCTCCGGCCGGCCGTGGAGCGACCGGCTGGGCCGGGACCCGCAGAACTACGTGGTGCTGCCCCTCCAGCCCTGGCTGGACGGCATCAACTCCGGCGACGGCACGATCCGCCAGTTCGTGGCGGTGCCGCTGGGCCTGGGCGCCACCGTGGAGGGCCAGGTCTCCGGCGAGGAGGTCTGGGGCGGGGTGCAGCTGCAGGTGTTCGAGCTGCGCGAGGAGGCGCTCCAGCGCTGGCGCAGGGAGCAGGCGCGGACCTACGACACCCGCGGCGTCAAGAGCGCGAAGACCGCGAAGACCGCGTTCGGCGCCGCCCTGCCCGCGATGGCTCCCGGCGGCGGGCCGGTGCCGCCGCCGGCGCCGACGGCCTCGCGGCCCGCGCCGGCGATGGGCCTGGGCGCCGGCGGGAGGATGGTGCAGGAGGTCTACCGCGACGACCGGCCGCTGTCCGACTGGCGGACGGAGCCCTCGGGGCGGGTGTTCGTCCACCTGTCGACGGTCCCCCAGTGGCGGACGATCACCGGCGAGCCCGCCCCGCGGTCGCCGGTGGACCGCGCCGCCTACAACGCAGCGGGACTGCCGTGGTTCGGCTACTACGACGCCGACGCCGAGGACCTGGCGCCCGCGGAGCCGCTGGCCGGCGTCAAGCCGGTCGGCGACTGGCTCGGCGACGACGAGCAGCCGTGGCAGCCGGTGGCGCCGCACCAGGTGCAGCAGCTGGGCGACGACCCCGGCAGCGTCGGCGACGGGACGTGGTAGCGAAGGGACCTGGTGGCGGCGCGCCGCGCCCGGTGTGACGCCCCTGGTCACGGGCCGGGCGCGGGCACTACTCTGCCGGGACGCCCCGGGGCCGCCGGGACGGCCGTGTGAGGGGGAGACAGCCGCCGTGTTCTACCGGTTGCTCAAGTACGTGTTCCTCGGGCCGCTGCTGAAGCTGCTGTTCCGGCCGCGCATCGAGGGCATGGAGAACGTTCCGGAGAGCGGCGCGGCGATCGTCGCGGGCAACCACCTGTCGTTCTCCGACCACTTCCTCATGCCGGCGATCCTGCCGCGCCGCATCACCTTCCTGGCGAAGGCCGAATACTTCACCGGGCCGGGTCTGAAGGGGCGGCTGACCGCGGCGTTCTTCCGCAGCGCCGGGCAGATCCCGGTGGACCGCTCGGGCGGCAAGGCGTCGCAGTCCGCGATCGGCGCCGGCCTGGAGGTGCTGGGCCGCGGCGAGCTGCTCGGCATCTACCCGGAGGGCACCCGCTCGCACGACGGCCGGCTCTACCGCGGCAGGACCGGCGTCGCGGTGATGGCGGTGCGCGCCGGTGTGCCGGTGATCCCGTGCGCGATGGTCGGCACCTTCGAACTGCAGCCGCCCGGCCGGAAGCTCCCGCGGATCGGCCGGGTCACCATCCGCTTCGGCCGGCCGCTGGAGTTCAGCCGGTTCGCGGGCATGGACGAGCAGCGGGCCGTGGTGCGGGCGGTCACCGACGAGATCATGTACGAGATCCTCGGCATGTCCGGGCAGGAGTACGTGGACCGCTACGCAGGCGACGTCAAGGCGGAACAGGCCCGGCAGGCGCAGCAGACCCCGCAGGGCGTGACCGGGCGGCTGCGCCGCAGGGGGTGACCCCGTCGACGAACCGGCGCCGGGACGGGGCCGGATCGGTCCCTTGAGCCATCGGCGGAATCCGCGGTCGGCGAACGTCCCTGGCCGGGGCCGCCGCGCGGCACGTAGCGTCGGCGGCATGACGGGAACCGCGTTCGTGATCGGCGCTTCAGGACAGATCGGGCGGCAGGCGGTCCGCGCACTCGCCGCGGACGGCTGGAGGGTGACGGCGGCCTCGCGTGGCGGCGGCGCCGACGAGAGCTGGCCGGAGGGGGTGCGCACGGTCCGTGTCGACCGGGCGGACGACGCCGCGCTGGCCGCGGCCCTCGGCGACGGCTGCGACGTGCTGCTGGACTGCGTGGCCTACGACGCGGGCCACGCACGGCAGTTGCTCGCGCTGTCCGGGCGGATCGGTTCGGCCGTGGTGATCTCCAGCGCCGCGGTCTACCAGGACGAGCGGGGCAACAGCTTCGACACCCAGGACGAGCCCGGCGGCCAGCCCCGCTATCCGGTGCCCGCGCCCGAGACGCTGGACACCGTCGCGCCGGGCCCCGCGACGTACGGCACGCGCAAGGTCGAGCTGGAGCGGCTTCTGTTGGCCGCCGGCGACCGGCTGCCCACCACCTTGCTGCGGGCCGGCGCGATCCACGGCAGGCACAGCCCGTTGCCGCGTGAACTGTTCTTCGCCAAGCGGGCTCTGGACGGCCGTCCGGTGCGGGTGCTGGCCTACGGGGGCGCCAGCCGCTTCCATCCCGTGCACGTGTCGAACCTCGCGGAGCTGGTCCGGCTGGCGTCCCACAGGCCCGGGTCCCGGGTGCTGAACGCCGGGGACCCGGCGGTGCCCACCGTGGCGGACATCGCCGCGGCGGTCGACGCCGTGCTGGGCGCCAGGTCGGAGCAGGTGCTGCTGGCGGGTCCGGCCGGGAAGGACGGGGTCGGCGACCACCCCTGGGCGCTGGAGCACCCCATGGTGCTCGACATGGCGTCCGCGGAGCGGGAGTTGGGCTACCGGCCGGTGACGACGTACGAGCAGTCGCTGCCCGGCACGGTGGAGTGGCTGGCCTCCGCGGGGGCGGCCGAGCGCTGGCGGGAGCTGTTCCCGCTGGTGGCCCGGCTGTCGGACGAGCACGGCGACTGGTTCGACTACGCGGCGGAGGACGCCTGGCTGGCGTCCTCCGCCGGCTGAGCGGGCCGGGCGCCGACCGCTCAGGGCCCGTCGCGGCAAGGCGGCTCCCCGCCGGTACGCTGCCGGAGCGTTGCCACCGCGCAGGGGGCAACGCGACAGGGCACGTCGAGAGACCGTGGGTGGACATGAGCGAGCACGAGACGTACGACCGGCTGATCGCACTGCTGGACGAGCAGGGTGCGCAGTACCGCACCATCGACCACGCGCCGCAGGGAGCGACCGAGGACGTCAGCGCGCTGCGGGGCAACTCCCTGGCGCAGGCGGCGAAGTGCATCGTGGTGATGGTCAAGGTGGGCAAGAAGGTGACCCGTCACGTCCTCGCGGTGGTGCCGGGCGACCGCAGGGTGGACCTGAACGCGGTGAAGGCGCTGCTGGAGGGCACCTACGTGTCCTTCGCGTCCCAGGACGTCGCCGAGCGCCTCGCGGGCAGCGTCAGCGGCACGGTGCTGCCCTTCTCCTTCGACGAGCGGCTCGAACTCATCGTGGACCCGGCCCTGTTGACCCAGGAGGAGATCTTCTTCAACGCCGCCCGGCTGGACCGCTCGCTGGCCCTGTCGGCCAAGGACTACGTGCGGGTCGCGCACCCCCGCACCGAGCGGATCGCCGCCTGAGGGCGGCGTCCGGACGGGCCGCCGCCGCGCCGGGAGTCCCGGCCGGCGGCGGCCCGCCCGCTGCCGCGCCGGGTTACGGCGCGGTCGGCACCGGCGTCGCGTGCGGCCCGCACACGACGTCGTGGGCGTCGAGCGCGCCGTTCAGCAGGTACGCGTCCACGCGGTCGTTGATGCACGGGTTGACCAGGTTGGTGACGCCGTGGGACCCGGCGTCCCTCTCGGTGATCATCCGCGACCCGGCGAGCCGGCTGTGCAGCGCGAGCGCTCCGCTGTACGGGGTCGCCGCGTCGCGGGCGCTCTGCACGATCAGCACCGGCGGCAGCCCGCGGTGCGAGGCCACGTCGACCGGCGTGCGCTGCTTGACCGGCCAGGTCGCGCACGGCAGGTTCAGCCAGGCGTTGGCCCAGGTCAGAAAGGGGTAGCGGGCGTTGAGCGCGGTGTTGTCCCGGTCCCAGACCCGCCAACTCGTCGGCCACCTGGCGTCGGTGCACTCCACCGCCGTGTACACCGCGTTGCTGTTCTCCGAGGAGATGTTCCCCGCGGTGTTCGACAGGTCGGGGGCCGCGGCGTCGACCAGCGCCTGCGTGTCACCGGACTCGTAGCGGCTGAAGACCCGGGCGACGGTGGCCCAGGTGGAGTCGTAGTAGGGGGCGTTCTGGAAGAAGCCGAGCAGCTCGTTGGGGCCGACGACGCCGCCGACGGGGTGCGCCTTGGCGGTGGCGCGCAGCTGCACCCACTTCGCCTGGACCTGCGCCGCGGTGGTGCCCAGGTGGTAGACCGGGTCGTTCGTGGCGACCCACTGCTGCCAGTCGTGCCAGCGGCCCTCGAAGGCGACGTCCTGGTCCAGGTTGTTCCGGTACCAGATCTGGTCGAGCGAGGGGTCGACCACGCTGTCCACGATCATGCGGCGCAGGTGCGTCGGGAAGAGGTCGGCGTACACCGCGCCGAGGTACGTGCCGTAGGAGACACCCAGGTAGTTGAGTTGGCGCTCGCCGAGCCCGGCCCTGATGACGTCGAGGTCGCGGGCGGTGTTCGGGGTGGTCATCTGGGAGAGCATCGCCGCGCCGGTCCGCTCCAGGCAGCCGTCGGCGTACTCGCGGGCCAGCTTGCGCTGGGCCAGCTTGTCGGCCCGGTCGTCCGGCACCGGGTCGGCCTTGGGGGCCTTGACGAACTCCTGCGGGTCCTCGCACGAGATCGGCGCCGAGTGGCCGACGCCGCGCGGGTCGAAGCCGACGAAGTCGTACGCCTTCGCGGTCTTGGTCCACAGCGGCGAGGCGGTGGCGACGCGCAGCGGGAAGCGCAGTCCCGAGCCGCCGGGGCCGCCCGGGTTGTAGACCAGCGAGCCCTGCCGCTCGGTGGGCGTGCCGGTGCTGGCCGCCCGGTCGACGGCGAGCTTGACGGTGGCGCCGAACGGCCGGGTGTAGTCGATCGGGACGGTGACCCACCCGCACTGCACGGGTGCGGCCAGGCCCCACCCGGTCGGGCAGGCCGCCCACTGGATGCCCTGGCGCTCGGCGTTCGCGGCGGCGATGACGACGCCCACGGACTCCGGGACGCGGACCGTCCGCAGGTGGTCGGAGCGCGGCGGCCCGGCGGTGGCCGCGGGCGCCGTGGCGAGGGCGCCCGCGAGCAGGACGCCGGTGGAGACGAGCACGATCGTGCGTCTCACGATTCGAACCTCCCCCTGAAGAACCGTGGTTTGCAGCCACGGACGTCACAGTGACGAGGTGCGAATCCTTTCCCCTGTGTGTCGGCTGTGAACAGGCCGAGTGGGTGATTCTTCATCAAAGCGTGACGAGGAGGGGGCATCTGACGCCGCCGCGGGCCCGGACCGCGGCGGATCGTGCTCCGCGCCGAGGGCGGAGTCGAGCAGGGCGCGCAGCCGCCTGCCGTCCGGGGCCAGGGCGGTGACCACCGCGGCGGGACCCGGCAGCGCGGTGCGTACCGCCTGCCCGTGCCGCGGGTCGGAGCCGAGCAGCAGGGGCGCGCTGTCGGCGAACTCCGGTGCCACGAGCAGCAGCTGGCCCACCGCGCGGTGGCCGCCCAGGCAGGCGGGGCCGTCCCAGCCCGGGGTGGCGCCGGGGCCGAAGGACAGTTCCTGAGTGAGCAGGGGGCGGCCGCCGAGCCGTACGGTCAGGCGGGTGGTGAGCCGGCCGGGCGTCTCGCCGTGGCGGCCGAGGATCTGCTCCTCGCGCAGCACCAGCCGTGCGGTGGGGGCGAGCTCCACGGTGGTGGTCAGCAGCAGGTCGCTGCCGCGGGCCGCGATCACCGGCTCGGGCAGCCAGTGCAGCACGCCGCCCTCGCCGACGCTCAGGTGCACCTCGTACGCGGCGGGTTCGCCGTCGCGGCCGGGCAGCGAGACGGTGGCGGCGGCCGAGCCCACGGTCAGCCGCGCGCCGGAGCCGACCTCGGCCTCGATGCGCAGCCGGTCGCCGCCCAGCGGCGCGCTCATCGCGCCGACGACGGTGACGGCGGCGCCGGGCCCCGCGGCCCGGGTCCTGCGCAGCGCCAGCGGACCGTCGCCCGCCAGCAGCGGCAGCACGGTGCCGCGCGGCGGATCGGCCACCGCGCGGACGCGTGCGGTCGCCCGCACGCCGCTCAGGGCGCCCACGCGCCCAGCTGTGCGCGGACCCAGGCGGCGACCGGCGCGATGCCCTCGCCACGGGCCACCGAGGTGAACACCACCGGCAGCCCGCCGCGTGACGCCGCGGCGTCACGCGCCATCCGGTCCAGGTCGGCGCCCACGTGCGGGGCGAGGTCCACCTTGTTCACCACGAGCAGGTCGGAGGTGGTGACGCCGGGGCCGCCCTTGCGGGGGATGTCGTCGCCGCCGGCCACGTCGATCACGAAGATCTGGGCGTCGGCCAGGCCCCGGGAGAAGGTCGCCGTGAGGTTGTCGCCGCCGGACTCCACGAGCACCAGGTCCAGCGGCCCGACCGCGTGCTCCAGGTCCTCGACCGCTTCGAGGTTGGCCGAGATGTCGTCCCTGATCGCGGTGTGCGGGCACGCCCCGGTCTCGACGGCCACGATGCGCTCCGGCGGCAGCACGGCGTTGCGGAGCAGGAAGTCGGCGTCCTCGCGGGTGTAGATGTCGTTGGTGACGACGCCGATGCGCACCTCGTCGCGCAGCGCGCGGCACAGCGCCGCCACGGTCGCCGTCTTCCCCGACCCGACCGGGCCGCCGAGGCCCACCCGCAGCGCCCGCGACGTGTCGGGCCGGGAGTGGGTGTACCGCTCGGGAAAGACCTGCGGATGGTCCAGATGCATGGCTCAGCTCCTTCGGTGCTGCCGGACGGCGCGCCCTGCCGCGGCGTCGAGGCGAGGGGCGGTCATGAGGCGAAGAGGCGGACGGGCCGGACGGCGTGCGCCTGCGCGCCGAGGTCCAGCAGGGGCGCGCAGACGGCCGGCAGGGCGCCGAGGTCGGCCGCGGCCGCGGCGCGGGCGGCGGACCGCGCGGCCGCGGCGGCGACCTGGTCGATCTCGGGAGCGAGGCGCGCCAGCACGGCGGTGGTGTCGAAGGGGTTGAGGGCGAGCAGCCGGACGGCGGCCGTCGCGGGCGATCCCGCGGCTTCGTAGGCGGCGGCGTGGGCGGCGTCGATCGGGGACAGGCCGGCGGCGCGGGCGGTGACGCCGAGGACCACGGGCTGGTGGGCGCCGCGCGGCCGGGCCGCGGCGAGCCGGTCGAGCTCCGGCGCGGGCCAGGCCGCGCGCGCGGCGCGCATCAGCTGGCGGCCGAGCCGCCGTGACACCGCGCGCAGCGTCGCCGAGGGGGTTCTCGCGTCGGCCTCGTCGTCGAGGGCGAGCGGGTCGACCCCGGCGGTCGCCGCCGCGGCCAGTGCGGCGGCGACCAGTCCTGTGGAGTGCAGCCGGCCGCGGCAGAAGTCCGCGAGCGTGGCGATGTCGGTGATCCGGCCGTCGGCGACGGCGGCCTCGGCGCCGCCGGAGTGGGCGTGGCCGCCGGCCGGGAAGCGGCCGTCGGCCAGCAGCAGGAGCGCGGCGCGGCTGGTCGTCATGGCGGGGTCCGTCCGGGTCGGCGCTCAGAGCGGTCAGAGCGGTCAGCGACGTGAGAAGGGTCAGCAGAGCAGGAAGGGCAAGAAGGGGTCAGAAGAGGAAGTACCGCTGTGCCATGGGGAGTTCGGCGGCAGGCGCCGGTTCCACCACCTCGCCGTCGATGGTCACGGTGAAGGTGTCGGCGTCGACCTGCACGTCCGGCAGTGCGTCGTTCTCCCGCATGTCGGCCTTGGTGACGCCGCGGGTGCTCCGGACGGCGGTGAACCGCTTGCCGAGGCCGAGGCGTTCGGGCAGCCGGTCGTCGAGGGCGGCCTGGGTGACGAAGTTGACCGAGTTCGCCGCCGGCGCCGCGCCCACGCCGCCGAACATCGGCCTGGGCAGCACCGGCTGGGGCGTGGGGATGGACGCGTTGGCGTCGCCCATCTGCGCGTACGCGATCTGGCCGCCCTTGATGACCAGTTGCGGCTTGACACCGAAGAACGCCGGTTCCCACAGCACGAGGTCGGCGAGCTTGCCGGCCTCCACCGAGCCGATCTCGGCGTCGAGGCCCTGGGCGGCGGCGGGGTTGATGGTGTACTTGGCGACGTAGCGGCGGGCCCTGTGGTTGTCGGCCGGCCCGTCGCCGGGCAGCGATCCGCGCCGCCGCTTCATGACGTGCGCGGTCTGCCAGGTGCGCAGCGCGATCTCGCCGATCCGGCCCATCGCCTGGGAGTCCGAGCTGATGATGCTGATCGCGCCGAGGTCGTGCAGGACGTCCTCTGCGGCGATCGTCGAGGGCCGGATGCGGGACTCGGCGAAGGCCAGGTCCTCGGGCACCGCCGCGTTGAGGTGGTGGCAGACCATCAGCATGTCGAGGTGCTCCTCGACGGTGTTGACGGTGTGCGGGCGGGTCGGGTTGGTGGACGACGGCAGGATGTTCGGATGCGAGACGACGGTGATGATGTCCGGCGCGTGCCCGCCGCCCGCTCCCTCGGTGTGGTAGGCGTGGACGCCGCGTCCCGCGATCGCGGCGAGGGTGTCCTCGACGAACCCCGCCTCGTTCAGCGTGTCGGTGTGCAGGGCCATCTGGGCGCCGCTGCGCTCGCACACCCGCAGGCAGGCGTCGATCGCGGCGGGCGTCGCCCCCCAGTCCTCGTGGATCTTGAAGCCGACCGCTCCGGCGGCCAGTTGGTCCTCCATGGAGCGTTCGGAGACCGTGTTGCCCTTGCCGAGCAGCCCGACGTTGAGCGGGTACGCCTCCAGCGCGGCGAACATCCGGGCGAGGTGCCAGCCGCCGGGCGTGACGGTCGTCGCCTTGCTGCCCTCTGCGGGTCCGGTGCCGCCGCCGACGACGGTGGTGACGCCGGAGGACAGCGCCTGGTGCATCAGGGTCGGCGAGATGAAGTGCACATGGGCGTCGACGGTGCCGGCGGTGAGGATCTTGCCGTTGCCCGCGATGACCTCGGTCTCGGGTCCGATCACCAGGTCGGGGTGGACGCCGTCCATCGTCTCGGGGTTGCCGGCCTTGCCGAGCGCGGTGATCCGCCCGTCCCTTATCCCGACGTCGGCCTTGACGACGCCCCAGTGGTCCAGGACGACGGCTCCGGTGATCACGGTGTCGGGGGCGCCGTCCGCGCGGGTGGCCCGGCCCTGGCCCATGGACTCGCGGATGACCTTGCCGCCGCCGAAGACGGCCTCGTCGCCGGCGTGGCCGGGGCCGCCCGCCAGGTCGCGTTCGACCTCCACCAGGAGGTCGGTGTCGGCGAGCCGGATGCGGTCGCCGGTGGTGGGCCCGTAGAGGTCGGCGTATATGGCGCGGGACAGCTCAGGCATCGAGCGGGCCTCCGATCGCGCCGCGCAGTCCGGCCACGATCCGCTGCCCGGTGATCGGCACCAGTTCGACGTCCAGCGGGATGCCGGGCTCGAAGCGGACCGCGGTGCCCGCGGCGATGTTCAGCCGCAGGCCGCGGGCGGCGGCGCGGTCGAAGTCCAGGCCGGGGTTGGCCTCGGCGAAGTGGTAGTGGGAGCCGACCTGCACCGGGCGGTCGGCGGCGTTGAGCACGGTCAGCCGGGTGACCGGGCGGCCCTCGTTGAGCACGACGGGCCCCTCGCCGTAACGGATTCCTCCGGGGATCATCTCCGCCCCCTCAGACGATCGGCTCGTGCACGGTGACGAGCTTGGTGCCGTCCGGGAAGGTGGCCTCGACCTGCACGTCGTGCACCATCTCGGGGATGCCGTCCATGACGTCGGCGCGGCCGAGCACGGTCCGTCCCGACGCCATCAGCTCGGCGACGGACCTGCCGTCGCGGGCGCCCTCCAGGACGTGCGCGGTGATCAGCGCCACCGCCTCGGGGTGGTTCAGCCGCAGGCCGCGGGCCCGCCGCCGCTCCGCCACGTCCGCGGCGACATGGATGAGCAGGCGTTCCTGTTCGTGGGGGGTCAACTGCACAGCCGCACCTCGCACCGTCGTCGGGTGCGCGACGTTAGTTCGCCGCGGTTTCGGCTGCGTTAACCGCTGTTACGGGCGGGAGTCCCCGATGGCGGGGCCGCGGTGCTCGGCGGCGATGCCGAACCTGCGGCGTTCGCCCGTGGCGGACGCCCGGCCGCCCACCGAGGAGACCGTGCTGATCACCTGCTCCTCTTCCTGCGCGTCGAGATCGCGGAGTCGTTGCAGGTCAGACGCGGAGACCAGGGCCACGAGCGGCTTGCCGTGCCGGGTCAGGACGACCTGTTCACCGCCGTAGACCACGCGGTTGATGAGGTCCGCGAACTGCGCTCGCGCTTGTGTCACCGGGACGTCGTGGGTCATGCTCCCCATCATAACGAGATGTACGTCCTGTACATTTTGTATCGACGGAGGTGTGCGTGATGACCGGACCCACAGCCCGCTACGTCCTGCCCCAGTTCACCGAGCGCAACAGCAACGGCGTGCGCACCCTGGACCCCTACTCCAAGCTGCTCCAGGAGCGGATCGTCTTCCTCGGCACGCAGATCGACGACACCTCGGCGAACGACGTGATGGCGCAGCTCGTCCACCTGGAGAGCGCCGCACCCGAGCAGGACATCCACCTGTACATCAACTCCCCCGGCGGCTCCTTCTCGGCGATGACGGCCGTCTACGACACCATGCAGTTCGTCACCTGCGACGTCGCGACGGTGTGCATCGGCCAGGCCGCCTCCGCGGCGGCGGTGCTGCTGGCGGCCGGCGCGCCGGGCAAGCGGATGGCGACGCCCGGCGCCCGTGTGCTCATCCACCAGCCGTCGCTCGGCGACGTGGTCCAGGGCGACGTCTCGGACCTGGAGATCCAGGCCGACGAACTGCTGCGCACCCGGGAGCGGTTGGAGACGCTGCTGACCCTGCACACCGGCCAGGACGCGGAGCGGATCAGCGCCGACATCGAGCGCGACAAGGTCTTCGACGCCCAGGCGGCCGTCGACTACGGGCTGGTGGACCGGCTGACCACCAGCCGCAAGGCCAACCCCGTCCCGTACGGCCTGCGGTGACCCGCGGTGGTGCCCGAACTCCCCCCGCTGCCCGCACTGACCCGCTCGGAGGGCGAGCTGGTCGACTGCTACCTGGAGGTCGTCGACCTGCTGGGCCGGATCAACCCCTCGCGCACCACTGACACTTACGCGGCGCTGCGGGCCGCCCAGGCACTCGTGGGCCGCGCCGCCGCGCTCAAGGACGCGTTGACCGTGATGCACCTGCGCGGCGAGACCGACCTGCACCACGGCACGCTCGCGCGGGCGCTGCGCGTGCTGGACGGCGAACGCCGGTCGGGCCTGGTGACGGTGCTCCCCGAGCCCGCGGCGCCCCCGCCGGATCTCTGAGAGCCGCTCAGAATCCGTGCCCTGCCGAGCATCCGTCACCGTCCGGATGCGACACGCCCGACACGCGGCGCGAGTTGATCAGTCCGTTGGCGGTACGGAACAGGCCCTGACTTTCGCGCCCGGAATTGCGCGTGTCCTCTGGACCTGTCGGATCATCACCTCA
This sequence comes from Actinacidiphila polyblastidii, assembly GCF_036353415.1. Lineage (NCBI taxonomy): Bacteria > Bacillati > Actinomycetota > Actinomycetes > Kitasatosporales > Streptomycetaceae > Actinacidiphila > Actinacidiphila polyblastidii. The sequence goes on from NZ_JAZEWV010000013.1 coordinate 51,203, forward strand.
TCTCGCCTGGTCAGCGACGTGCCATGGGGGCCGGAGAGCGTCACCGCAGCGTCTGTTCACTCGGATAGGTGAAACGTGACGAGACTCACACCGCGCGTTTTCAGCGCCGCATCGGCCGGTTCCGTGCGTAACCATCCGTGGTGACGACAAGCCCCCGTCGCCGTGACGGGGCGATCCGCGCGGACGCCCAGTCCTGCCGACGCGGCGGATGTCAGGTCGACACGAGTGCAACGGCAGGAGCGGAGGACCCAGCACGACGGGGCGGGTCCGGAGCCGATCCGGACCGCCCCTTGGGGTGAAGCCGCAGTTCCGCGGCCGGGCATCTTCGCCTGCTCGAACCCGACAGGTCATCCTTCGCAGGCTGACGACGAAGGGTTGCGCATGACCGCGGTCCGCCGTTCCTGTCATCCGGCCCGCACACGGCTGTCCCGGCTCGGCGCCGCCTCGGTGCTGACCGCCGCGGCTGTGGCGGTGCCGTCCCTGCTGCCGGGGTCCGTGCAGTCCGCCGAGGCGGCCACGCTGGCCGTCAAGGCGCTCAACGTGGCCGCGTCGAAGAGGGGCGCGCCCTACCAGTGGGGCGCCACCGGGCCCTACCGGTTCGACTGCTCGGGGCTGACCCTCTACTCGTTCAAGAGCGCGGGCAAGGCGCTGCCACGGACCGCGGCGGCCCAGTACAACAGCACCCGGCACGTCACCGCGGGCTCCCGCCGGGTGGGCGACCTGGTGTTCTTCCACACCGGACGGTCCGGTGCGTCCGTCTACCACGTCGGGATCTACGCCGGCAGCGGCCGCATCTGGCACGCGCCCAGGACCGGCGCCCGGGTCCGGCTGGAGAAGATCTGGACCGGCGACGTCTGGTACGGGCGGGTCGGGTGAGCCGGCCGGCCCGGTCGCCGGGCGGCGTCATACGGCCAGCGCGCGCCCCCAGCCGCGGCTGACCCGCCAGGCCGCGACGGCGCCGGTGGCGGCCGCGACGCCGAGCAGCACGGAGGCGCACACGAGCGTACGGCCGGTGTCGCCCTCGGCGGCGTGGCGCAGCCCGTCGGCCGCCCAGTAGCCGGGGGACGCGGGGCTGACCGCGCGCACCCAGCCGGGCAGCGTGGACAGCGGCACCAGCGCGCCGCCCAGCGTGGTGAGGACCAGCGCGCCGATGTCGAAGACCGCGGACAGCTGGCCGTAGCTGCGCACCACCAGTCCCGCGGCGGTGCCGATGCCCAGCAGCGCCAGGCCCCAGGCGGTGCAGGCCAGCACCAGCAGACCGGGCGCGGCGACGGGCATCCCGAAGACGAGCGCGCCGAAGACGAGCACCACCGTCTGCTGGAGCGCCAGCACGCCGAGCACCGGCACCGCCTTGCCGAGCAGCAGCTCGGCGGGGCGCGCCGGGGTGCAGCGCAGCCGGTCCCAGGTGCGCCACGCGCGCTCGGACAGGATCGAGGACCCGACGATCGACAGGGCCAGCAGCGAGAACGTCACCAGCGAGCCGACCACCGCGTCCGCGGTGCCGCTCGGCCCCCGCGCGGCCTCGTAGAGCGGGCGCAGCGCGAGCAGCAGGATCAGCGGCATCACCAGCCGGCCGATCAGCGGGCCGGGTTCGTGCAGCAGCACGGCGGTGTTGTGCCGGATCAGCACGGACGTCCGCAGCGCGGCGTCCCGCCACGCCGCCGTGCGCCGGTCCCGGCCGAGGTCCCCCTCCCGGTCTCGGTTCCGGACGTGGTCCCGACGGGCGTCCCGGTGCTCCTTCCGCGGCTCGGCGGCGCGGACCGGGCTGGTGTCGACACGCATGAGCAGTCCCCTATCGAGTGAAGCGGCGGTCGCGCCCGGACGTCCGGCACGCGGACCCGCGCGTCCGTCAGCCGGCGGGCTGGGCGAGGGCGGCGTACAGGTCGTCGAGGTCGGGGCGGCGGACGTCGACGGTGAGCGGCGCGTAGCCGCAGGAGAGCAGTGCGGCGAGGTCGGCCGGCGGGTCGAAGGTGGCGACGCGCAGCGCGTCGTCTCCGTCCTCGCGAGTGCGGGGGCGCAGGGCGTCGGTGAGCCGCGGCCTGGTCCGCGCGGGGTCCAGGGTGATCCGGATCTCCCCCGGCAGGTCGGCGGTGAGCGCCGCGCGGTCGCCGCGCGCCACCACCCTGCCGTCCCGTGCGACCACCAACGTGGCGTCCAGGTCGACCAGTTCGGGCAGGTAGTGAGTGGTGTAGAGGACGGCCGCGCCGGCGGCGGCGCGCGCCCGTACGGCCGTGAGCAGCGCCTGCCGGGTCTGCGGGTCGGCGCCCGCCGTCGGCTCGTCGAGCAGCAGCAGGCGCGGTGCGCCGACCATCGCCGACGCCGCCTGCGCGCGCCGGCGCTGGCCTCCCGAGAGCACCGCGCACCGCCTGTCGAGCACGTCGCCGAGCATCAGCTCCTCGGCGACGGTGGCCACCGCCCGGCGGGCGGCCGCCCGCCGCAGCCCGGCGAGCCCGGCGAAGAGCCCCAGGTGCTCGCGGACCGTGACGGTCGGATAGAGCGCCAGCTCCTGGGGCGCCACGCCCAGCAGGGCGCGGGCGGCCCGCGGTTCGCGCAGCGCGTCGACGCCGCAGACCGTGACGGCGCCCGCCTCGGGCCTGACCAGTCCGGAGACGACCTCCACCAAAGTGGTCTTCCCCGCGCCGTTGTGCCCGATCAGGCCGGCGATCTCACCCGGCGCGACCTCGACACCGAATCCGTCGAGCACCCGCCGGCCGCCGTAGCTCTTCACCAGCCCCTCGGTCCTCAGCATCCGTCCTCCCCTGCCTGGAATCCGCCGGTCCAGTAAATGATCTACACTGTAGAGATCTACAGTGTAGAGCCATGAGCGGGAAACGGGAAGAGATCCTGGACGCGGCCCTGGCCATCGCCGACGAGCGCGGGCTCGGGGCGGTGTCGATGCGCGCCGTGGCGCAGGCGGTGGGCGTCACACCGATGGCGCTGTACCCGCACGTGAAGGACAAGGCGGGGCTGCTGGACGCGATGCTGGGCCGGCTGCTCGCCGGGGTCTACGCGGCCGCCCCCGCGATGGCCGGCGACACCGGCTGGCGGGAACGGCTGCGCGTGTTCGCCTTCACCGCGCGCTCCCTGTCCGTCGGCCACCCCTGGGTCGCGAGCCTGGTCTTCTCCCGGCCCGCGGTCACGGCCGACGCGGTCACCACCATCGACCTGCTCTACGGCGCGCTGCTCGACGCCGGCGTCCCGCCCGCCCAAGTGCCGCGGCTGGAACGCCTGGTGGGCACCTTCGTGCTCGGCTGGATCGCCTCGGAGTCCGGCGGCCGGTTCGGTCCGGGCGGGACGGACCCGCGCGGCCGCCGCGGCCGGCTCCACCAGGGCCCGCTGCCCGGCCACGAGGCGCTCGCCACCTGGCTCGAGCGCCCGGTCGACTGGGACGCCGAGTTCGAGGCCGATGTCGCCGACCTGGAGCGGCTCGTGGAGTCGGTCGCGGCCAGGGGCTGAGCGCCCGGCGGCGTGCGGACCGGTCGCGCCGGCCGGCGCGGCAGGGCATCGGCCGGGTCACCGCGGCGGCGCCAAGTCGCCTGCCAGGAGTCGAGCCGCTGCTGGTCGAGGGCCCGGTACCGATCACCGCGCCCGGCCACGCGCTGTCCGCGGACCCGCTGCCGCTGCGGTGGCCGGAACTCGACGGGCAGCCACTGGGTCAGCAGCCCCGCGGCGTACCCGAACCGGCGGGCCGTCGAGGCGGCGCTGCGGGCGGCGGGGGTGGGCATGCCGGTGGTGTGCGGGACGCCCGCCTACGTGACGGTGTGCGCGCTGGTGGGCGCCGGTCCGGGGGCCGGGCTGGTGCCGCGGATGGTGGCCGGGGACGCCGCGGTGGCGCCGGGCGTGCGACCGCTGGCGCCACCGGGCCTGCACCGGACGATCGCCCCGGCGTGGCGGCCGCAGGGCGGCCGCTGCGGTCACGGCACCGGAACCGCCCAGGGAATCATGATCCACACGGTCTTGCCGCCGTCCGCGGTGGGCGTGACCTCCACCCGGCCGCCGGACTCGCAGGTGAGGTGACGGACGATCACCATGCCCCGTCCGTTGTCCTGGCGGGTTGTCGGGGGCAGTGGCTGCGGGCGCCGGGGATGGCTGTCGGTGACGCCGACGCGCAGTTCCTCCGAGCGTTCGAGCCGGACCTCGACGGTGAAGTTCGGGGAGAGCCCCGAGGTGTGCAGCACGGCGTTGGTGGCCAGTTCCGACACGATGAGGCGTACCGAGTCCACGGCCGGCGAGTCGGGCCGCAGGCCCCAGTCGACAAGCACCGCGCACACGTGCCGGCGGGCGGCGGTGACCGACGCGGGTTCGCTCGGCAGCGTGATGGAGGCTTCCTGGAGATCTGCCATGGCGACGCTGTTCCCTTTCCCGCCGTGACCGGACTCCGGTGCGAGCACGCAAGGTGCGGGGCGGGCCCGCGAGCGGCTGATTCGCGCCAGAGTGCCACCCATCGTGCCGCCATTGCGCGGTATCCACACCGCAATGCATATATCTGTCGCTCAAAACGGTGAACTCTGCCACGTGGATACGGATTTGGTCGGCACAATGGCGTACCGCCCCCGCAAGAGCACGCGGCGGTCCCGGACGGGGGGATCGTGGCCGGTGGGCGGACCGACCGCAGAACTGCAGGAGGGGCGAGGAAGCATGGACGGAGTCCCCGCCGTACGCCGGCGCAGACTCGGCGAGGAGTTGCGCCGGCTGCGTGATCTGGCGGGTCTCACCAGTGGTGAGGCCGCCGGGCACGCCGGCTGGCACCAGTCGAAAGTCAGCCGGATCGAGACCGGCCGCAGCACGGTCACCGCGCAGGACGTGACCCTGCTTCTCGACCTGTACGGGGTGCGCGACCGGGCACTGCGCGACCTTCTGGCCACCCTGGCGGGACGCGGCAGCAGCCGCGGCTGGTGGCACGACTTCCGGGACGTGCTGCCGGTGGAGTACCGGGACTTCATCAGCCTGGAGACCGGCGCGACCCGCGCCAGGTCGCTGGAGAACAGCGTGGTCCCCGGCCTGCTGCAGACCCCGCAGTACGCCAGGGCGCTGACCCGGGACGTGATGCCGCAGCTGGACGAGCCGGCGGTGGCCGCGCTCGTCGACGTACGGACCGCGCGGCAGGCGGTGCTGCGCCAGGACCCGCCGCTGGAGCTGTGGGCGGTGCTCGACGAGGCGGTGCTGCGGCGCGGTGTCGGCGGCTCCGAGGTGATGGACGATCAGCTGCGACGGCTCCAGGAGGCAGCGGAACTGCCGCACGTCCACGTGCAGGTGCTGCCGTTCTCCGCCGGCGGGCACATGGGAGTGACGAATTCTTTCGTCATCTTCTCATTTCCGCGCATTGCCGATCTGGATGTTGTCGTTGTCGACCATTTGACGAGTAGTCTCTACGTCGACCGGAAAGAGGACGTCGCGGCGTACACCGCCGCGTTCACCAGATCGCGTACCCGTGCCCTTCCGCGGGAGGAATCGGCCGCGAAGATCGCGGAGATCCGCCTGCAGTTGCCCGCCGGGCGGCGCACATAGGAGGAGACAGCATGGCGAGCACGCCCGGCCCGCTTTCCGCCGCGGCAATTTCCGGCACGTCGCTTTCCGGAGCGACATGGCGGCGCAGCAGTTACAGCACGGCGGCGAACAACTGCGTGGAGACCGCACTGCTCGGATCCGGGCGGCTGGCGGTGCGCGACTCGAAGGACCCGTCAGGGCCCGCGCTGCTGTTCTCCGCGGACGCCTGGACGGCCTTCGTGAGGGCGGTGTCCGGGGACGGCGTGTCCTGACCGCGGGACCGGCCCCTCATCGCGCCGCGGTCGGCGCCGTCTCGACGACGGTGCCGACCGCCGCCGCGATCTGGGCGTCGGTCAGGTCGCAGCGCGCGGTGAGCCGCAGCCGGGAGATGCCGTCGGGCACCGACGGCGGCCGGAAGCAGCCGACCACGAGGCCCCGGTCACGGCAGGCCGCCGCCCAGCCGACCGCGGCGTCGGGCGAGGGCGCGCGGACCGACACCACGCAGGCGTCGGGCGCGGTCGCGTCCAGGCCCGCCTGCGTCAGCCGCCGGTGGAAGTCCTGGGCCACCGAGCGGGCCCGCGCGGCGCGTTCCGGCTCGCGGCGCAGCAGCCGCAGCGCGGCGAGCGCGGCGCCGGCCGCGGCGGGGGCCAGGCCGGTGTCGAAGATGAAGGTGCGGGCGGCGTTCACCAGGTGCTCGATCACCGCGGCCGGTCCGAGCACGACGCCGCCCTGCGCGCCGAGCGCCTTCGACAGCGTGGCGGTGCACACCACGTCCGGGTCGCCGGCGAGCCCCGCGGCCTGCGGCGCGCCCCGGCCGCCGTCGCCGAGGACGCCGAGCCCGTGCGCGTCGTCGACCAGCAGCGCCGCGCCGTGTTCGCGGCAGGCGCCGGCCAGCCCGGTCAGCGGCGCCGCGTCGCCGTCGACGGAGAAGACGGAGTCGCTGACCACGACGGCCGGCCCGTCGTGCCCGTCGAGCGCCTTGCGGACGGCCTCCGGGTCGGCGTGCCGCACCACTTCGGTGGTGGCCCGGGAGAGCCGGCAGCCGTCGATCAGCGAGGCGTGGTTGGCGGCGTCGGAGACCAGCAGGGTGCCGGGCCCGGTCAGCGCGGTGACGGCGGCGAGGTTCGCCGCGTACCCTGAGGCCAGGACGAGGGCCGCTTCGAAGCCGGTGAAGTCCGCCAGCTCCGCTTCGAGTTCGGCGTGCAGTGCGGTGCTGCCGGTGACCAGGCGGGAGCCGGTGGAGCCGGCGCCCCAGCGCAGGCAGGCGTCGGCGCCCGCGCGGGTCACCTCGGGGTGCCGGGTCAGGCCGAGGTAGTCGTTGCCGGCGAGATCGACCAGCGGCGAGTCGGCGGCGCGCGGCCGCAGTTCGCGGCGCAGTCCGGCGGCGCGGCGCACCGCGTCCTGCTCGGTCAGCCAGCCGAAGGGGCCGCCGTGCGCGGCGGGCGGCGGTGCTGGGTCCTGCTGCGCACTGGTCACGGGTGTCCCCTCGGTTCCGCCGGCGCTCTGCCGGGCTGCCCTCAGCAACGTACTGGGCCGCACACATGCACAGGGTGTGGTGATGCACACACCGCACGCCATGCGTCTTGTGCGGTCCGCCATTGGCCGGGGCTGCCCCGGTAGGCGAGGATCGCCCCTATGGATCTGCTGACCACTCTCGTGGACAAGGGGCTGCGACGCGAGCTGCCCACCCGGGACGAGGCGCTTGCCGTCCTGGCGACCTCCGACGACGACCTGCTCGACGTGGTGTCCGCGGCGGGAGCCGTGCGCCGCCAGTGGTTCGGGCGCCGGGTCAAGCTCAACTACCTGGTGAACCTCAAGTCCGGGCTGTGCCCCGAGGACTGCTCGTACTGCTCGCAGCGGCTCGGCTCCAAGGCCGACATCCTCAAGTACACCTGGCTCAAGCCGGACCAGGCCGCCGCGGCCGCGAAGGCCGGGGTGGCCGGCGGCGCCAAGCGGGTGTGCCTGGTGGCGAGCGGGCGCGGCCCGACCGACCGGGACGTCGACCGGGTCTCGCAGACCATCGCGGCGATCAAGGACCAGAACGAGGACGTCGAGGTCTGCGCGTGCCTCGGCCTGCTCTCGGGCGGCCAGGCCGAACGCCTGCGGGCGGCGGGCGCGGACGCGTACAACCACAACCTGAACACGTCCGAGGGAACCTACGGCGCGATCACCACCACGCACACCTACGCCGACCGCGTGGACACCGTGCAGCAGGCGCAGGCCGCCGGGCTGTCCGCGTGCTCCGGGCTGATCGCGGGCATGGGCGAGACCGACGAGGACCTCGTCGACGTCGTCTTCTCGCTGCGCGCGCTCGACCCGGACTCGGTGCCGGTGAACTTCCTGATCCCGTTCGAGGGAACGCCGCTGGCCGAGGAGTGGAACCTCACCCCGCAGCGCTGCCTGCGCATCCTGGCGATGGTCCGCTTCGTCTGCCCCGACGTCGAGGTGCGGCTGGCGGGCGGCCGCGAGGTGCACCTGCGGACCATGCAGCCGCTCGCGCTGCACCTGGTCAACTCGATCTTCCTGGGCGACTATCTGACCAGCGAGGGCCAGGCAGGGCAGGCCGACCTGGACATGATCGCCGACGCCGGCTTCGAGGTGGAGGGCGCGGCCACCACCACGCTCCCCCGGCACCGCGCCGCGGCGGGCGCCTGCGGCTCGCACGAGGACGGCGGGTGCGGCTCGCACGAGGGCGCCGACTGCGGTCCGTGCGGCGGCCACAGCGCCGAACACGCGCCGCCGGCCGAGCACTCCGCCGGGTCCGCGCACAGCCCCGCCGCCACGCCCGCGGCCGCGCCGGTGCTCGCCGAGGCTGCCGCGGCGGCACCGGGGCGGGCCGACAGCGCCCGTACCGACCTGGTGGCCGTACGCCGCAGGGGCGCGGGGACGGACCTGCCGCCCAATGCGTGAGCCGCTCGCGCCGGACGTGCTGCTGGGCCTGGACCGGCAGCACGTCTGGCACCCGTACGGCCCGATGCCCGGCCGTCAGGAACCGCTGGTGGTGGAGTCCGCCTCGGGCGTGCGGCTGCGGCTGGCGACTCCCGCGCAGGGACACCGCGAACTGGTGGACGGCATGTCCTCCTGGTGGTCGGCGATCCACGGCTACCGGCACCCGGTGCTCGACGAGGCGGCGCGCTCCCAGCTGTCCCGGATGAGCCACGTGATGTTCGGCGGCCTGACCCACGAGCCGGCGGTGCGGCTCGCCGCCCGGCTGGTGGAGATCACCCCGGAGCCGCTCCGGCACGTCTTCCTCGCCGACTCCGGCTCGGTGTCGGTGGAGGTCGCGCTCAAGATGTGCCTCCAGTACTGGCGTTCGCTCGGCCGCCCCGGCAAGCACCGGCTGCTGACCTGGCGCGGCGGCTACCATGGCGACACCTGGCAGCCGATGGCGGTGTGCGACCCGGACGGCGGCATGCACCACCTGTGGTCCGGCGTGCTGCCCGAACAGGTCTTCGCCGACGCCCCGCCGGCCGGCTTCGACGCCGCGCCCGACGCCCGCTACGCCGACCACCTGCGGGAGCTGATCGGCCGTCACGCGCACGAGCTGGCGGCGGTCGTCGTGGAGCCGGTGGTGCAGGGGGCCGGCGGCATGGCGTTCCACTCCCCCGGGTACCTGCGGGTGCTGCGCGAGGCGTGCGACGAGCACGACGTGCTGCTGGTCTTCGACGAGATCGCCACCGGGTTCGGCCGCACCGGCCGGCTCTTCGCGGCCGGGCACGCGGGGGTGGCGCCCGACGTGATGTGCGTCGGCAAGGCGCTGACCGGCGGCTATCTCACGATGGCGGCGGCGCTGTGCACCTCCCGGGTGGCCGAGGGCATCTCCCGCGGCGAGGTGCCGGTGCTCGCCCACGGCCCGACCTTCATGGGCAACCCGCTGGCGGCCGCCGTCGCCTGCGCCTCGGTGGACCTGCTGCTGGACCAGGACTGGGCGCAGGAGGTCAAGCGGATCGAGTCGGGCCTGCGGGCCGGGCTGGCCGCGGCGGCCGGCCTCCCGGGCGTGCGCGACGTGCGGGTGCTCGGCGCGATCGGCGTCGTCCAGCTCGACCACGAGGTCGACATGGCCGCGGCCACCCGGGCCGCGGTCGCCGCGGGGGTCTGGCTCCGGCCCTTCCGCGACCTGGTCTATACGATGCCGCCGTACGTGACCGGGGACGAGGACCTGGCCCGGATCTGCGCCGCGGTGTGCGCTGCGGCCGCCGCGGGGTGAACCGCGCACCGCCGGTGCGAGGTGCGGCGGAGTGCGGAGCGGTGGGGTTCCGAGCAGCGGAGTTCGAAGCAGTGGAGTTCGGCGCGGCGGATGTCGGACGTGAGGAAAGGAGCGCCTGATGGCCATCGTGGTTGTCAGTGGGACGGGCACCGAGGTCGGGAAGACGGTGGTGACCGCGGCGGTCGCCGCGGCGTCCCTGGCCCAGGGGCTCAGCGTGGCGGTGCTCAAGCCCGCGCAGACCGGCGTGGCCGAGGGCGAGCCGGGCGACGCGGCCGAGGTGGCGCGGCTTGCCGGGCCGGTCACCGCGGCCGAACTCGCCCGCTATCCCGATCCGCTGGCGCCCGCGACCGCCGCCAGGCGGTCCGGCCTGCCGCCGGTCACGCCGGGCGACGTCGCGGAGGCCGCGGCGAAACTCGCCGCGGTGCACGACGTGGTGCTGGTGGAGGGCGCCGGCGGGCTCCTGGTCCGCTACGACGAGGAGGGCTCGACGCTCGCCGAGGTCGCGTCGCTGCTGCGCGCCGGAGTGCTGCTGGTGGCGCACCCCGGCCTCGGCACGCTCAACACCACAGCGCTCACCGCCGAGGCGCTAGCCTCCCGCAAGCTGGCCTGCCTCGGCGTCGTCATCGGGAGCTGGCCCGCCGAGCCAGGCCTGGCCGAGCGGTGCAACGTCGGCGACCTGCCGCAGGCGGCGGGCGCGCCGCTGCTGGGCGCGCTTCCGCAGAACGCGGCGGCCAAGTCCCCCGAGACGTTCAGGACCGAGGCGCCGGCCTGGCTGGCACCGCAGCTCGGCGGCACCTGGGACGCGGAGGGGTTCAGCGCCTTCTACGGCGACCACTGAGCGCGCGACCGTGCCGAGCCCGCGGGCGGGCCGAGGTGCCGGGCGGGCCGAGCTGCCGGGCGGGCCGAGCTGCCGGGCGGACCGCGGCGCGGGCGGCCCGCGTCAGTTCGTCCAGAGCCGCAGTTCCTCGGCGATCCGCTCCAGCCCGGCGGAGCCGTCCTTGACCAGCCGGGCAAGGTCCCTGACCTGGTCCGGGCTGGTGGTGACCTTGAGTCCGCAGGCCACCAGGTAGGCGTAGGCCACCGCGGTGGCGAACAGCGCGTTCGACCGCTCCAGGGCGGGCACGTGCAGCAGCAGCTGCATCATCGCGGCGGCCCTGGTGTGGACGTCCTCGTAGACCGGACGGCCGAAGATCTCCGCGCGGTGCCTGCTGACCGCGGCGACCAGCGCTCCCCAGTCGCTGACCTGCGGGTCCCCCGGGGTGTTGTGCTCGGCGACCATGAGGAGCCAGGCGAGGTCGATCCGCAGCGTCAACGGGCGGGTCCCTCGGCGGGGACGTCGTGGATCTGCGGGGACCCCAGGAGCCGGTGGGCGCTCTCGGGGTCGGCGGTGTCCCGGCTGTCGCGGCCGTCGAACTCCTCGGCGAAGACCGCTTCGTACCGCTCCATGAAGTCCGCGGCGGCCTGGACGAACGCCCGGCCGTTCTCGCCCTCGTCGCGCTTGACGAGTTCCTCGATGTACCGGTTCACGCTGATGCCGCGCTGCGAGGCGCGTTCCCGCGCCGTCTCCGCGGTGGCTTCGTCCACCCGCACGTTCAACTGGGTCTTCGCCATGCACACACGCTAGCGCCGTGGTGCTAGTAGCGGCAAGGGCGGGCGTCTCGCATCGCGGAATCCGCTGCCGCCCCGGCGGCCGGCTGATGGGATGCGGCATATGAGTGATCTTCGGATACGGCCCGCCGCGACCCGGGACGCCTCCGCCGTGCTGGCCTTCTGGCGGGCCGCCGCGGAGGGCGTCAGCATCAGCGACGACGAGGACGGCGTGTCCCGGCTGGTCGCGCGGGACCCCGAGGCCCTGCTGCTGGCCGAGCGCGACGGCACGCTGCTCGGCACGGTCGTGGCCGGCTTCGACGGCTGGCGCTGCCACCTCTACCGGCTCGCCGTCCACCCCGCCGCACGCCGGCAGGGCGTGGCCACCGCCCTGCTGGCCGCCGCGGAGGAACGGTTCCTCGCGCTCGGCGGCCGCCGCGGTGACGCCATGGTGCTGGAGCGCAACGAGACCGCCCGGCACGCCTGGCGGGCGGTCGGCTACGCGCGCGAGGACCACTGGCGGCGCTGGACGAAACCGCTCGGCGGATCGGCGTCCTGAGCCCGTACCGCCGCGCGGGGTCCGATCCGCGCCCTCCCGCCGCTCAGCGACCGCGCCGCGGTGGCGGGACGGCCGCGCGACGGCGCCACGGGGGGCCTGTCCGGAGTACGGGCCGTGCGGTCCGGGCCGGCGTGGCCGATCATGGGAGCGAGGTGTCCCGATGACCGAAGCGCTTCTGCTGGTGCCGGCCGTGCTGCTCACCTTCGCCTGCGGGGTGTTCGTCGCGGCGGAGTTCTCGCTGACCACCGTCGAGCGCAGCGCGCTCGAACGGGCCGAGGCCCGCGGCGAGCGGGGCGCCGCCGCCGCGCTGAGCGCCGTGCGGTCGCTGGCCGTGCAGCTGTCCGGCGCGCAGCTGGGCATCACCGTGACCGGGCTGATCATCGGCATGCTCGCCAGGTCCTCGATCGCCGGGCTGCTGCGCGGCCCGATCCGCTCGGCCGGGGTGACGGGCTCCGCCGCGGCCTCGCTCGCGCTGTTGCTCGGCACGGCGGTGTCCACGGTGGCGCTGATGGTGGTGGGCGAGCTGGTGCCGAAGAACTGGGCGATCTCCCGGCCGCTGCAGGTGGTCAAGGCGGTCGCCCCGGCGCAGCGGGCGTTCACCGCCTCCTTCGGGCCGCTGATCCGCCATCTGAACCGCACCGCCAACCGGGTGCTGCGCCGGCTCGGCCTCGAACCCGCGGAGGAGCTGGCCACCGCGCGCGGCCCGCAGGAGCTGGCCGCGCTGGCGCGGCATTCGGCCAAGCAGGGCGCGCTGGAGGCGGACACCGCCGAGCTGTTCGTCCGCACCCTCGGCCTGGGCGACCTGACCGCGGAGAACGTGATGACCCCCCGGGTGCAGGTCACCGCGCTGGAGGCGCGCGCGACCGCGGAGGACGTGGCCAACGCGACGCGCGCTACCGGGCTGTCCCGCTTCCCGGTCTACCGGGAGAGCCTCGACGCGGTCATCGGCACCGTGCACATCAAGGACGTGCTGGCGGTGCCGGCCGGACGCCGGGCCCGGCTGCCGGTCACCGAACTGCTGCGGGACCCGCTGCTGGTGCCCGAGTCGCTCACCGTGGACCGGCTGCTCGACCGGCTGTCGGGGCGGCAGACCATGGCCGTGGTGATCGACGAGTACGGCGGCACCGCCGGGGTGGCGACGCTGGAGGACATCGTCGAGGAGGTGGTCGGCGAGGTCCGCGACGAGCACGACCCGGCGGAGCTGCCCGACCTGCTGTTCCTGCGCGAGGACCCGCAGGGCCGCCGGATCTACGACGCGGACGGCGCGACCCGTACCGAGGACCAGCTGGAGCGGATCGGGCTGCGCGTGCCCGACGGCCCGTACGAGACGCTCGCCGGGCTGGTGGCGCAGCGGCTGGGGCGCATCCCGGAGCGCGGCGACGCGGTCGTGCTGGACGGCTGGCGGATCGAGGTCACCGAGGCGGCCGGCCGCCGGGCGGCGAGGGCGCGGCTGACCTCGCCGGCGCGCGGCACGCAGCCCGATGCGGACGACGGCCGCGGGGGCGGCGGCGGTGGCGATGGCGATGGCGGTGGCGGGAACGGACCGCGCGCGGGCGGGCCCCGGCGCCGCGGCCGCCGGGGGGCCGGGACCACCGGAACCGGTGGAGGCGCCGGGTGACCGTCGTCCAGCTGCTGATCGGCGCGCTGACCGTGGTGGTGAACGCGGTCTTCGTCGGCGCGGAGTTCGCGATGATCTCGGTGCGCCGCGGGCAGGTCGAGCCGCAGGCCGAGAGCGGCGACCGCAGGGCGCGCAGCGTGCTGTGGGGGCTGGAGCACATCGCGCCGCTGCTGGCCGCCGCCCAGCTGGGCATCACCGCCTGCACCCTGGTGCTCGGCATCGTCGCCGAACCGGCCGTCGCCGACCTGCTGGAGCCGCTCTTCCACGTCGTGCACGTGCCGCACGGCGCGGTGCACCCGGTCTCCTTCGTCATCTCGCTGGCGGTGGCCACATACGTGCACATGCTCTGCGGCGAGATGGTGCCGAAGAACGTCGCGCTGGCGGAACCGGTGCGCACGGCGCTGGCGCTCGGGCCGCCGCTGGTGGCGTTCACCCGGGCGCTGCGGCCGGTGATCTTCGGGGTGAACGCGCTCGCCAACGCGGGGCTGCGGCTGCTGCGGGTGGAGCCGAGGTCGGAGGTGGCGTCGGTGTTCTCGGACGACGAGCTGTCGCGGATGGTGGTCGACGCGGGCGCGGCCGGGCTGCTCGACGAGCGGGCGGCGCAGCGGCTGCGGGACGCGCTGGAGCTGGGCCGCCGGCCGGTCGGCGAGATCGTGCTGCCGGCCGAGCGGGTGGTGCGCGCGCCGCTCGGGATCACGCCGGCGGGTCTGGAGGAGCTGGGCGCGCGCACCGGCCTGTCGCGTTTCCCGGTCGCCGACGACGACGGCCGGGTGCTGGGCTACCTGCACGTCAAGGACGCGCTCGACGCCGAGCCGCGGAGCACGCCCTTCCCCCGTACGGCGCTGCGCCCGATCACCCGGGTCGGCGCCGCCGCCCCGCTCGACGACGTGCTCACCGCGATGCGGGCGGGCCGCGCGCACCTGGCCGCGGTGGTGGACGACGAGGGCCGGGGGCTCGGCCTGGTCACCATGGAGGACGTGCTCAAGGAGCTGGTCGGCCGCGGCCGACCCCGGGGAGCCGCCGAGACCGGGTGGTGAGGGCGGGTGGTGAGGGCGGGTGGGAGGGCGGGCCCGGGGTCGGTGCCGACCGAGCGGTCGCATAGGATCGCCGCGCCATGCAGACGCCTGTCACGTACTCCAGCTTCGTCGCGGTCGGGGACTCCTTCACCGAGGGGATGTCCGACCTGCTGCCCGACGGCACCTACCGGGGCTGGGCGGACCTGCTCGCGGCCCGGCTCGCCGCGCTGCGGCCCGACTTCCACTACGCCAACCTCGCCGTGCGCGGGAAGCTGATCCGGCAGATAGCCGACGACCAGGTGGACACCGCGGCCGCGATGGGCGCGGACCTGGTCACCCTGGTCGGCGGGCTCAACGACGTGCTGCGCCCGAAGTGCGACGTCGACGTGGTGTGCGAGCTGCTGGAGAGCGCGGTCGAGCGGCTCGCGCCGACCTGCCGGCAGCTGGTGCTGATGCGCAGCCCGGTCAGGAGCGGACCGGTCGCCACCCGCTTCCTGCCCCGCATGGAGCAGCTCTTCCGCTTCGTCGAGGACCTCGCCGAGCGGCACGGCGCGGTGGTGGTGGACCTCTACGGCGCCGAGGTGCTCAGCGACCGGCGGATGTGGAGCGACGACCGGCTGCACCTGACCGGCGAGGGCCACCTCCGGGTCGCGGAGGCGGTGTGGCAGGCGCTCGGCCTGCCCGCGCAGGCCGACTGGAGGCTCACGCTGCCGCCCGCGGTCCCGGCCGGATGGGCGACCCGGCGCACCGCGGACCTGCGGTTCACCCGGCAGCACCTGCTGCCGTGGATCGGCCGCCGGCTGACCGGCCGCTCCTCGGGGGACGGCCGCCCGCCCAAGCGCGCCGAACTGCTGCCGTACGTCGCCGCGCCGATCACCGTCCCCAGCACCACCCCCACCACCGCCCCCGGTCCCGGCACCGCCGGCGTCGCCGAGCCGGCCGGCGGCAGCGCCGCGGACCGGCGGACCGGCCGCGACCAGTAGAATCTGCACACGTGACTGCCAAGCCGCGTATCCCGAACGTCCTCGCCGGCCGCTACGCCTCCGCGGAGCTGGCGACCCTCTGGTCCCCCGAGCAGAAGGTGGTGCTGGAGCGCCGCCTGTGGCTCGCCGTGCTGCGGGCCCAGAAGGACCTGGGGATCGAGGTGCCCGAGCAGGCGATCGCCGACTACGAGCGGGTCGTCGAGCAGGTCGACCTGGAGTCGATCGCCGCGCGCGAGAAGGTCACCCGGCACGACGTGAAGGCGCGGATCGAGGAGTTCAACGCGCTCGCCGGCCATGAGCAGGTCCACAAGGGCATGACCTCCCGCGACCTGACGGAGAACGTCGAGCAGCTGCAGATCCGGCTGTCGCTGGAGCACGTCAGGGACCGCACGGTCGCGGTGCTCGCACGGCTGGGCCAGCTGTCCGCGCAGTACGCGGAGCTGGTGATGGCCGGCCGCTCGCACAACGTGGCGGCGCAGGCCACCACGCTCGGCAAGCGCTTCGCCACCACCGCTGACGAGCTGCTGGTCGCCTTCGAGCGGGTCGAGGACCTGCTCGGACGCTATCCGCTGCGCGGCATCAAGGGCCCGGTCGGCACCGCGCAGGACATGCTGGACCTGCTCGGCGGCGACGCCGCGAGGCTCGCCGAGCTGGAGCACCGGATCGCCGAACACCTCGGCTTCTCCCGGGCGTTCACCTCCGTCGGCCAGGTCTACCCGCGCTCGCTCGACTACGACGCGGTGACCGCCCTGGTGCAGCTCGCGGCGGCGCCCTCGTCGCTGGCCAAGACGATCCGGCTGATGGCCGGGCTCGAACTGGTCACCGAGGGCTTCAAGCCGGGCCAGGTCGGCTCCTCGGCGATGCCGCACAAGATGAACACCCGGTCCTGCGAGCGGGTCAACGGCCTGATGGTGATCCTGCGCGGCTACGCCTCCATGACCGGGGAGCTGGCCGGTGACCAGTGGAACGAAGGCGACGTGTCCTGCTCGGTGGTGCGCCGGGTCGCACTGCCGGACGCGTTCTTCGCCTTCGACGGCCTGCTGGAGACCTTCCTGACGGTGCTCGACGAGTTCGGCGCCTTCCCCGCCGTGGTCGCCCGCGAGCTGGACCGCTACCTGCCGTTCCTGGCCACCACCAAGGTGCTGATGGGCGCGGTGCGGGCCGGGGTGGGCCGGGAGATCGCCCACGAGGCGATCAAGGAGAACGCGGTCGCGTCGGCGCTGGCCATGCGCGAGCAGGGCACCGAGCGCAACCAGCTGCTCGACCGGCTGGCCGCGGACGAGCGGCTGCCGCTGGACCGCACCCAGCTCGACGCCCTGATGGGCGACCGGCTCTCCTTCACCGGCGCGGCGGCCGGACAGGTCGCCGAGGTGGTCCGCCGGATCGAGGAGGTCGTCAAGGCGCACCCGCAGGCCGCGGCGTACCGGCCGGGGGCGATCCTCTGACGCCGGAGCAGCTCGCCGATGCCCGCGGCCGCACCCTCGACGACCTCGTCGGCGGTGGGCTGCGGGTGCTGTTCTGCGGGATCAACCCGGGGCTGATGTCGGCGTGGACCGGGCACCACTTCGCCCGGCCGGGCAACCGCTTCTGGCCCGCGCTGCACGCCTCGGGCTTCACGCCGCGGCGGTTCGCACCGGCCGAGCAGGCCGGGGTGCTGGAGCTGGGCTTCGGCATCACCAACGTGGCGGCGCGCGCGACCGCCAGAGCCGACGAACTGACCGCGCAGGAGCTGGTCGAGGGCGGCCGCCTGCTGCGCGCGAAGGTCGCCGCCCACCGCCCCGCGTGGCTGGCGGTGCTGGGCGTGACGGCCTATCGGGTGGCCTTCGACGACCGCGCCGCGCAGGTGGGACCGCAGTCACGGACGATCGGCACGGCGCAGGAAGGCACCGCGCGCGAAGGCACGGCGCAGGACGGCGTGGCGGACGGACCCGGCGGGCGGGGAGCGACCCGGATCTGGGTGCTGCCGAGCCCCAGCGGGCTCAACGCGCACTGGTCGCCGGCCGCGCTGGCCGAGGAGTTCGCCCGGCTGCGGTCGGCCGCCTACGGTGCGGAGCCCGTCGCACCGCACACTCAGAGCGCCGCCGGTACGTCGCCCTCGCCTATCGCCAGCACCAGCTGATACGGCAGCTCCCGGTCGCCCTGGCCGACGCCGAGGGCTATCCAGCGCGCGCCGACCCGCCAGCCGTACACCTCCGAGACATGTCCGCACAGGACGTCGATCGGCGGCGGCACCGGGGCGCCCTCCTCCTGGCGCAGCAGGAACGGATACAGGTCGAGCGGCTCCGGCTCGCCCCATCGGTCGGCGAGCCGCTCGATCAGGGCCTGGCAGGCGGCCTCGAAGTCGTCCGCCACCTCCTCGCGGCGGCTGCCGCCGTCCCCGTGGGGGTCCTCGCTCACGGCGAGTTCGGCCAGGTGGAAACCGGGGCCGCTGTGGACGGCGGGCGTGCGGACGCGCTGCGCGGGGAAGTCGAGGGCGCGCAGCCGGTCCACCTCGGCGATCTGAGCGGCAAGATCCATGTGTCAAGTAAACAGCGGCCCTATGACAATTGGCGGCGCGTCAGCACGCGGGGCCGTCAGCGGCCGTTCCCCTTCACGCAAACGGTATCCGCCCGTGCTCGCCGCGTGGCCGTCCGCCGGGTACGATCCGCCACACACAGGCACAGGCTGGGAGGACACACCTTGGGGCGACTCACCGGCGGGGATCCCTCCCTGCTCCGGCGGATCAATTCCGCGGTCGTCCTCCACGCGCTGCGCGGGGCGCAGACCCCGACGCTGACCGAGCTGGTGCACGACACCGGCCTGTCCCGGCCCACCGTCGAGGGCGTCATCGAGGGCCTCACGGAGTCGGACCTGGTGGTCGAGGTCGCCCCGGAGCCCGGCGACGCCCGCAAGCAGGGCCGCCCGGCCCGCAGGTTCCGCTTCCACGCGGAGGCGGGCCATCTGCTCGGCATCGAGATCGGCAACCACCAGGTGCGCGCGGTGCTCTCCGACCTCAGCGGGCGGGTGCTGGGCTCGCACGGCAGGGACGTGGACGAGGCGGCGGCCGCGGAGGACCGCCTGGAGCGGGTCCGCGGCACCGTCGCGGAGCTGCTGCGCAAGGCCGGGGTGGCCCGCAGCACGCTGTGGGCGGTCGGCGTGGGCAGTCCCGGCATCGTCGAGGCGCACGGCGAGGTGCGGCTGAGCACGGCGCTGCCCGGCTGGACGGGGCTGCCGTTGGGCGAGCGCCTCCAGCGGTCGTTCCGATGTCCGGTCCTGGTGGAGAACGACGCGAACGTGGCCGCGGTCGCCGAGCACTGGAAGGGCGTCGCGGTCGGCACCGACGACGTGGTGTTCGTGCTCGCGGGGTTGAGCCCGGGGGCGGGCTCGCTGATCGGCGGGCGGCTGCACCGGGGATTCGGCGGCGCGGCGGGCGAGATCGGCGCGCTGCACCTGCTGGGCCGCGAGGTGACCCCTGAGCATCTGCTGTCGACCACCGGCGAGCCGCTGCACCCGCTGGACGAGCCCGCCGTGGAGCGGGTGTTCGCGCTCGCCAGGCAGGGCGACGTGCAGGCCAAGGACGCGGTGGAGCGGTTCCTGCGGCGGCTGGTGCACGATGTGGCGGCGCTGGTGCTGGCGATCGATCCCGAGCTGGTGGTGATCGGCGGCTGGGCGGCCGGCCTGGACGGCGTGCTCGACCCGCTGCGCTCCGAGCTGGCCCGCTACTGCCTGCGGCCGCCGAAGGTGGTGCTGTCCGCGCTGGGCCAGGAGGCCATCGCGACGGGCGCGCTGCGGCTGGCCCTCGACCATGTCGAGGAGCAGTTGTTCGCGGTGGAGCAGACCGCGCTCGCCCGCCACTGAGCGCACGCGCCGGACCCGGTCCCGGGGACCCTGGACGTACCGGAACGGCCCCGCCCCGGTGTGAGGCGGGGCCCGTTCCCGTACGGCCGGGGAGCGAGGCCGGTGCCGGCGGACCCCGCCGGGCGGGACGCCGGGCGGTCAGGATGCCTGGCGGTCGCTGTCCGGCTGGTGGTGGGTGACCTCGATCGCACCGGAGTGGCCGAAGGTGAGCCGGCAGGTGTCGGCGCGGTAGGTCGCCACGGCGGCGGCGGCCACCCGGCCCTGCGCGAAGTAGCGGGTGGTGACGACCAGGACCGGGGCGCCGGGCAGCCGGTCCAGCTGCTTGGCATCCTCGGCGCGGGCCGAGCCCAGCTCCACCGCGCGGTCCTCGCCCTCCAGCTCCAGCAGGTGCAGCTCGCGCAGCACCGCGGGCGCGTGCGCGGCGGGGCTGAGCATCGCGGACAGGCCCGGGACCGAGACCGGCGGCACGTACAGCAGCTCGGTCGCCACCGGCTGGCCCTGCATGACCCGCTCGCGGCGGATCGTGTGCACGGTCTCGTCGGGTCCGGTGCCGAGCAGTGCGGCGACCGAGCCCGGTGCGACGGCCTCGACGCAGCCGATGGTGCGCCAGGCGTCGCGGCCGGCTCCCGGCCAGACGTCGGAGGAGGGTCCGACGGCCACGCCCATCCGCGGGGGCGCCACCGTGGTGCCGACGCCGCGCCTGCGCTGCAGCCGTCCCTCGAGTTCCAGCTGTTCGAGAGCCTGCCGGAGGGTGGCGCGCGCCACACCGAAGCGGGCGGCGAGGTCGCGCTCGTTCGGCAGGATCTCGCCGACCTCGAACTCCGAGTCGAGGGCGTCGTTCAGCACGGTCTTCAGGTGCCAGTACTTCGGCTCCTGCACCGCTTCGAGCTGCGTGGTCCCCACCCTGTCCTCGCAATCACCGTGGCCGCGCGGGTCTCGTCCGGCCGTCCCGCGGCTTGTTAAGCCTTATTTAGGAACCTCTGTTTATTAAAGGTCCTTGCACTACTAGGGACGATAGAGCGGGCCGTCGAACTTGGTCAAGACCAATCCTCGAATCCCACCCATGCCTGCCGGAACCGGATACATGCGACGTTCATACGATGTTGACGGAGTGCTGAGGTAGCGTTCGTGATCTCTGTGGGGTTTCGGCCACCGCAGCCGGGAAGGCGCGTCGAACAGTGAGGGAGCGGTCCGGTGGTGCAGGTCACGGTCGTCACGGGCGGCAGCAGGGGGATCGGGGCGGCGGTGGCGGTGCGGCTGGCCGCGGCCGGCCACCGGGTCGCCATCGGCTACGAACGGGCCGAGGACGCCGCGGAGTCCGTGGCCCGCGAGATCCGCGCGGCCGGCGGCGCCGCGCTCACCCACCGGGTCGACACCACCGACGAGGCCCAGGTGGACGCCTTCTTCGAGGCCGCCGGGGCCGAACTCGGCCAGGTGACGGGCCTGGTGAACAACGCGGGCATCACCGGCCCGCTCGGCCGCTTCGGCGAGACGCCCGTCGAGGTGATGCGCCGCGTCGTGGACGTCAACGTGATGGGCGCGATGATCTGCGCCCGCCGCGCGGTGCTCGCCATGTCCACCCGGTACGGGGGCGCGGGTGGCGCCGTGGTCAACATCTCCTCGGGCGGCGCGACCCTCGGCAGCCCCGGGGAGTACGTGCACTACGCGGCGAGCAAGGCCGCGGTCGACGCGATGACGGTGGGCCTGGCCAAGGAGCTGGCGCAGGAGGGCATCCGGGTCAACTCGGTGCAGCCCGGCATGATCGTCACCGGCATCCACGCGGCGATGGGCGACCCGGAGCGGCCCTGGCGCAACCCCGACCGGATTCCGATGCGCCGGCCGGGTGAGCCCGACGAGGTGGCGGGCGCGGTGGCGTGGCTGCTCTCCCCCGAGGCGTCGTACACCACGGGCGCGGTGCTCCGGGTGACCGGCGGCCTGTGACCGCGACACGGTGACCGGGGGCCGGGCGGCGGCGCCTCGCCATGGATCCCCCGCGACGCGGGTGTTGACCTGAGCATGGCCGAAACCCGACGGTGATACGGGGTAACCCGGTGGAAACCCGCGAGCCTTCGCGCGCGGGCACAATCCGATTCCCTGCCCGCAATCACCGTACGCAGCAGCCTGCGCGCAGGCTCGCGAAGAGGGAGCACCATGCCAGAGTCCGTTGTGGACGCCGAACGCCAGACGTCCGCACCGCCGCCCCAGGGCAATCCGATCGACCGCTGGTTCCGCATCACTGAGCGCGGCTCGTCCCCCGGGCGGGAGGTCAGGGGCGGTGTGGCCACGTTCTTCACGATGGCCTACATCCTGGTGCTCAACCCGATCATCCTGGGCAGCGCCACCGACAAGTACGGCCACCACCTCTCGACGCCCCAACTGCTGACCGCCACCGCGCTGGTGGCCGCGGTGATGACGGTGATCATGGGCGTCGGCGGCAACCTGCCGCTCGCGATCGCCGCCGGACTCGGCCTCAACGCGGTGGTCGCCTTCCAGCTCGCACCCAGGATGAGCTGGCCGGACGCGATGGGCCTGGTCGTCCTCGAGGGCCTGCTGATCTGCGTCCTGGTGGTGACGGGCCTGCGCGAGGCGATCATGAACGCCATCCCGCAGGCCATCAAGCAGGCGATCAGCGTCGGCATCGGCCTGTTCATCGCCTTCATCGGCTTCGTCGACGCGGGCTTCGCCAGCCGCATACCCGACGCCGCACACACCACCGTGCCGGTGCAGCTGGGCGGCTCGGGCACGCTGGCCGGCTGGCCGGTGCTGGTGTTCTGCCTGGGCGTGCTGCTGACCGTCGCGCTGGTCGCCCGGCGGGTCAGGGGCGCCATCCTGATCAGCATCGTGGCGATGACCGTGGTCGCGATCGTCATCAACTCCGTGGCCGACGTGCCGGACGCGGCGTGGGGCCTGACCGTCCCGAAGATGCCGCACGACGTGGTCGCCAGCCCGGACTTCGGCCTGCTCGGGCACTTCAGCCTCTTCGGCGGCTTCTCCGCGGCCGGCGGCGTCACCGCCTCCCTCTTCGTCTTCACCCTGGTGCTGTCGGACTTCTTCGACGCCATGGGCACCATCGTCGGCATCTCCAACGAGGCCGGGCTGCTGGACGACAAGGGCCGGGTGCCGAACATCGGGCGGGTGCTCTTCATCGACGGCGCTGCGGCCGTCGCCGGCGGCGCGGCGTCCGTCTCCTCGAACACCGCCTACGTCGAGTCGGCGGCGGGCGTCGGCGAGGGCGCGCGGACCGGCCTGGCGAGCGTCGTCACCGGCGCGCTCTTCGCGGTCGCCCTGTTCCTGTCGCCGCTGGCCGGCGTGGTGCCCTCGCAGGCCGCCGCGCCCGCCCTGGTCGCGGTGGGCTTCCTGCTGATGGCCCAGGTCCGCAACATCGACTGGACGCAGTACGACATCGGCATCCCGGCCTTCCTCACCATCGCCGTGATGCCCTTCACCTACAGCATCACCAACGGCATCGGCGCGGGCTTCCTGTCCTTCGTGGCGATCAAGCTGGTGCTCGGCAAGTGGCGTGAGGTGCACCCGCTGGTGTGGGGCGTGTCGGTGTGCTTCCTGGCGTACTTCGCGATCGATCCGCTCCAGCAGCTGCTCGGGGCGAACTGACCGGCGGGCCGTCGCGTCCGCCTCCACCGCGCCGCCCGGCGACCGCGGGAGGAGGGGGACCCGCGGTCCGCCGAGCGGTCCGGGCGCCCCGACCGGGACGGGGGCGCCCGGTCGGGGCAGTTGGCCGGACCGGCGCACCGCACCGGCCCGTACTGTCACAACTCCGTGCAAGCCGGTGGAGTTCCCGCCCCTCCCGGGGGAATATCGGCGGATATCTGCGCGACCGCGCCGCGGCATTGCCGCGGCCTGTGCCAGCGCCTGCCTGCCCGAGTGGGCAGGCAGGCGGGCGGGCGACGTCGCACGCCGCGGGCGATGCGGGGCACGATCGGAAGGCGGGGCACCCGGGGTGCCGGGCTGCATGCCTCAGGTCGGCTCGCCGCGGCCGCGGAACCAGCGCCGGCGACCCTCGGCCCGCGGGTGCTCCGCGGTCGCGGGACTGTTGTCGGAACCTCCGCCGCCCTCAGGTCGGGCAGTGCTCTCGGAGCCCAGGGAACGCGCGAAGACCAGATACTCGTCGAGGTCGTCGTCCGCCAGCTGCTGCAGCAGCAGCCCCCAACCGCCCGGGTACTGCACCGCGAAGTACGCGGCCTGCTCGCGGATCAGGGCCCGCGCGCAGCCTTCCAGCCCCTGGCGGCGCATGAGCAGCAGCAGCTGTCCTGTCACCCGGGCGCGCGCGGCGTGCGTGACGCCGAGGAGCGAGCTGATGACCGCGGCCTCGCGGCCCGCGGCGCACAGCGCCGCCATCGCGTACACGCACTCCTCGGGGCGAGTGCTCACCCGACCCAGCGCCGTGCGCACGTCCCCGGGGTCGAGGTCGCGCACGCCGCCTGTCCCGGCGTCCGCGAGCAGCGCGCGCAGGACGGCTGACTCCGGCGCGTACCGCAACCGGTGCAGCCGCTCCATGTCCTCCACCGCCGTCTCGGGATCCTGCCGGACCAGGGCTGCGAGAAACGCGTGCAGCACCAGCGGCTGGTCGGTCTCCCGCAGCACCTTCAGTGTGGCCAGCAGGTCGTCGTCGCCGACCAGGACGAGCGACTCCAGCACCGACGCCAGCAGCGGTTCGTCCGCTACGGGAGCGGGAGGAGGGCCCTTCACTCCGCGGGCCACGGACGCCTCCCGGCGCTCAGCGCAGAGCATGGCCAGCATGGCGAGGCGATCGCCGGCCGACCGCGTGTCGCAACCGGCGATGAGCAGGTCCCCGTCGCGGGCCCGTCGCCGCCCGGCGAACCAGCGCCACAGCAGCACCACCTCCTCGGGCGCGCGCTCGGCGGCGGCCGTGGCGATCAGCCGGTTGGCATCCACCGGCCGTCCCATCTCCCGCAGGGTGTCGACGAGTTGCGGCACCTCCAGGAGCGGGCAACGCCCGATCGCGGCCTGCACCAGGTGGAGGACGTTCGCGTCGCGGCCACGATCACGCAACTCGTCGGCCAGCGCTCTGACCGCACGGGTGTCCGCGGAGGCCGCGGCCCTCGCGGTCATCGCCGCCAGAGGGTCCAGACCCACCGACGACAGCGACTCGCACAGCTCCGCGACGATGCCCGGCGGGTTCGTCGCGACGGCTGCCTCCAGCAGTTGCCGCGCCGCGTCGTCACGGCCGGCCTCGGTCATCACCTGCAGCACCCGTGTCGTCTCCGTGACGGGCCGCCCTGCCACCACCGGCGCGTGGGCCAGGTACAACGCGAAGGCCTCGTCGGGCCGGTCGATGGTGAGCAGCGCGTCGGCCAGCACCACCGCCTCCTCGGGCGAACCCACCACGGCCGTCCGCAACAGCCCTTCCGCGTCCCCGTCCAGGCCCGCCGACCACATGGCGCCCAGCAGGTCCAGGACATCGTCCGTGGTCCGCAACCCGGCCCGCACGAAGTCGAGCAGCATCCCGCGCTCCTCGTGGAAGCCCCAGGCCCGCAGCTCCTGCACAGTGGCGGCGATGCTCTGCGTGGGCCTGCGTGCCACCTCCTCCAGCAGGCGCCGCTCGGCCCCGTCCACCCCCTCCAGGGCGTGCAGAGCCTCCAAGCAGGCTCCGATCTCATGGGGATCACGCCTGGCAACCGTCGCGCACAGGACGTCCCGATCAGCCAGGTTCTCCTCGCCGGGCAGCAGCCACAGCATGGTCGCGACCTCTTGCACGGGCCGCAGCGCCCCCGCGTACGCGAGCAGTTCGGTCCCCGCTGCGGACCCGCCGTCCCGCAGCGCCCGCACCGCCTCCACGATGTCCCGGGGCCGACGACGCAGGATCTGCCGCAGCTCGTTCGGGACCGTGGCCACCGGGTCCGCCGGGGCCGGGCGGCCGCCGCCCGCGCCGTACCGGTTGCGGACGAATGCCATGGTGCGGCCGGTGTTGCTGAGCCGTTGCTGCGGCAACGGCCTTCCCTTGGAGCGAAGTTCGGCGTGCAAGTGCTCGTAGATCCGGCTGACCTCGATCACCGACTCGCCGCCCGGCAGACCGCCTTCCAGCAAGTGGATCAGCTCGCCGGTGAACGCCGTGTACTCCTCCCCCGGCGGCGCCTGCGCCTGCCGGGTGGCAGCGCTCGCCGTCAGCAGGTACGAGCCGGCGATCCGGGTCTGCTCGGCGACCTGCACCGCCCCCACCGCGCCGCTCATGCCGCCCTCGAAGGCCCGGCCGCCGTAGCAGCAGTCGAGGACCACCACGCGGTTGACGCCGCGCCCCGCGCCCAGGACCTCACGTCGCACCGCATCGAAGTCCAGCGCGGTGTAGGGGCGTTCGGGGTCGGTGCCGGGCAGGCTGAGCAACAGCCCGTTGACGTCCGGGTGGGCGAGACCGTGCCCCGCGTAGTAGACGAGGAGGGTGTCCTGCGCCTGCTGGGCCGCGGCGTGCACGCCGTCCAGCACGTCGGCGGGTGAAGCCGGCTCGGGGATCAGCGTGCAGTGGCTCTCCGGCAGACCCCAGACCTGGGGGTCCTGGAGCAGGTCTCGTAGTCCGGTGAGGTTGTTGGCCACCGCGGGCAGGTCCTCCAGCGCGGGCGCGGCGTAGCGCGCCGCCCCTATGAGGACGGCGAATGAGCGTTGTGGATCGGCGAGTTCCATGTCCTACAGGGGGTTCGGGCCGCCGCTGTCGGGCGGCGGCGGAGCGTCGGCCAGCAGCGCCATGACGCGGCGCACCTCGTCGTCGGAGCCGCCCGCCACCGTGACCGACAGGCCGTCGGAGGCGCGCGTGAAAGTGAAGCCGGCGGTCGGCGGCCGGGCAGCGGTGCTCCGGCGCCAGCCGGCGTACTGCATGGTCAGGGTGGCCAGGGCGAAGGACTGGGTGAGGACGACCTCGACGACCTCCATCGCACCCATCGCCCCGGTGGGACCCGCGGCATCGGGTGCGAGTCCGACCTGCTCGGGGCCGTCGTCGTCCTGGCGCAGCCAGCGGTAGAAGTCCCGCAGCGCGGCGCCGTCCTCACTGTCCGCCGCCCGGATCTCCAACCGCATCGGCACGCCTCTCCGTACGACGCGCGCGGAATCCACGGCGCCTGGAGCGGATGCTGCCACAGTGCGCCGCGAAACGTGCCGGTTCAGCCACATCCATGACCTCTGGCCGTGTCTCGCCACGACCCGTCGGAGATCAGGATCCCGTCCGGTGCCGGGGAGGACGGCAGGGACGAGTTGCGCTGCCGCACGCCGGGAGCCGCCGGCGTCCCGACGGGCGCCGCCTCCGCGGCGGCAGGGGGCGCGGCGCGCACCGTCCCGGGGGTGCGCGGCGCGCGCAGCGCGCCCGAGCCGAGGGCCACTCCCGCGGCGACGAGCCCGCTGCCGCCGAGCCGTCCCGCGCCGAAGGTGCCGACGGCGACCAGCGGCGCGGTGAGCGCGGCCGAGACCGGGATCAGGCCGGAGAAGAGGGCGGCGCGCTCGGCGCCGAGCCGCTGCACCCCGCCGTACCAGCAGACGAAGCCGACGACGGTCGCCACGACCGCCTGCCAGCCGAGCGCGAGCGTCTCGGCGCCGCCGGGCGTGCGGAACCCGTCGGACGCCAGGGCGAGGACGGTGGCCTCCGCGGCGGCGAACCCGCTCACGCACGCGGACAGCAGCGGCGGCCCCAGCGGGCGTACCAGCGGCGCGGCCAGCAGGGCGAAGCCCACCTCCCCCACCAGCGCGAGCACCGACCAGCACAGCCCGGCGCGATCGGTGCCGCCCCAGCCCTGCACGGCGAAGGCGCCGGCCGCGACGAGCACGGCGCCCGCGCTCACCGCCGCCGACGGGCGGCGGTGCGAGGCGAGCGGCACCAGGACCGCCACCACGATCGGCGCGCAGCCGACGAGGACGCCCGGCACGGCCGGCTCGGCGGTGCGCTCCGCGGCCAGCACCGACAGGTTGAAGCCGACCATCCCGACCGCCGCGGTCCCCGCGACCAGTCCCCACTGCCGTGCGGTCAGCGCCCGAAGCCGGGTCCCGGCGCCCCGCCTGGCAGGCCCCAGGAGCAGCAGGCACGCCGCGCCGTACCGCAGCGTCTGGCCGCCGGCGTGCGGGTAGTCCACGAGAGCGCCGCCCGCGGTGAAGGACGCGCCGACGAGGACGCAGGCGAGCGCGGCGAGCAGCGCTCCGGTGCGCTGGGAGGAGTTCACGGCGTCGACGCTACGGACCTGACCGGTCCGGTTTAAGGTCCATTTCCATGACGGACAACGGGACCACTTCGCCCGCGCGCGGCACGACGGCCGGCTGGCCGGCGGCGTGGGAGCTGCTGCTTCCGGCACGGATGCCGGTGCGCGGGCGCGGGCGGGCGCTGCAGACGGCACTGCGCGAGGCCGTGCGGTCGGGCCGGCTGGCCGCGGGCACTGCGCTGCCCTCCAGCCGTGAACTGGCCGCGGATCTCGGGGTGTCGAGAGGTGTGGTCACCGGCGCCTACGAACAGCTCGTCGCCGAGGGATATCTGACGGGACGTCAGGGGGCGGGGACATGGGTGGCGCAGGGCGCCCCCGCCGCGGCCGGCGCCGCGACGACGCTCTTCTCCGAGGACGACAGGGGCGGGCCGCTCGACCTGCGCCCCGGCCTGCCCGACCTGTCGCTCTTCCCGCGCGCCGCCTGGTCGGCCGCGCACCGCCGGGTGGTGGCACGGCTGCCGCACCGCGCCTTCGGCTATCCCGACCCGCGCGGGCTGCCCGTGCTGCGCGCGGCGCTCGCCGAACTCCTGTCCCGGCGGCGGGGGGTGGCCGCCGACCCCGATCTGCTGATGGTCACCTCCGGTGTGGCGCAGGCCCACACGCTGCTCGGGCTGGTGCTGCACGACCGGGGGGAGCGCGCCGTGGCGATCGAGGACCCGGGCAGCCCCGAGCACCGCGGACTGCTCGCGGCGACCGGCCTCACCGCGGTCCCGGTGCCGGTGGACGGTGAAGGGCTCGACGTGGCGGCGCTGGCCGCCGCACGGGTGCGCGCCGCGATCGTCACGCCGAGCCACCAGTTCCCGGCCGGCGTGGCGTACTCGGCCCGGCGGCGGGCCGAACTCGTGGCGTGGGCACGGGAGACGGACGCGCTGGTCGTCGAGGACGACTACGACGGGGACTTCCGGTACGACCGCGCGCCGGTCGGGGCGCTGCAGGGACTGGAGCCCGGACAGGTGGCGTACACCGGGTCCGTCAGCAAGTCCCTGGCGCCGGGGCTGCGGTTGGGCTGGCTGGTCGCGCCCGCGGAGATCCTCGCCGCGGCGGCGGTCCGCAAGCGGACCATGGACCTGGGCAATCCGGTGACCGAGCAGGCGGTGCTCGCGGAGTTCGTGGCCGGCGGCCACTACGACCGTCAACTGCGCCGCTGCCAGCGCCTGTACCGGCAGCGCCGCGACGCACTGGTCGCCGCCTTCGCGGCGCACCTCCCGGGCGCGCGGGTCGAGGGCATCGCGGCCGGACTGCACGCCATCGTGACGCTTCCCGAGCGCTACGGCCCGCCCGCGCGGCTGCTCGCCGCGGCGGCCGCGGCCGGCCTCAGGCTGCGCCCGCTGAGCGACTACCGCTTCGCCGCTTCGGACCGGGCGCCGAAGGACGCAGGAGCCGTCTCGCTGGTCGTCGGGTACGCCCACCTGACCCCGGAGGCGCTCACCGCCGCGGTGCGCCTGCTGGCCGCCGCCGCCCGCGACGCCGCGTGAGCAGGTGCGTCGCCCGTGCGCGCCCACCGGGCAGCTGACCGGGCGGACGGGCGGACGCGCTCCCGTAGCGACGCCTACGCCGCGCGCAGCCACGCGCCGACGGCGGTGAAGTCCTCGTCCGTGAGGCCGAGCCGGGCGTCCACCCGGTGCAGCAGGGCGCGTCCCGGGTGCCGGGCCGCCACCCAGGCGCGGTCCACCGCGGTGATCTCGTCGTCGATCCAGACGAAGTCGCGGCCGTCCGCCCACTCCACCAGCGGGCGGGTCTTCCAGTGCAGTCCGAGCTGCCCTGGTCCGTCCTCGGCGGGGTCGGGCCAGTCGACCACGGGGAGCCGCGGCAGGCCGAGCCACGGCGCGATCGCCTCGTTCGCCTCGGACATCCAGGTCGTGGCCCACACCAGCTCGCAGCCGAGCGCCCGCAGCCGGGGCCCGTACGCCGGGTCGATCCGGCTGAGCAGCGGGTTCGCCGTCGCCTGCGGCCGCCCGTACGCGGCCTGGTGCACGCGGTAGCCGCCGGGGAGCTGCCGCGGTGTCGCGCCGAACGGGATGAGCGGTCCGTCGACGTCGAGGAACAGCAGCGTGAGCCGCGGTGCGCCGATCACGACGGCACCATAGCGCGCCCGGCCGGTACAGGTCTGTGCCGGCGGCAGGGCGCCGGAGGTCGCGTCACCGGAGCCCGCCGCACCCGACGTCGAGGGGCGGACGTCGACGGACCGGCGTCGACGTGCCCGGGACGTCGGCGTCCCCCGGACGGGCGGGCCACCGCCCGCTCACAGGCTCCCGATGCGGCGGCCCCCGACCATCTCGGGCAGGATGCGGATCCACAGGTCGCGGTCGCCGCCGGCCCACGGCTCCGCGCTGTGCCGCTCGTGGAGCCGCCGCACGCTGACCGGGTCGTCGATCCGCTCCGCGGTGCCGGTGACGAGCACGCTCCATCCCCGGCCGGCCCGGTCGTCCAGGTGGTCGATCTCGAAGGACACCGGCGAGCCGCTGTCCGGCGCGGTCGCCTCGCCCGGCGCGGTGCGGTAGACGATCGAGTGGTGGTCCACCGCGTAGTTGACCGGGAAGACGGTCGGCGCCGGGTCCGCCGCGACCGCGACCCTGCCGACCCCCCGGATGCCGATCCGGTCCCAGCACTCGGGCGTGGTGAGCCGGAACAGCGCGGGGTGCTCGGACGGCCCGCTCTGCCCGGGCGGCAGGTCGGTGCGGCCGCCGAGCAGCTCGTCGTAGGTCAGCTGCAGGACCCAGGCGATCCTGCGCAGGCCGGCGGGGTCGAAGTCGACTCCGGCGGCCAGCAGGTGCTGGAGGTAGCGCGGCGCCATCCCGGCCTGGGTGGCGAGAGCGCTCTCGCTCAGTCCGAGCTGGAGACGGCGATCGGCGATGCGGTGGGCGAGCACGCGCGGGTCCGGCGTGCGTACCTCCTGTACGGCATCCGGTACGACTGGCTGGTTCATGCCAGGTCCTCCCTCCGCGCGGCGACGGCGCGAGTCCGCCCTTCCAGCGTCGCGCAACCGGGCGGCCTCCGCCACGCGGGGGAATCCCGGCGCCGGCTCGGCCCGGAGTCCGGGGATTCCGGGCGGCGTCTGCGGGCGTCCAAAAAGGTTGAAAGTATAAGTTAACCGGGGAGAAGGGCGCTTTACCCTCTGGTCATGGTCCGTTCGCGGTCAGGCAACAACGGTTGTGCATCGTAGGGGTATGCCTCACTTGTCCTCAGCACAGAGCCCGGCCCGGCGCCACCGCTGGGGCCACGACCTGGCGGAGGTGGCCGCGCTCTTCACAGCGATGGCCGCCGCCGACTTCGTGGCCGACCTGGTGGGCCACGGCCCGGACGGCCGGGTGCTGCTGGTCACCTCGTCCGTGGCGCTGCTGGCCGCCGCCGCCTTCCACACCTGGTGGGCCCGCCGGCACAGCCACGCGCCCCCGTCCGCGCTCTCCCCGCAGTCCCCGACGTCCCCGCGAGCGGCGCACGGTCCGCAGCACGGTACGCGGACCTCCTCACTGCCCGCGACCGAGCCCGCCGAGCACGAGGCCGAGTCCTCGCTGTGGCGGATGCGCACGACCGTCGCCGACACACCCGGCACCCTGGGCCGGATCTGCACCGCGCTGGCGTGCAGCAGGGTCGACATCGTCACCCTCCAGACGCACCCGCTGCCCGAGGGCGGCACCGTCGACGAGTTCTTGCTGCGCGCGCCCGCGGCGCTGCCGGCCGCCGCGCTGGTGCTGACCGTCGCCGACGCGGGCGGCGCGGACACCTGGCTGGAGCGCGCCGACGCCCACGACCTGGTGGACACCCCGACCCGGATGCTCACCCTGGCCACCCGCACCGCGCTGGACCCCGCCGAACTCCCCCTCGCCCTGCGGGAGTTGTTCGGGCGGTGCACCATCAGGTCGACGCCGGCAGACCGGAGCGGCACGCCGGGGCAGGGGCCGGTGCAGGGCGCCGCACCCGTGGAGGACGTCCTGGAACCGACCGTGATGCGGCTGCGCGACCCCTCCGGCGGGACGATCACCGTGCAGCGCGACCATCTGCCGTTCACCCCCACCGAGTTCGCCCGGGCCCGCGCCCTGGTCGAGCTGGACGCGCGGCTCGGCGTGCGCATGCCGGCCCGCAGGGACGTCCTGACCCTGCCCGAGGGCAACGAGATCACCATCCGCCGGGCCGCTCCCGAGGACCTGCCGGCGGCGGCCGCGATGCACGAGCGCTGCTCCCCCGACACCCTCGCGATGCGCTACCACGGCCCGGTCGCCGACGCCGACCGCTATCTGGCGCACCTGCTCAGCCCGCGGTTCGGCCGCTCGCTGGCGGTCGAGACCGCGTCCGGCCGGCTCGTCGCCCTCGGCCACCTGCTCTGGGACGGTGACGAGAACGAGATCGCGCTGATCGTCGAGGACGGGTGGCAGCGCCGCGGGATCGGCGGGGCGCTGCTGCGCAAGCTCGTCGAGATGGCGGTGGAGGCCGGCCGCGGGAGCGTCTACGCCGTCACGCGATCGGCCAACACCGGCATGGTCGCCGCCATGCGCGAACTCGGCCTCCCGCTGGACTACCAGGTGGAGGACGGCACGCTGGTGATCACCGCCGCCCTGCCGGTGCCGCAGGAGGGGTCCGCGGGCTCCCCGGAGGCCGCCGGCCGCCGGCGGCCGCTCGACGACCTGCCCTGGATCGCCGGCCGCCCGCGCTGAACCCGTACGCACTGACCCGCACGCGCCGAACCCGTACGCCCCGGCGTCCCGCCGGTTCCGGACCGCGCCACCGCCGCCGCGTCCGGAACCGCCCCGCGCCGACCGGAACCGCGCCGACCGGAACCGCGCCGAACCGGCCGGGCTACCCGGCGGGCGCCGCGGCCCGCGCGGGCAGCTCCGGCGCCACCGACGCCGCCAGCGCTCCGTCCAGGTCCTGCCACAGGTCCTCGACGTCCTCGAGCCCCACCGAGAGCCGCAGCAGCCGGTCGCCCACGCCGCCGCGCCGCCGGTCGTCCGCGCCGACGATGCGGTGGCTGATCGACGCCGGGTGCTGGATGAGCGAGTCGACGCTGCCGAGGCTGACCGCCGGCGTGATGAGGCGTACGCCGCCGATCACGGCGTGCGGGTCGCCTGCCACATCGAAGGCGATCATCGCGCCGCCGATCCGCGGGTAGTGCACGGCGGTGACGCGCGGGTCGTCGGCGAGCCGGGCGGCGAGCACCGCGGCCGTCGCCGAGGCGGCCCGCACCCGGACCGGCAGCGTGGACAGGCCGCGCAGCAGCAGGTATCCGGCCAGCGGGTGCAGGACGCCGCCGGTGGCGAACCGCACGTGCCGCAGCCTGCGGGCGAACTCCTCGTCGCAGGCCACCACACCGCCGAGCACGTCACCGTGGCCGCCGAGGTACTTGGTGGCGCTGTGCAGCACGACGCGCGCGCCGGACTCGGCGGGCCGCTGCAGCACGGGGGTGGCGAAGGTGTTGTCGGCCAGCAGCGGGACGGTGCCGCAGGAGTGGGCGATCGCCCGCAGGTCGACCTCGGCGAGGGTGGGGTTGGCGGGCGTCTCCACCACCACCAGTCCGGTGTCGGGGCGCATCGCGTCCTCGATGCCTGCCGGGTCGGTCCAGGTGACCTCGGTGCCGAGCAGGCCGGCGGTCAGCAGGTGGTCGCTGCACCCGTACAGCGGGCGCACCGCCACCACGTGCCGCAGTCCGTCGGCGGACCTTGCCAGCAGGCAGGCGGTCAGCGCGGCCATGCCGCTGGCGAAGGCGACGGCGGCCTCGGTGCCCTCCAGCCGGGCGAGGGCGGTCTCGAAGCGGGCGGTGGTCGGGTTGTCCAGCCGCCCGTAGACCGGCGGCCCGTCGAGGCGGGCGCCGGTCGTGGCGAAGGCGTCGAGGCGCGCCGCCTCGCCGCGGCTGTCGGAGGACGGATAGGTGGTGGAAAGGTCCAGCGGTACGGCGTGCACGCCCAGCCCGGCGAGGTCCTCGCGACCTGCGTGCACCGCCTCGGTGGCGAGCGCCCGGTCGGGGCGCGGCGGGGTCACTGCGGCTCGTGTCTCCATGGCGCCCAGACTGAACGCCGGGCGGGCGGTGTGGGGGATCCACCGTGCTACGTTCGGCCGATGACCGATTCCGTGCTCCTCGATCCGGTGGACCTGGAGATTCTCCGGCTGCTGCAGAACGATGCCCGGACCACCTACCGGGACCTCGCCGCGGCGGTCGGCGTCGCGCCCTCCACCTGCCTGGACCGGGTGGCCCGGCTGCGCCGCAGCGGCGTGATCCTCGGCCACGAACTGCGGCTGGACGCCGCCCGGCTCGGCCGCGGGCTGCAAGCGCTGCTGCTGGTGCAGGTGCGGCCGCACCGCAGGGAGCTGATCGACCCGTTCGTCGACCGGATCAGGGGCCTGCCGGAGTCGCGGGCGCTGTTCCACCTGACCGGCCCGGACGACTACCTGGTGCATGTGGCCGTCACCGACACCGCGGACCTGCAGCGGCTGGTGCTCGACGAGTTCACCTCGCGACGCGAGGTGGCCCGGGTGGAGACCCGGCTGATCTTCCAGCAGTGGGAGTGCGGCCCGCTGCTGCCGCCGCAGCGCCCTTCCGCGGCGGTTACGCGCGACGCGTAAGGCGCCGCCGTGGCTATGGTGGTGACGCGGGGCCCCCGCTCGTATCAGGATGGCCGCATGTCCACTACCTCCGGCAGCACGCTGCCCCGCCAGGTCGCCGACGCCTACGTCGACGACCTCGTCGCACTCGACCCCCTGCTCGGCACGTACCTCGGCGTCCCGGGCAGCTCCCGGCGGCTGCCGGACTTCTCGCCTGGCGGCGCGGACGCCCGCGCCGCGCTCGCCCGTGCCACGCTGGACCTGCTGACGGAGGCCGAGGCGCGGCCCGGTGGCGACGACGACGCGGAGCGGCGCTGCGCCCGGCTGCTGCGCGAACGGCTCGGCGCGGAGCTGGCCGTGCACGCCGCGGACGAGCACCTGAGGGCGGTCAGCAACCTCAACTCGCCCGCGCACGCGATCCGCGAGGCGTTCACGCTGATGCCGTCCGACACCCCGGAGGACTACGCGGACCTCGCCGCCCGGCTGCGCGCGGTGCCCGCGGCCCTGGACGGCTACCGGGCGTCGCTCGCCCGGGGCCTGGAGCGGGACCTGCCCGCGGGTCCGAAGCAGGTGGAGACGGTCGTCGGCCAGTTCACCGAGTGGACCGGGGAGGACGGCTCCGGCAGCTGGTTCGCGCTGCTGGTGGCGGAGGGGCCGCAGGGGCTGCGGGAGGAGCTGGACGCCGCAGCGGCCGAGGCCACCGCCGCGTACGCCGAGCTGCGCGACTGGCTGCGCGACACCTACGCCCCGGCGGTCGCCGGCACGTCGGACACGGTGGGCCGCGAACGGTACGCGCTGTGGGCCAAGCTGTGGAACGGCACCGAGCTGGACCTGGACGAGGCGTACGCCTACGGCTGGTCCGAATTCCACCGGCTGCACGGCGAGATGGTGGCCGAGGCCGGCAAGATCCTGCCCGACGCGACTCCTTGGGAGGTGCTGCGGCACCTGGACGACCACGGCCAGGCGATCGAGGGCGTGGACGAGGTCAGGGACTGGCTGCAGGCCCTGATGGACGAGGCCATCGAGGCACTGGACGGCACCCACTTCGAACTGGCCGACCGGGTCAAGAAGGTGGAGTCGCGGATCGCGCCGCCCGGCGGCGCCGCGGCGCCGTACTACACCGCGCCGTCGGAGGACTTCAGCAGGCCGGGCCGCACCTGGCTGCCGACGATGGGGCGCACCCGGTTCCCGCTCTTCGACCTGGTGTCGACGTGGTACCACGAGGGTGTGCCCGGTCACCACCTGCAGCTCGCGCAGTGGGCGCACGTCTCCGCCAGTCTCTCGCGCTACCAGGCCACCGTCGGCATGGTCAGCGCCAACGCGGAGGGCTGGGCGCTGTACGCGGAGCGGCTGATGGACGAACTCGGCTTCCTCACCGACCCCGAGCGGCGGCTGGGCTACCTGGACGCGCAGATGATGCGCGCCAACCGCGTCATCGTCGACATCGGCATGCACCTGCGGCTGGAGATCCCCGCGGACTCGCCCTTCCACCCCGGCGAGCGCTGGACGCCCGAGCTGGCCAGGGAGTTCTTCGGCATGCACAGCGGGCGGCAGCCGGACTTCGTGGACAGCGAGCTGATCCGCTACCTGGGCATGCCCGGCCAGGCGATCGGCTACAAGCTGGGTGAGCGCGCCTGGCTGACCGGCCGCGCGGCGGCGCGGGCGGCGCACGGCGACGCCTTCGACGCGAAGGCGTGGCACATGGCCGCGCTGTCGCTGGGCTCGCTCGGTCTTGACGACCTGGTGGCGGAGATCTCGGTGCTGTAGCCCCGCGGGGACGCGGTGGCCGTACGGCGCCGGCCCGGTCCTGGCGACCGGCCGGCGGGCGCGGCGGGGAGGGACGCCCTCCCCGCCGCGGCCGCCGTGCGGTGCGGCTGCCGCGACCCCCTGGAACCCACCGCCGCGCTGTGCCGTTACCCTGCTGGTCCCCGGCCCGCGCCGGGCGTTCTCCTGCGACGACAAGGCGGTACGCACCGATGACCCTGCACGCTTCCCACGACGGCGGACGGCTGGTGCTGACCCAGGGCCGGCTGGCCCTCAAGGAGCAGCTGCCGCAGGATGCCGCGCAGTTGTCCGACGGCAAGCCGGCCGCCCTGGTGTGGATCGACGGGGTGCCGGGCGAGGGGACGGTCGGCGCCGCGATGATGACCGTCGCCGCCTCCAAGGCCGGTGTGTACCAGCCCGGTTGGGGACTGTTCGCGATCGTGAGGACCGAGGACGGCACGGCGCTCGGCGGTGTCGGCTTCCACGGCCCGCCGGACCGCGGCGCGGTCGAGATCGGCTACGACCTGTCGGTGACGGCCCGCGGCCTGGGCTGGGCGACGGACGCCGCACGGGCGCTGTGCCAGTGGGCGCTGGCGCAGCCCCAGGTCGTGGTGGTGCTGGCCACGACGGAACCCGGCAACCGGCCCTCGCAGGCGGTGCTGGAGCGCATCGGTTTCGAGCGGGTCGCCGACCGCGGCGAGCTGTGGGCGTACGAGCTGACGACGATGCCCGAGTAGCGGTCGGTGCCGGTGCGGCCGGTACCGCCCGTGCGGCCGGTGCCCGTGCGGCCGGTGCCGGTGCGGCCGGTGCCCGTGCTGCCGCCCTAGCAGCCGCAGTCGTCGGCGGCGAGGGGCGCGACCAGGGCGTCGGGCTCGCGCCGCGCCGGTCCCTGCGCGGTCTCGTAGGCGAAGCCCTCGCGCACCCAGTACTCGATGCCGCCGAGCATCTCCTTGACCTGGTAGCCGAGGGTCGCCAGGGCCAGGGCGGCGCGCAGGGCGCCGTTGCAGCCCGGTCCCCAGCAGTGCACGACGACGGGCCGGTCCGGGTCCAGCAGCTGCGCGGCGCGCTGCGGGATCAGCGCGGTCGGCAGGTGGACCGCGCCGGGGATGCGGCCCTGGTGCCAGGACTCGGTGCTGCGCGAGTCGACCAGGGTGAAGCCGGGGTCGCCGCCGCCGGCGAGGGCCGCGGCGACGTCCGAGACGTCGGTGTGGAAGGCGAGGGCCGCGGCGAAGTATCCGGCGGCGGCTTCGGGGGTCCCGTACGCGGCGGCGCCGGTGCTGGTCAGGTGCGGTGTGGTCATGACGGAAAACCTACGGTCGCGGGCCGCCGCCCTGAAGGGGCGATCCACGGGGTCGGCCTTGTTCCGCAGGGGATTCCCCTGCTATTCCTGGTGTATGACCACGCTTTCCCTCGACGCCACGGACTGGCGGCTGCTCGAAGCCCTGCAGCAGGACGGCCGGGCCAGCTACGCCGAACTGGCGCGGGCCGTCTCGATGTCGCCGAGCGCCGTCACCGAACGGGTGCGGCGGCTGGAGGAGGCCGGGGTGATCACCGGGTACTCCGCGGTGATCGACCACGAGCGCGTCGGGCTGCCCGTGCTGGCCATGGTGCGGCTGCGCTACCCGACCGGCAACTACAAGCCCTTCCACGATCTGCTCGACAGCACCCCCGAGGTGCTGGAGGCGCACCACGTCACCGGCGACGACTGCTTCGTGATGAAGGTCGCGGCCCGCTCCATGCGGCATCTGGAGGAGGTCGCCGGGCGGATCTCCGGGCTCGGAGCGGTGACGACGAGCGTGGTGTACTCCTCGCCGCTGGAGCGGCGGCCGCTCGTCCTGTGAGGCGCGCAGGGACGCGCCCGGTCAGGTACGCGCGGCGGCGGCGCGCATCCGCACGGTGGAGCCGTCCCGGCCCTTGGCGACGCGCAGTTGCGCCGGAATGCGGTGGCGCAGATCGGCGACGTGGCTGACGATGCCGACCGCGCGGTCGCGTTCGCGCAGGCCGTCCAGGACGTCGAGGACCTCGTCGAGCGTCTGGTCGTCGAGGCTGCCGAAGCCCTCGTCGATGAAGAGGGTGTCGAGGCGGGTGCCGCCGGACTCGTCGGTCACCACGTCGGCCAGGCCCAGCGCGAGGGCCAGCGAGGCGAAGAAGGTCTCGCCGCCGGACAGGGTGGCGGTGTCCCGCTCGGTGCCGGTCCAGGCGTCCACGACCAGCAGACCGAGGCCGGACTTGGCCCTGCCGCCGCTGCGCGCGTCGGAGTGCACGAGGGTGTAGCGGCCGCCGGACATCCGCTGGAGCCGCACGCCGGCCGCCGCGGCGACCTGCTCCAGCCGCGCCGCCAGCACGTAGGTCTCCAGCCCCATCCGGTACCGGTTCTCGGTGGAGTTGGCGGAGGCGAGGTCGGCGAGTCGCCGGATGCGGGTGAACTCCTCGCGGGCCGGGCCGAGCTCCCGGACCCGGGCGGCGGCCTGCGCGCTGAGCAGGTCGAGTTCGCGGCAGCGGGTCGCGGCGGCGGACTCGGCCGTCGAGGCGGCACGCAGCCGCCGCCCGGCGTCGTCGAGGGCGTGCTGGGCGGTCGCCGGGTCGGCGGGCGGCAGCGCGGCGGCGGCCGCGGGTTCCGGCGCGGTCAGGTCGGCCTCCAGCGCGGCCTCCTCCTTCGCCCAGACGTCCGCCTGCCGTTGCGCGTCCCACAGCCGGGCCTGCGGCATCAGCGCGGCGGCGGCCTCCCGCACGGAGCCGAAGCCGGCCCGGCTCGCGGCGTCGGCGAGCGCCGCCTCCGCCTCGGCGAGGCGGTGTCCGCCGTCGGCCCGGTCCCGCACGGCGTGCGCGGCGCGGTCGAGCAGCGCGATGCGGGACGCCAGCTGCCCGCGGCGCGCCTCCACGCCTGCGTGCCCGACGAGCGCCCTGTCCAGTACGGCCGCCAACCGCGCCTGACGGTCGTCGAGTTCCTCGCGGCGCGAGGTACGCCCCGCGGTGCGCTCCTGTGCCTGGTGGCGCTGCG
Source organism: Actinacidiphila polyblastidii (assembly GCF_036353415.1). NCBI lineage: Bacteria > Bacillati > Actinomycetota > Actinomycetes > Kitasatosporales > Streptomycetaceae > Actinacidiphila > Actinacidiphila polyblastidii. The sequence continues at coordinate 90,006 of NZ_JAZEWV010000013.1, forward strand.
CGGTACGGCGGTCGCGCTCGCTCTCGGCGCCGGCGAGCGCCGCCTGGGCCGCGCCGACGTCCTGCGCCGCGGCCGCCACCTGCTGGTGTTCGCGCGCCAGCACCTCGTGCGCGGTGGCGAGTTCGGCGTAGGGGGTGTCGCCGACGTCGGCCGCGGCGGCGTCCCGCTCCGCGGTCAGCCGGGTGAGCCGGTCACGGGCGCTGTCGTACGCCGCGCTCTCCCGCTGGAAGTCGGCGAACGCGCTGTCCTCGTCGGTGCGGCCGACCTGCCGCGCCGACGGCCGCGCGGGCGCCGGGTGCTCGGTGGCCCCGCAGACCCGGCAGGGGTCGCCGTCGGTGAGCGCGCCGGCCAGTTCCGCGGCGATTCCGGCGATGCGGGCTTCGCGCAGGTCGTGCCATCGCTCGCGGGCCGCCGCCGCGCGGTCGCGTGCGTCGCGCACCCGGTCGGCGGCGGCCGCCGACTCCTCCGTGAGCCGGTCCCGGCTCGCGGCGGCCTCCGCGCGGCGCCGCGCCGCGTCGAGTTCGGCCGCCGACCCGGCGGCCCGCGCGGCGTTCTCCAGCCTGGCGTCCACCCGCGCCGTCAACCGCCCCCGCAGAAGCGGCCATTCGGTCAGCCACGCCGCGCACTCCCGTACGACGTCCTCGTCGTCCCGCTCCTCGCGCTCCAGTGCCGCACGGCGCCCGGCGATCTCCGCGAGCTGCCGCTCCGCGTCCCGCGCGGCCTCCAGCCCGCCCAGCTCCTCCCGCAGCTCCCCCGCCCGCCGGGCGAGCGCCGCGGCGAGCTCCGGGTCGGGGTCGCCACCCGCGGCCGAGGCGGCCGAGCGCGGACCCGGCACGCCCGCTTCATCACGTGCGGGGCGGCGGGCCGCCGGCACGTCCCCGCCGCCCGCGCGGGGCGCGGCGTCGTCGCCCACGGCGGACAGGATGCCGCCGCCGGGCCGGGCGGCGGGGTCGCTCGGCGCGGAGCCGGCGGGGGCGGCGGCGGAGGTGACGGGAGCGTCCTGGGCGGCGACGGCGGCGAGTTCCGAGAGCGCGGCGGCGGCCGTGGTGGCGGAAAAGGCGTGCTGGGCGGCGGCCTTGTCACGCAGCGCGAGGGCCGGGTCGACCAGCGCGGCCCGATGGGCCAGCGCGAGCGCGGCGCGGGCGGCGGTGCGGGCCGGGCGGTGGGCGTCCAGGGTGGCCGCGCGGGCCAGCGCGTCGGCGTGGCGGCGTTGGAGCGCGTCGAGGTGACGGGCGGCCGCGAGCGTCTCGGTGGCCGCGGCGTGCGCGGACTCGGCGTGGGTCGTCGCCTGGCGGGTGACCGCGTGCCACTCGCGGGCATCGCAGCGCAGGACGGCCGCGAGCACGGGCAGCGATGCGGCCGTGTCCGGTTCGCCGGCGCCGTCACCGGCGCTGCGGGCCGGGCCGTCGTCCGGGCCGTCGTCCGCGGCGGGCCCCGCGGCCTGCCGCAGCCGCGCCTCCAGTCGGCGCAACTCCTCATCACCGAGGGCGAGTTGCTGCGCCACGTCGGCCTTGCGGTCGCGCAGCCAGTGCTCGACCCCCTGGAAGCGGCGGGTGTCGAAGAGCCGGCCGAGCAGCGTCGCCCGCTCGATGGCGCTCGCCCGCAGGAACGTCGCGAACTCGCCCTGCGGAAGCAGCACGACCTGGCAGAACTGCTCGCAGCTCATCCCGACGAGCTGTTTGATCTCCTCGCCGATCTCCTGGTGCGACCTGGACAGTCCGCGCCACTCGCCGTCGACCCGCTCGCGCAGCAGGGTGACCGCCTTGTCCAGGGTGGTGCCGGTGCCGCGTTTCTTCGCGCGGGGCTGTTCGGGGCGACGGGTGATCTCCAGCCGGCGTTCGCCGACGGTCAGTTCGAGCACCACTTCGGTGACGGTGGCCGGCGCCGCATGGTCGCTGCGCAGCCGGGCGGCGGGCCGGGCGCCGGGCACCTGGCCGTAGAGGGCGAAGCAGACCGCGTCCAGCACGGAGGTCTTGCCCGCCCCGGTGGGGCCGTGCAGCAGGAAGAGCCCGGCCGCGGACAGTTCGTCGAAGTCGACGCGCTGCCGGCCTGCGAAGGGTCCGAAGGCGGCGAGTTCGAGCCGGTGCAGCCTCACCCGCCGATCGCCTCCGTGCGGACCGCGTCGGCGCGCACCGCGTCGAACGCCTCGCGCAGCACGGCCTGTTCGCGCGCATCGGCGGCGGCGCCCCGGACGTGCGTGACGAAGTCCTCGGCGATCTGCTGGTCGCTGCGGCCGCGCAGCCGCCGCGCGTAGGACGCCGAGGTGTCCGCGTCGCCGGTCTCCGGCTCGAAGGCGAGGCTGAGGATGTGCGGGAAGCGCTTGGCCAGCGCGGCCATCGGCTCGTGCGGCCGGAACGGGTCGGTGAGGGTCGCCTCCACCCACGCCTCGGTGTGGCGGTCGAGCGCCGGGTCGCCGAGCAGGTCGTCGAGGCGTCCGCGCAGCCGGGCGAGCGCTCTGGGCACGGGGGTGTCGACGCGTTCCGCCTCGACGCCGCCGGCGGCGTCCAGGGTGACCAGCCACATGCTCTTGCGGTGGTGCTCCTCGGAGAAGGAGTAGGCGAGCGGCGAACCGGAGTAGCGGACGCGCTCGCCGAGCGTCTGGCAGCCGTGGAGATGGCCGAGCGCCACGTAGTCGACGCCGTCGAACAGCGCGGCGGGGACGGCCTCGACGCCGCCGGCGGTGATGTCGCGTTCGCTGTCGCAGGGCGCGGCGCCGGTGACGAAGGCGTGGGCCAGGGCGATGCTGCGCGTCCCCGCGGGGCGTGCCGCGAGATCGGCGCGGACGCGGTCCATGGCCGCACCGATGACCGCGGTGTGGTCGGCCCGTGCGGCGCCGAACTCCTCGCGGGTCAGGGCGGGTTCGAGATACGGCAGGCCGTAGACGGCCACCTCGCCGTGCGCGTCGGCCAGCAGCACCGGCTGGTGGCAGCTCGCCGGGTCGGTGCGCAGGTGGATGCCGGCCCTGCCCATGATGCCGGCGCCGACGCCGAGCCGCCGCGCCGAGTCGTGGTTGCCGGAGATCATGACGGTGGGCACGCCCAGCTCGGCGAGGCGGTGCAGGGCGTCGTCGAACAGCTCCACGGCGGTGAGCGGCGGCACCGCCCGGTCGTAGACGTCGCCGGCCACCAGGACGGCGTCGACGCGTTCGCTGCGCACGGTGGCGACCAGGTGGTCGAGGAAGGCCCGCTGAGCGTCGAGCAGGCTCACCCGGTGGAAGGACCGCCCGAGGTGCCAGTCCGAGGTGTGCAGGAAGCGCATGATCCCCGAAGACTAGCGTCCCGCTCCGCCGCCGGGTGCGGGGACCCGCAGGTCCGCCGTGTCCGGGGCGCGCCCGCCCCGCCGGCCTCGGGCGGCCGGACGCGGTCCGCCGTCCGGTTCAGGCCCGGACGTCGACGAAGGCGCTGCCGTGCACCTCGCAGCTCGCGGTACCCGACGTCGCGTCCGCGAGCCACCCGCGGAAAGCGGCCACCTCGGCCTCGGGGACGCCGAGACGGAGCGTGACGGCGGCGCCGTAGGCCACCTCCCGGACGGTGTGGCCCGCGGTGTGCAGCTCGTTCTCCAGCCGGCCGGCGCGCTGGTGGTCCACGGTGACCGCGATCAGTGCGAGGCGGCGCCGCAGTGTGGTGCCGATCTCGTCGAGCGCGGCGGAGACGGCGCCGCCGTACGCGCGGGCCAGTCCGCCCGCGCCGAGCTGCACGCCGCCGTAGTAGCGGGTCACGACCGCCACCGTGTCGCGCACCTCGCGCCCGAGCAGCACCTGGAGCATCGGCGTGCCCGCGGTGCCGCCCGGCTCGCCGTCGTCGGAGGCGCGGTGCAGCCGTCCGTCGGGGCCGATGACGTACGCGAAGCAGTGGTGGGACGCGCCAGCATGCTCCTTGCGCACGCCACGGACGAACGCCTGGGCGGCCTCCTCGCTGTCCGCGGGTGCGAGGGCGCACAGGAACCGGGAGCGCTTGATCTCGCTCTCGTACACGCCCGCGCGCGCCACCGTCACATAGCGGTCAACCATCCGTTCAGCCTAACCGCGGGGGAATGGCGGGGCGCGGTCGGGCGTTCGACCACGTGGAACGGCAGGGCCCGCGCGTATCGGCGCACGAGCCCGCGGGCGGACGACGGCGGGCGGCTGGAGGACAGGTGTACGGCGACAAGGCGACGGTGCGGCGGATCCTGGAGGAGTCGGGCGACACCTGGGCGGTGGTCGGCCTGTCGACCAACACGTCGCGGGCCGCGTACGGCGTGGCGGCGGTCCTGCAGCGGTTCGGCAAGCGGGTGGTGCCGGTGCACCCGAAGGCGGAGACGGTGCACGGCGAGCAGGGGTACGCCTCGCTGGCCGAGATCCCCTTCCCGGTGGACGTGGTGGACGTCTTCGTCAACTCCGAGCTGGCCGGCGCGGTCGCCGACGAGGCGGTGGCGGCCGGTGCGAAGGCCGTCTGGTTCCAGCTCGGCGTGGTCGACGAGGGCGCGTACGACCGCACCCGGGCGGCCGGGCTCGCGATGGTGATGGACCGCTGCCCGGCGATCGAGATCCCGCAACTGCGCTGAGCATGTCCCGGCTGCGCCGATCGTTTCCCGGCCGCGCTGACCTTTCCCGCGGGCGGGGCGTCAGACGCCGAGGCCGTCCAGGACGACCGCACCGGGCAGCGCGCCCAGGACCGGGCCGGGCACGATGAGCTTGCCGCGGCGCCGTCCGCTGCCGATGACCAGGTACGGCGTGTCGACGACGGCACGGTCGACGAGGATCGGCCAGTGCGCGGGCAGCCCGACCGGGGTGATGCCCCCGTACTCCATGCCGGTCTCCCCCACGGCGGTGTCCATGGCGGCGAAGGACGCCTTGCGGACGCCGAGATGGCGGCGGACCGTGCCGTTGACATCCACGCGGGTGGTCGAGAGCACCAGGCAGGCCGCGTAGGTCGTCTCGCCGCCGCGCTTGCCGGCGACGACCACGCAGTTCGCGGAGGTCTCCAGCAGCTCGCGGCCGTAGGTCTCGACGAAGGCGGCGGTGTCCGCCTTCGCCGGGTCGGTGTCGACGTGGATCATCTCGGCGGTGACCGCCGCGGCGACCGGCGGCGGCAGCAGGTCGCCGCTCTCCGTGGCCGGGCGGACGTCTTCGAAGTGGCCGATGGGTGCGCGCATACGGCGCAACCTAACAAACGCCCGCAGCGCGTCAGGCTCCCGCCGGCTGCTCCAACGCGGCCAGGTCGAGCAGTTCTTCCGCGGTGACGCCCTCGGGCAGCGGGCGCGGCGCCGGATCGCGCAACGGCGGCTGCCAGCCCGCCACCGGGTCCCAGCGGCGGACGATCCGGGCCGGCGCGCCCGCGACGACGCAGTGGTCGGGCACCTCGCCGCGCACCACCGCGCCGGCCGCGACCACCACGTTCCGGCCGAGCCGGGCGCCGGGGAGGATCACGCTGTTGACCCCGAGCCAGCAGCCGAAGCCGATCTCGACGGGTGCGGCGCTCGGCCACTGCTCGCCGATCGCCCGCTCGGTGTCGTGATAGGCGTGATTGGTACTGGTCACATAGACGTTGGGGCCGCAGAAGACCTTGTCGCCGATGACGATGGGCGCCAGCGCGACGATGTGGCTGTCGCGGCCGATGACCGCGCCGTCGCCGATCCTGATCACCGGTTCCGGACCGTAGTCGACGTCCGCGGGGTCCGCGGGGACCAGGCCGACGGAGAGGGTGACCTGTTCGCCGATCATGCAGTCCCGGCCGATCCGGATCCAGGGCTCGCCGAAGACGGTGCCCTGCGGGAAGGCCAGCCGGCTGCCCGCGCCGATCCGTTCGAAGCGGAACGGGCCGGGACGCGCGGCGGTGACCGCGCCGGCCTCCCGTACCCAGCGCCTGCCGCGGTGCACGAGCCGGGAGACGGCACGGCGGCGCCACGCCGTGACCCGCGCGACAGTGGAGAAGAACACGTTCTCGTTTCCTGGCACGAGCCCACCGTATACGGTGCGGAGGGACGGCAGCGGCGCGACCTGCGCCTTCTGCCGGTCACGGGCGCGGGCGGGGGCGCGGGCACGGCGACTGAGGAGGACGGCGGGCATGACGGACCAGGTGGAGCAGCGCGGGAGCACGCCCCGGGCGATACCGCCCGCACCGGCGGGTGCGCTGATCGCGGGCGTCGCGGGCCGGACGCCGGCGGTCGACCCGGCCGCCTTCGCGGCGCCGACCTCCGTGATCCTCGGTGACGTCACGCTCGGGCCGGACGCGAGCGTCTGGTACCACGCGGTGCTGCGCGGCGACTGCGAGTCGATCAGCCTGGGCGCCGGCTCGAACGTGCAGGACAACTGCACGGTGCATGCCGATCCCGGCTTCCCGGCCGTGGTCGGCGCCGGGGTGACCGTCGGCCACAACGCGGTGCTGCACGGGTGCGTGATCGAGGACGGCGTCCTGGTCGGTATGGGCGCCACCGTCCTCAACGGCGCCCGGATCGGTGCGGGTTCGCTCGTCGCGGCGGCCGCCCTCGTACCGCAGGGCATGCAGGTTCCGGCGGGTTCGCTGGTCGCGGGCGTCCCCGCGAAGGTCCTGCGGTCGCTCTCCGAGGACGAGCAGGCCGCGCTGCGGCTGAACGCGGAGCACTACGTGGCGCTGGCCGCCGTCCACCGCGAGGCGCTTCCCGGCCCCGGCGGGCCGGACGGCGCCTGACCGCGCGCATCACGCGGTCGCGCAGCCCTGCCGGTCACTCCCCGGCGGGGGCGGCCGCCACTTCGGGTTCGGCGGCCGGCTCCGGTTCGGCCGCCTGCAGCTTCGCGGCCCGGCGGCGCACGTAGAGCATCGAGCCGAGGCCGAAGAGGACGGCGATGGCGAGGCCGATGTAGCCGAAGCGCTTGAGCCACGGCTCGGCGACCACGCCGACGTAGTAGATGATCGCGGTGATGCCGCCGGCCCACACGATGCCGCCGAGCGCGTTGGCGAACAGGAACTTCGGGTACGGCATCTTGAGCACGCCGGCCAGCGGCCCGGCGAAGATCCGCAGCAGCGCGACGAAGCGGCCGAAGAAGACCGCCCACATGCCCCAGCGCTGGAACGAGCGTTCCGCGGTGGCGACATGGCCGGGCGAGAAGTGCTTGGGGAATCTCTTGCCGAGCCGTTCCAGCAGGGGTTTGCCGCCCCTGTGGCCGATGGAGTAGCCGACCGAGTCGCCCGCGACGGCGCCGACGATGGCGCTGGCGGCGACCAGCCACGGGTTGCAGTGCCCCTGGGAGGACAGCAGCGCGGCGGTCATCAGCACGATCTCGCCGGGCAGCGGGATGCCCAGGCTCTCCACCCCGACGACCAGTCCCACCATCAGGTAGACGGCGACCGGTGGAATGCCGTCGAGCCAGTCCTGGACGTGCACAGCCGGTCCCTCCCCGCGACGACGCTCGGTCGTGCGCGACGCGCGCGCACTCAGGGAAGCCTAACCGACCGGCCGGACGAAACATTCCGGCCAACGGCGCGTCTGGGCTGGTCGGCCGCCTGCGGCCGCAGCGGCCTGATGGTGTCAGCTGTTGGGACGCAGCGTCCACACGATGGTCATGTGCGAGGTCTCCGCGCCGTCTTCGCGCCGCACCGACACCTCGACGGGGAACTCGGGGCGCTGTCCCGCGTCGAGTTCGGCGACGACCTCGGCGATCGGCCGGCCCAGCTCGGCGACGGCCGTCAGCGGCCCGCGGGCCAGCTTCGTCCACGCCACCTCGCAGCGCACCGGGAGCGGGACGGCCCGTCCCAGCTGGTCCCCGAAGGCGCCGAGCACCACGGCGCCGCTCGCGGACTCGGCGAGGGTGAACATCGCGCCGGCGTGCGGGCCCGCGACGTGGTTCTGGTACTCGGGCCGGTCGGGCATCGCCAGCACGGCGCGCTCCGCGGTCGTCTCCAGGTACTCCAGCTGCAGGGTGCGGACCATCGGCACGGTGGCCGTCAGGAGTTCGCCTATCGAGGGCATCGTCTCGGACATGGTGGGATGTTACCAGTCAGTAACGGCATCCGGCGTGCAACCGCCGGGCGCGCTCCCCTAGTGTTTCCCGCCATGTGGCCAGGAGAACAGCAGTCCGGGGGAGAGCAGCAGCCACCGCAGGGTGTGCCCCACCCCCCACAGCAACCGCCCGGCGGCTACGGCACGCCGAACCCGTACGCGCAGCCCACCCAGCCCGCGCCGCCCGCCCCGCAGCCCGGGTACCCGCAGCAGCCGCCCGCCCCGCAGCCCGGGTACGGGTACCCGCAGTACGCCGCGCCCACGCAGCCGTACGGCACACCCGCTCCGTCCCCGTACGGTCCGCCCGGCTACCAGCAGCAGCCGCCGCCCGGCTATCCGACCCCGCAGGCGTGGGGCCCGCCCGTGGCCGGCGGCCCGGACGGGCGGCCGCCGAAGAAGCGCAACACCACCACGATCGCGATAGCGGTCACCGCGTCGGTCGCGGTGCTCGCCGCCGTCGCGGTGGGCGCGGTCTACCTGACCGGCCACAAGAAGGACGACGCCCACGGCGACCCGACGCCGACGCCCACCGCGACGTCGGCCACGCCGCCCACGGCCGCCCCCACCGCGACCGCCACCACGTCGGCGCCGGGGGTCGGCGGCGGCTCCGACGACTCGCCGCGCGGCGCCCCGGTGGACATCAAGCCGGTGGTGCCCGGCTGGAAGGTCGTCGAGCGCGACGAGCGCAACGTGCTCTTCGACGTCCCCTCCGACTGGACCGTCGACAGCCAGGGCATGACCATCGGCTTCGAGGACAAGGACGGCAACCCGGCCGTCGCGATGAGCGCGCCCGCCTACTACAAGCACGACTGGTGCAAGACCGCGCACGGCACCGCCGACCGCGCGGTGGCCGGCACCAAGGGCGCCAACGGCGCGACGAGTGTGCGCAACGCGGCCGAGGTGCAGGCGCAGTCCTGGGCGTACTGGGCGTACCACACCGACGGCAAGGGCACCTTCTCCAAGGCGCAGAACAGCAGGGCGTTCCACAACGCCCACGGGATCTCGGGCTGGCAGGCGGAGGCCACCGCCAGCCGTCTCCCGATCGCCGACAAGTGCAGCAGTCCGGGCGGCAAGGCGTGGACCGTCGCCTGGCTCGACCCGACGCAGAGCGACCCGGCGAAGAGGCTCGTGGTCTGGGTGCTCTACGCCGACCAGGGCGTCTCCGACCAGGTCGCCCAGGCGACCGTCGACCGGATCAAGGACAGCATCCGGCTGATCAAGAAGTAGCCGGGCCGGCGCCCGAGCCCCGTCCGACGTGCGGAAACAGCGTTGCGTGCGGGGCGGGCGCTGGACGATAGTGCCCCGGGTGACCGGCGACGAGACGAGACCTCCGCTCCCCCGCACGACCCGGAGGCCGCGGCCGCCCCGCCTCCCCCGCCCGCCCTCCTGGGCGAACCGGAACTTCCGGCTGCTGGTCTCCGCGTCCTTCATCAGCGGGCTGGGCAACTCCGGTGCCACCATCGCCGCCGCGTACGCGGTGATCGGCGCGGGTGGCGGCGCGACCGACGTCGGCGTGGTCGCCGCCGCACGGACGCTGGCCATGGTGGTCTTCCTGCTGGTCGGCGGCGCCGTCGCGGACCGGATCTCGCGGCAGCGCGTGATGGTCGCCGCGAACCTCGTGAACGCCGTGTCCCAGGGCCTGTTCGCCCTGCTGGTGCTGGCCGGGCACCCGCAGCTGTGGCAGATGGCCGCGCTGACCGCCGTCGGAGGCTCCGCGCAGGCGTTCTTCTCCCCCGCCTCGCAGGGCATGGTGCTCTCGACGGTCGAACCCGCCCACGCGGGAAAGGCGTTCTCCGTCTACCGGCTGGGCGCGAACGGCGCGAGCATCGGCGGCGCGGCGCTGGGCGGCGCGCTGATCGCCGCGCTGGGCGCGGGCTGGGTGCTGGTGGTGGACGCGGCCGGGTTCCTCGTCGCCGCCGGACTGCGGGCCCGCCTTTCCGCCGCCGCGACGGCCCGGCTGGCCGATCCCGACGACGCCGGGGCGGCCGCGGGCGGAATCGTGCGCGACCTGCGGGAGGGCTGGCGGGAGTTCGCCTCACGGTCCTGGCTGTGGGGCATCGTCGTGCAGTTCGGCGTCGTCAACGCGATGACCGGCGCGGCCGAGCAGGTGTACGGGCCGCTCGTCGCACGGGACCATCTGGGCGGCGCCGGGCCGTGGGGCGTGGCGATGGCGGCGGCCGGTGCCGGCACGGTCGCCGGCGGGGTGCTGATGATCCGCTGGAAGCCGCGGCGGATCCTGCTGGTCGGCACCCTCGGCGTCTTCCCGCTCGCGATACCCCTGGTCGCGCTGGCGCTCGCCCTGCCGCTGTGGGCGCTCGTGCTGGCGATGCTGCTGTCGGGCGTGGCGATCGAGGTGTTCGCGGTCGGCTGGATGCTGGCGCTGGCCCAGGAGATCCCCGACGAGATGATGTCGCGGGTGTCGGCGTACGACTGGCTGGGCTCGATCGCGATCATGCCGCTGGGCCTGGCGCTGGCCGGTCCCGCGGCGGCGGCCTTCGGCCGGACGCCGTCGCTGTGGGGGTCGGCCACGCTGGTCGTGACGCTGACCGCGGCGGTGCTGCTGCTGCCGGACGTACGCCGGCTGGAGCGCGCCCGGCCGGACGGCCGGGCCCCCGCCGGCTCCGCCGCTCCGGCGGCGGATCAGCCCACGGTGAAGGCGCCCTCCGGCGGCACCGGGGACGGCGTCGCCGAGGCGTCGTAGACCGGAGAGCCGACCAGCGCCTGGAGCGCGGGGCCGTGGACGACCCGGCAGGGGAAGGCGTCGGCGGCGCATCGCCGGGCGAGGGCGTCGAGCGGCAGCGGCAGGGCGCCGCGGGAGGCGGCCAGCACGGCGTTGCCGAAGCGGCGGCCGCGCAGCACCCCGGGCTCCGCGAGCAGGCACAGGTCGCCGGCCGCGGGTCCGCCGAACGCCTCCCGCACGGTGGCGAGCTGGCCGCCGAGGAAGGCGAAGGGGGCGGCGTCGGCGAGGTTCGCGAGGTAGAGGCCGCCCGGGCGCAGCACCCGGGCGGCGTGCCGGGCGAACTCCACCGAGGCCAGGTGCGCGGGCACCCGGGAGCCGCCGAAGACGTCGGCGACGATGAGGTCGGCGGAGGCGTCCGGCGCGGCCGCCAGCCACGTGCGGGCGTCCTGCGCGTGCACGGTGATCGTGTCGTCGTCCAGCGGCAGATACCGCGCGACCAGCTCCGAAAGCCCCCGGTCGACCTCCACGACGTCCTGCCGTGAGCCGGGCAGCGAACGGGCGAGGCGGCGCGGCAGCGCCATCGCGCCCCCGCCGAGGTGCACGGCCGCCACCGGGGCGTCGAAGGCGGTCTCGACGGCGTACGCGAGCCGCCGCACGTACTCGAACTCCAGGTGCTCCGGGTCGTCGAGGTCGACGTACGACTGCGGTGCGCCGTCCACCGTCAGCAGCCAGGCGCGCGCCCGGTCGACGTCCGGCAGCAGCCGCGCCGTCCCGAGGTCGACGTCGCGGGTGACGGGGATCGGTTCGGCCTCGGACTCCATCCGCCCATTGTCCCCCGCCCGCCCATGGAGTCCCCCGCCGCGCCGGGGCGTCGTTCGCGCGCCGAACGGCCTCCCGTCGCCGCCGCTTCACCTGCCGGTGACGTCCGGGAATCGTGGGCGTGCGAGAATTTGTTCCGACGATGAACTTAAAAGGGCGCTCCCGAGCCGTCCTGCCGGCCGACGTTCCCTCGTCGTCCCCGCGACCGATGTTCCACCGGCCGCCCGACCGAACCGTCGGCGGCCGACCGTGAGATGAGGAAACACCCCGCCATGCCCCTGGCCATCCTCGCCCTGGCGATCAGCGCCTTCGGGATCGGCACGACCGAGTTCGTCATGATGGGCCTGCTGCCCAACGTCGCCGGCGACCTCGGCACCTCCGTGCCGACCGCGGGCTACCTCGTCTCCGCCTACGCCCTCGGCGTCGTGGTCGGCGCACCCCTGCTCACCGGGCTCGGCGCCCGGATCCCGCGCAAGCGGATGCTCCTGCTGCTGATGGGCCTGTTCACCGTCGGCAACGCCGCCTCGGCCGTCGCCCCCGGCTACTGGACGCTGCTGGCCGGCCGGTTCCTGGCCGGGCTGCCGCACGGCGCGTTCTTCGGCGTCGGCGCGGTGGTCGCGTCCCGGCTCGTCGCGGAGGAGCGCCGGGCGCGCGCCGTCGCCGCGATGTTCCTCGGCCTGACCACGGCGAACATCGTCGGCGTCCCCGCCGCCACCGCGCTCGGCCAGCACCTGGGCTGGCGGGCGACCTTCCTGGTCGTCGCCGCGGTCGGCCTGCTGGCGCTGGGCGCGCTCGCCCTGCTCATCCCCCGACTGCCCGCGGAGGAGCACACCGGCGTGGCCCAGGAGCTGCGGGCGCTGCGCCAGCCGCAGGTCCTGCTCGCGCTGCTCACCGCGGTTTTCGGCTTCGCCGGCGTCTTCGCCGTCTACAGCTACCTCGCCTCGATGATGACCGAGGTCACGGGGTTCGCCGACTCCTCCGTGACGCTGCTCCTCGCGCTCTTCGGGATCGGCATGACGCTCGGCGCGCTGGCCGCCGGCCCGCTCACCGACCGCGCGCTGCGGCCCACCCTGTACGGCTCGCTGGCCGCGCTCGCCCTGGTGCTGGTGGCCTTCCACTACGCGGCCCGCTCCAAGGAGGCCGCGCCGTTCGCCGTGGTCATGCTCGGGGCGGTCGGCTTCCTGACCACCACGCCGCTGCAGATGCTGGTGATGAACAAGGCCCGCCGCGCGCCCACCCTCGCCTCGGCCTCCAACCACTCCGCCTTCAACCTGGCGAACGCGGGCGGGGCGTGGCTCGGCGGCGTCGCCATCTCGGCCGGCTGGGGCTGGACCTCGCCCGCGCTCGTCGGCGCGGTGCTCGCGGTCGCGGGACTCGGCATCGCGATCACCGCGGGCGTCCTGGACCAGCGCACACCGACCGCCTCCTCGCAGATCGTCGCCGGCCGGGCCTCGCTGCGGCCGGAGCCGGTCGGCGGGGTCGCGGCGGAGTAGCGGCAGGCCCGACGCGACCGACGGTGCGGTGCGGCGGGTGCTGCGGGCGCTGTGGGCGGTCCGCGCGGGCGGTGGTCCGCGGGCCGAAGTCCGTTAGGCTCCCTGGATGCTGGTGCGTACGGGCTCATCGAACGGTTCCGCGGGCGGGCAGCCACGCCGCCCGCGGCGGCTGCTCCGGCTGCTGGTGTCGCCGTGGGCGCGGTTCGCCGTCCTGGTGGCCGTGCTGGCTGCGGGCATCGCGCTGGCCGTGGCGTGGGAGCCGCAGCGGCTGCTGACCCGCGGATGGCCGCCGCAGACCTCCGGCCCGACCGCCGTGCTGATCTTCGCGGTCGCCTACGGGGTCGCCACCGTCGCCTTCGTGCCGCGCCCCCTGCTCAACGCCGCCGCGGGCGCCCTGTACGGCATCCAGTCGGGGCTGCCCGCCGCGATAGGCGGCACCGTGCTGGGCGCGGGCCTGGCGTTCCTCCTCGGCCGCGCGCTCGGCCGCGACGCGCTGCGGCCGCTGCTGCGCGGACGCCTGGTGCTCTCCGCCGACCGGCAGTTGAGCCGGCACGGTTTCCGCAGCACCCTGGCGCTGCGGCTGTTCCCCGGAGTGCCGTTCGCCGCCGCGAACTACGCGGCGGCCGTCTCCCGGGTCCGGCTGACGCCCTTCCTCACCGCGACGGCGGTCGGCAGCGCCGCCAACACCGCCGCGTACGTGGTCGCGGGCAGCCACGCCACCTCGCCGACCTCGCCCGTGTTCCTGCTGGCTCTCGGTTTCCTCGGCGTGACGACGGTGGCGGCGGCCGCCGTCGCGCGCGGCCGGATGCGCGCCCGCCCCGGCGACGGGGCCGCGGCCCCGCGCGAGCCCGAGGCCCGCTCCGACGCCGCGGCCCGCGACGGGTCCTGAGGCAGCGGCGAAATCGGGATCAGGCGCGATCCCCGATCAGGGGTGCGGGTCAGCGGCGGGGCCCGGGTCAGCGGTGGCGCCACCGCTCGACCGGGATCCGCTGGATCTCCAGGGTCTCGCCGACCGTCGACCACTCGTTCCCGCCCAGCCGCGCCAGCGGACGCAGCCGGCGTACGTCCGGGCGCCCGTCGACCAGCACCGCCTCGGAGACCGCGGCGTGCACGACCCGCCCGAAGACGACGGTCGAGTCCCCCAGCCGCACGGTGCTGTGCAGTGCGCACTCCAGCGCCACCGGAGACCCGGCGACCCGCGGCGCCCGGACCCGCAGGCTCGGTTCCCTGGCGATGCCGACCTCGTCGAACTCGCTGACCCCGTAAGGGAAGTCGGTGGCCGTCGCGTTGACCTGCTCGAAGAGGTGCTCGCAGGCCAGGTTCACCACGAACTCGCCGGTGGCCTCGACGTTGCGCACCGAGTCCTTCCGTCCCACGGACGTGAACTGCACGATCGGCGGGCTGACGCAGGACACGGTGAAGAAGCTGTGCGGGGCGAGGTTGTCACACGTGCGGTCCCGGTCGGTCGTCGAGATCCAGGCGATCGGCCGGGGCACGACGACCGAGGTCAGCAGCTTGTAGAAGTCGTTGACGTGGCACTGATCAGGGTCGAAGTCGATGCGCATACCGACCAGTATCCGCACGCGGCCGGCGGACTCAGCCCTTTCGGAACTCCTCCACCACGGCATTCGCGTCCGCGTCGTTGGTCTCCGTGCCCACGCTGCCGAGGTCGGTGCGCCCGCCCTCGTTCTGCCACTTCTGCATGAGCTGGCGCTTGCGGTCGCTGGGCAGCTGTTCCACCCACTTCCGGTTCTCGGGTGACATCCGGCCTGTCATCTCTCTCATGGCGTCGTCAGCCATGTTCGCCTCCTCCTCGTGTCACGAACACCCTTACAACATCTCAAACCATCCGCCTGCCCACCACCGGAGACCTCCTGCGGCACGGCTTCTCCGCGGCAAACGCCCTTCGGGGAGCGCACGGGGTCGCACCGACGACCAGGGAAGCTTCCCGCGCTCTCTGTGACAGCGCCGACGATCTGGCTACTTTTAGTAGCCAGTCGACTCCCCACAGTCGTCATCGGAAGTGGGCGTCGAGCACCAGTGGAGGAAAAGTGCGTAGGAACATCTGCAAACGGTGGGCGGCGGCCCTCGGGGCGGTCGCGGTCGGCGCCGCGGCGCTGACGGGCACGTCCGGCTCGGCGGCCGCACAACCGGCGGCGCCCCGGGCCATCGTCGCCCAGCAGTTCACCCTCAGGCTCGCGAGCGATCCCGGCCAGCTCGCCAACGTGCGCGGCGCCTCGTCGGCCGACGGCGTCCCGATCATCCAGTACCCCTGGTCGGGCACACGGAACGAACGATGGGAGTTCGACTCGGCCCTGGGCGGCTACTACCGGCTCAGGTCCGTCAGCAGCGGCAAGTGCCTGAACGTCAGCGGAGGCGGCAGCGCCAACGGCACCCAGGTCATCCAGTACACCTGCGGCAGCGCCGACAACGAGCTGTGGAAGTTCGTGCCCAAGGGCATCGGCTACCAGGTCGTGGTGAAGTCCAGCGACAAGTGCCTGAACGTCGCCGGCGGCGTCGGGGTCGGCTACAACCTCATCCAGTACGACTGCACCGCCCAAGGCGCGCCCAACGACGTCTGGCTCCCCGTCTGGGAGCCCCACACCATCTGACCCCCGATCGGTGCCGGGGCCGCGTCCAGCCGGTGGCCCCGGCACGACACTCGCGCGCGCCTACCCGGCGTCGGGCAGCGTGCGGAAGGAGCCGAAGCCGCCGGCATGGTGGAGCAGCGGGGCCTGGCGTCCGTCGCCGCCCGCGCCCGTCACCTCGCCCACCACGAGCAGGTGGTCGCCGACCTCCTGCCGCAGCACGGGCCGGGCGGTCAGCCAGGCGGGGACGCCGTGCAGCAGCGGTACGTCCTGCGGACCCGGCGTCCAGTGCGTGCCGGCGAACCGGTCGACGCCGCTGCGGGCGAACCGCTCGGCCAGCTCCTGCTGCTGCTCGCCGAGGACGTGGACGGCGAAGACCGCGGCGGCGCGGACCGCCTCGGCCGAGGAGGCCGTCGCCGACAGGTAGAAGGAGACCAGGGCGGGTTCGAGGGAGACGGAGGTGAACGAGGTCGCGGTGAAGCCGGCGGGTCCGGGCACGGTCAGCACGGTCACCCCTGCGGCGTGGCGGCGCAGGGTCTGCTTGAGCAGCTCCGCGGGGGCGGGCACGGCAGCGGGGGCGGGGACGGCCCGGCTGCCGGCGCCGGTGGCGTGGGTGGTGGTGGTCGTCAGGGTCATCGACTCGTCCTCTGCAGCTCGGGCGTCTCGTGCGGTTCGTGCGGGTCCGGTCCCGGATCGGGCGAGTGGGCGGTGGTGCGGGCCGACTCCTCCACGGTGAGGGGCTCTTCGCGTCCCGGCAGGTGGTCGTGCGCGGCGAGCAGCCCTCGCTCGCGGAGCAGCGGCAGCACTCCCTCGCCGAACCAGTGCGCTTCCTCCAGATGCGGCTGGCCGGAGAGCAGGACGTGCTCGACGCCCAGCGCGTGGTATTCGGCGAGCCGGTCGGCGACCTCGTGGTGGCTGCCGACCAGCGCGGTGCCGGCGTGCCGGCGCAGCAGCCCGAAGCCGGCCCACAGGTTGGGGGCGATCTCCAGGCGGTCGGTGCGGCCGCCGTGCAGCGCCGTCATCCGGCGCTGGCCGTCGGAGGAGGTGCGGGCGGCCCGGCGCTGCGCGAGGGCGATCGCCTGCGGGTCCATGCCCCGCAGCAGCCGGGCCGCCTCCGCCCACGCCTGCTCCGAGCTGTCCCGGGTGATGACGTGCAGGCGCACCCCGAAGGCGAGCCGTCGGCCTGCGGCGCGTGCCGCCTCCCGCAGGCGCGCGAGCCGCGGGGCGAGGCCGGCCGGCGGTTCGCCCCAGCTGAGGTGCAGGTCCGCGTGCGCGGCGGCGGTGCGCAGGGCGGGCTCGGAGGACCCGCCGAGCAGGATCGGCGGAACGGGGTCGGGGGCGTCGGCGACGGTGGCGCCACGCACCCGGTAGTGCTCCCCGTCGTGGTCGAAGGGCTCGCCCGACCAGGCGCCGCGCAGCACGCCGAGCCATTCCGCGGTCCGCGCGTACCGCGCGTCGTGGTCGAGCCAGTCGCCGTAGCGTCGCTGCTCCTCGTCGTCGGAGCCGGTGACGACGTTGAGCATCAGGCGGCCGCCGGAGACCCGTTGGAAGGTGGCGGCCATCTGCGCGGCAAGGGTGGGGGTGACCGCGTCGGGGCGCTGCGCCACGATGAAGCGCAGCCGCCGGGTCTCCCGCAGCAGTGCCGCGGTGACGATCCACGGGTCCTCGCACCAGGTGCCCGCGGGAGTGAGCACCGAGGCGAAGCCGAGGCGCTCGGCGGCGCGCGCGACGTCGGCGAGGTAGTCGACGGTGGGCGCCCGGTCGGTCGGCCAGGGCGCCGCGGTGGCGATCCGCGAGTGCGCCCAGCCGACCACGTCCCGGCCGTCACCGGAGGTGGGCAGGTACCAGTGCGGTTGCAGGGACATGGGCGGTACTCCTCCTGGAGATGCGGAAAGGTCATCGGCGGCCCGGCGCGGGCGGTCGCGAGGGCCGGGGCGCGGGCTGGTGCGGCGGGAACGTCCGGGTGCGGGCGGCTCACGCGCCGCCCGCTCCCGAGGCCGCCCGGCGCCCGACGCCCCCCGGCGGGGGCCGTTCACCGGGCGGCCGCTCCGGGCCGGCTCACTCGCGGGGTGGCGCCTCCTCCACCGTGATCACGACCGGCAGGTGCGCCCCGGCCCGCAGGCGTTCCAGCCACTGCACCACCGTCGCGGCCACGCTGCGGTGCGCGATGTCGTTGAGGGCGTCGTGGCGGCCCTCCGCGACGGTGGCCAGGTGGGCGGCGGGCAGCCGGGCGGCCAGCCGCCGGGCCGCGGCAGGCGGGCTGACCTCGTCGGCCGCGCCGTGCACGACCAGCACCGGCAACCCCGCGGGCGGCACGGCCGCTCCGG
The DNA here is from genome assembly GCF_036353415.1 of Actinacidiphila polyblastidii. Taxonomy (NCBI): domain Bacteria; kingdom Bacillati; phylum Actinomycetota; class Actinomycetes; order Kitasatosporales; family Streptomycetaceae; genus Actinacidiphila; species Actinacidiphila polyblastidii. Next base: position 107,869 of record NZ_JAZEWV010000013.1, read on the forward strand.
CGGCCGCGGCGAGCGCGGCGGGCACCGGCTCGCCCAGGCTGCCGCGGGCGAACGCGGGGTCGGCGTCGAGCCGCCCGCGGTGCGCCGGGCAGGCGGTGCGTGCGGCCAGCTCGGCCGCCCAGTCGCCCGGGGACCCGGCGGAACCGGAGGCGTCGTCGGTGCGCGCGGTCCCCGCCAGGAGCAGCGCGTCGACCTGCTGCTGGCCTGCCGCGACGGCCAGCGCGTGCAGCGCTCCGGTGTCGGAGCCCGCCAGCACCAGCGGGCCCGCGGCGCCTTCCGCGGTACGCGCGACCTGCGCCGCGGTCTGCGCGACGGGCTGGTCCGGGGCGACGTCGAGGACGTGCACCACGTACGCGTCGGCGGCCAGTCTGCGGCCGAACCGCTCGTACACCCCGGGGTGTTCGCCGCGGCCGGGCAGCAGGACCACGGTGCCGCGCCGGACCAGGCTCGGGTCGGGGTACCAACTGGCCGTACGGGCCTGGGCGGGCGCACTCATCGGGCGCCGCCGACGGGGACCGCCGCGGCCTGCGCGCGGGAACCGCCGTTGTTCGGCGCGGGGTCGGCGGCGCGGCGGGCCAACTCCTGGCGGACCAGAGGGAGCAGGCGCCGGCCGTAGTCCACCGTGTCGTCCAGCGGGTCGTAGCCGCGGATCAGCAGCGTGGTGACGCCGATGTCGACGTAGTCCAGCAGCGCCTGGGCGACGGTCTCGGGTGTGCCCACCAGCGCGGTCGAGTTGCCGGCCGCGCCGGTGGCCGCGGCCGGCGCGGTCCACAGCGCGCGGTCGTGCCGCTCGGCCCTGGCCGCGGCGGCGAGCAGCCGCTGCGAACCGGCGTTCTGCGGGCGGGCGTCGGGGCCGACCGGGAGGATCGCCCGGCGGGTGCCGAGCAGCGAACCGGCGTTGCCGCGCTGCTTGATGGTGTCGAGGATGCCGTAGGCGCGCTCCCAGGCCGCGTCCTCGGTCGCGCCGAGGACGGGACGGAAGGAGACGCTGATCCGGGGCGGGGTGGTGCGCCCGGCGGCCGCGGCGGCCGCCCGCACCGCGGCGATCTGCTCGGCGGTCTCCGCCAGCGGCTCGCCCCACAGCGCGAACACGTCGGCGTGCCTGCCGCCGACCCGGTAGGCCGCGGCCGACGATCCGCCGAAGTAGAGCGGGATGCGGGGCTGCTGGGCGGGCTTGACGTCGGCGTGGAAGTCCTCGAAGCGGTAGTGGCGGCCGTCCAGCCCGAAGGGTCGGTCCTCGGTCCAGGCGCGCTTGAGCACGTCGAGGTACTCGTCGGTACGGTCGTAGCGCTCGTCCTTGGGCAGGTGGTCGCCGTCGCGCCGCTGCTCGGCGTCGTGGCCGCCGGTGATGATGTGCACCGCGACCCGGCCGCCGGAGAACTGGTCCAGCGTGGCGAAGGTGCGGGCGGCGAGCGTGGGGGCGACGAAGCCGGGACGGTGGGCGACGAGCAGGCCGAGGCGCTCGGTGTGGGCGGCGACGTGCGCGGCCACCTGGGCGCTGTCGGGTGTGCTGGAGCCGTAGCCGATCAGGATCCGGTCGAAGCCGGCCTCCTCATGGGCGCGGGCGAAGCGCCGGGTGTAGTCGGGGTCGACGACGGGACCGGTGGCAGGCCGGGTCTCCGAGGCGTCGCGGGTGCCGATCATGCCGATGAACTCGACGGTGCCGGGCGCGAGCCGGCCGGGCAGCTCGGCGGCGTCCAGTACGGCGTCCGGTGCGGTGGGCTCGGCTGCGGGCGGGGTGACGGACATGGGTCAGGTGCCTTCCGTGAGCGTGCGGCGGGCCAGGGCGGTCCGTCCGGCGGTGAGCAGGACGGTGTCGTCCTGAGGGGTGTGCACCCGGCTGCACAGCACGTCGCGAAGGTGCCGTTGCAGGGGGTTGGCGCGGGTCAGGGCGTTGTTGCCGACGAGGGCCACGGCCTGCTCGACCGCGCCGATCGCGGCGCGGGTGGCGAGCAGCTTGGCGCCGCCGGCCTGCTCTGCGCCCGTGGGGTCGCCGGCGTCCGCGGCCTCGGCGAGGGCCGCGACCAGGCGCTCCGCGCCGGACAGGGCGACGTCGATCTCGCCGACGGCGCTCTGGAAGCGCGGCAGCGTCGCCAGCGGCGCGCCGAGCGCGGTGGGGGTGCGCTCGTGCAGGAATCCGGTCAGCCAGTGCTGGGCGGCGCGGGCCACGCCGAGGTACATCGCGGAGAGGCCGAGCGCGTTCCAGGCGCCGCCCGCGGTGTCCCGTCCGCCGCCCGCACCCGGCTCGGCCAGGCCGATCACGTCGTCGGCGGGGACCCGTACGGCGTCCAGCAGCACGTCGTCGCTGCGGCTGGCCCGCAGTCCCAGGTGGTCCCAGGTGCGGGCGATCCGCAGGCCCTCGCTGCCGCCGCGCACCAGGAAGGAGCCGACCCGGGCGGCCTCGTCCTCGGTGCGGGCCCACACCAGCATCCAGCCGAGCGCCTCCGCGCCGGTGCAGAAGATCTTGTGCCCGGACAGCTCCCAGTGACCGCCGCGGCGCCTGGCCACGGTGGCGGGCAGCCCCCCGCGGATCGGGGTGCCCAGTTCGGGCTCCACCCGCAGCGCGTTGACCAGCACCGGGCGTTCGGCGGAGTCGGCGGCGAGCCGTTCGTAGGCGCGTTCCGGCCATGAGCCGTCACGGGCCTGCGCGGCGTGCGCGAACAGGGTCATCGCGGTGACCAGCGCGACCGCCGGGTCGCCCGCGCCGAGCACCTGGAGGATCCGCACGGTCTCGGCGAGGCCGCCACCGGGACCGCCGTACCGTTCCGCCACCGTCGCGGTGAGCAGCCCGGCCTGGTGCGCCGCGGCCACGCCGTCGTACGGGAAGGCGGCTTCCCGGTCGTTCTCCCCGGCGCGGGCGGCCAGCGCCGCGCCGACCTCGGGCAGCCGGTCCGGGTCGGGCGGGGCGATGCGCGGCAGCGGTCGGCTCATGGTGCGGCTTCCGTGTCGGAGTCGGCGGCGACGGGTCGCCCGGGGTGCGCGGGGGTCGTACGGGCCCGGCCGCTCCCGGGGCCGGCGAGGCCCGCTGACGGCGGCCGCGGCGTACGGCCGCCGGGGCGTACGCCGGAGGCGCCCCGGTCGGAGGTGGTCGGGCCGGCCGCGGGGGTCGCGGCCCGGCCCGCCGTGCGTGCGGCCGCGGTCATGCGCCGACCGCTCCCAGCAGGTCCCGGCTGCCGGCCTGCGCGGGGGCGACGGGCGGCACACGGTTGCCGGTGAAGCCGCGGGCCTCGGTCTCCGCGCGGACCAGGTCCACCAGGGCGCCGTAGTCGCGCGCGTCCTCCAGCGGGCTGAAGCCGCGGATCAGCAGCGTGCCGACGCCCAACCGGGTGTAGTCCAGCAGCGATTCGGCGACCTGCTCGTAGGAGCCGACCAGGGCGGTGGAGTTGCCGGCCGCGCCGGTCGCCTTGGCGACCGCGGTCCACAGCCGCTTGTCGTGGACGTCGCCCCGCGCGGCGACGTCCAGCAGCCGCCGGGAGCCCTCCTGGGTGGAGTGGTCGAGGTTGAACGCCTTGCGCAGCGCGCCCGCACGCTCCTTGGTGAGCCGCAGGATGTCCTCGGCCCGCCGCCATGCCTCGGTCTCGGTGGCCGCGGGGACGGGCCGCAGGCTGACGCTGAAGTTCGGGGTGCGGCCGTGGACCGCGGCCGCCGCCCTCACCTGGCGGATCCGGTCGGCGATGCCCGCCAGCGGCTCGCCCCAGAAGGCGTAGACGTCGGCGTGCTTGGCGCCGGCCCGGACCGCGTCGTCGGACGCGCCGCCGAAGTAGACCGGGATCGGGCGGGCCGGCAGCACCGCGGATCGGCCGCCGCGCACCTGGTAGAAGTCCCCCTCGTAGTCGAAGGGCTCGGTGGCGGTCCAGGTGCGGCGCACCACGTCGAGGAACTCGTCGGTGCGGCGGTAGCGGGTCGGCTTGTCACTGAGGTCGCCGTCCCTGGCCTGGTCGGCGTCGTCGCCGCCGGTGATGACGTGCAGGGCGACCCGGCCGGGGTGGAAGGCGTCCAGCGTGGCGAACTTGCGCGCCGCCAGGGTGGGCGAGACGAAGCCGGGACGGTGCGCGAGCAGCACGCCGAGCCGCGTGGTGTGGCTGAGCACCTGGTCGGCGACGGTGAAGCCGTCCGGGCTCGCCGAGGAGTGCGCGACCAGCACCCGGTCGAAGCCGGACCGCTCGTGCGCCAGCGCCAGTTCACGCAGGTACGCGGGCTGGATCACGGCGCCCTGGGCGGCGTGCGCCTCGCTCTGCGAGCTGACCGAGGGGGCGGCGGGGCCGCCGCCGGTCTCGCTGACGGGCTGCGTGGCGGCGATGCCGATGAACTCGATGGACATGGGGGCGCTCCAGGGGCGTGGGTGGGCGGGCGGTGCGTACCGGTGCGTTCCGGCCGCCGGTGCCGGGAGGGCGTGCGGAAGCTCCGCGGTCCGATCGGCGGGCGGGCTCAGGTCAGCGGGTGGCGGCGGGCGTGCGTACGGGGGCAGGAGGAGGAGCGGGAACGGAGAGCTGCCGCTGCCAGGTCCCGGCGTGGTGGCAGGCCACCTCGCGGGCGGCGGCGCCGTCCGCGAGCCGGTCCTGCCGCGCCGGCGCCTCACGGCAGTGCTCGTCGGCGAACGGGCAGCGCGCGGCGAAGACGCAGCCGCCGGCGGCGGCCCACGGCGGCGGGGCGGCGACGCGGCGCAGCCGGCCGGCCACGACGGCGTTCTCGCGCCGGACGCTGGGCGCCGAGGCGGTGAGCAGCGCGGTGTACGGGTGCAGGGGCCGGGCGAGCACGTCGGCGGTCGGCCCCTGCTCCACCAGGCGGCCGCGGTAGAGGACGGCGATCCGGTCGGCGATGCCCGCCAGCGAGCTGAGGTCGTGCGAGATCACCACCACGGCGACGTCGAGCTCGTGGCGAAGCCGGTCGAAGAGCCGCAGCACGTGGTTGCGGTTGGACGCGTCCAGTGCGCTGACCGGCTCGTCGGCCAGCAGCAGCCGCGGCCGGGTGACCACGGCGCGGGCGATGGCCACCCGCTGCCGCTGGCCGCCGGACAGCCGCCCCGGCAGCCGGTCGGCGAGCCCCTCGTCCAGACCCACCCGGTGCAGCGCCTCGGCCACCCGCGCGGCCCGCTCCGCGCGGCTCCCGGTGCCGGTGACCGCCAGCGGCTCGGCCACCGACTCCCCCACGGTCAGGTCGGGGTCGAGCGAGCGCAGCGGGTCCTGGAAGAGGTACTGGACCCGGCCGGATCGGCGGAAGTCGCGCAGCGCCCGCCCGCGCAGCCCGGTGACGTCGGCGCCGTCCACCGTGATACGGCCCCCGACGACCGGGGACAGCCCCACGACGGCGCGTGCCAGCGTGGTCTTCCCCGACCCGGTCTCCCCGATCACGCCCAGGATCTCGCCGGCGCGAGCATGCAGCGACACGCCGTCCAGCACGCGCGCCCCGCCGCGCCCCGCGCGCCGTCCGAAGGCGACGGCCAGTTCCTCGACCCGCAGCAGGTCGGTCATGCGGTCACCTCCTGGGGTGCGGCGCCGGTCAGGTCCAGTTCGGCGGCGCGGACGCAGCGTGTCCTGCGACCGGGGCCGGCGTCGGTGAGGGCGAGGGTGGGCGTCGCGGTGCAGGCGGCGGCGGCGTGCGCGCACCGGGGGGCGAAACGGCAGCCGGGCGGTGCCGCGCCGGCCTCGGGCGGACGTCCCGGGATCACCGCGAGTTCGCGGCGCTGCCAGTCGCCGATGGACGCGACCCGCAGCAGCGCCTCGGTGTAGGGGTGGGCGGGCGCGGCGAGCACCTGCTCGGTCGGGCCGTCCTCCACGATCTCGCCGGCGTAGAACACCAGGACGCGGTCGCAGACCTCGGCGACCACGGCGAGGTCGTGGCTGACCAGCAGCAGCGCGAGTCCGCGTTCCGCGCGCAGCCGGGCGAGCACGTCCAGCACCTCGGCCTGCACGACGGTGTCCAGGGCTGTGGTGGCCTCGTCGGCGACCAGCAGGTCGGGGTCGCCGGCGATGGCGGTGGCGATGAGGACGCGCTGCAGCATGCCGCCGGACAGTTCGAAGGGGTAGCGGTGGTAGACCTCGGCGGGCTCGTGCAGCCCGACCGCGCCCAGGAGTTCGACCGCCCTGCGGTGCGCGTCCGCGCGCGACAGGCCCTTGCGTACCCGCAGCGGTTCGGCGAGTTGGCGGCCCACGGTCAGGGAGGGGTTGAGGTAGGACGCCGGGTCCTGGAACACCGCGCCGAGCCGGACCCCGCGCAGCCGCTCCCAGCCGCGGCGGTCCAGCGCGGTCAGGTCGGTGCCGGCCAGCGTGGCGGCGCCGGCCGAGACGGAGCACCCGGGTGGCAGCACGCCCAGTACGGAACGGCAGGTCAGCGTCTTGCCGCTGCCCGACTCGCCGACCAGTCCGACGGACTCGCCGGCCCGTACGGTGAACGAGACGTCGCGTACCGCCTCGGTGCGGCCGCCGCTGACGGTGATGTGCAGGCCGTCGACGGCGAGCACGTCCTCGCGGGCCGCCGAGGGCGGGGCGGCGGTCAGGTCGCCCCGGCCCGGGGCGCCGTCGGTGTCACGCGGAGATGCGGGCATTCGTCCTCCCCTCACGGTCCTGCACGGCGGTCGGTTCAGCAGTGGCCGGATCAGCGGCGCCCGCATCGGCGGCGGCCGCGGGCCGCACGGTGGTGCCTGTGGCCGCGGCCGCCGCCGCGGTCCCTCCCTCGGGCGCGCCGGCGAACCCCGCTGACGCTCCGCCGCTGTCGCGTACCGCGTCGGCGAGCAGGTGCAGCGCGCCGACGGTGAGCATGATCAGCGCGCCCGGCAGCACCGGCGCCCACGGCTGCTGTCCGAGATAGCCCAGGTCGGTCGCGAGCATGCCGCCCCAGGTCGGGGCGGGCGGCTGGACGCCCAGGCCGAGGAAGGTCAGCGACGCGACGGTGAGCAGGCTGGTCGCCAGCGCCTGGGCGGTGGTGACCGCCACGGTGGGCAGCACCTTGCTCCAGATGTGGGTGCGCAGCACGCGGCTGCGGGAGGCGCCCATCAGCTCGGCGGCCTCCACGTACGGGGCCTGCCGCAGGCCCAGGGCCGCGGCGCGCGTCACCCGGAAGAACAGCGGCGAGAGCAGGACGCCCAGGGCCAGCATCGCCTGGTGCAGGCCGTTGCCGAGGACGCCGACCGCCGCGATCGCGAAGAGCGTGAACGGCATGGTCATCAAAGCGTCCACGGCCCGCAGCGCGGACCATTCGAAGAACCGTCCCAGCCACAACGACGCCAGCCCGGGGACGATGCCGAGCGCCATGGCCGCGCCGACCGCCTCCAGGGCGCCGGCGACGGTGAGCCCGGTCCCGGCCAGCAGCCGGCTGAGCACGTCGCGTCCGAGGTAGTCGGTGCCCAGCAGGTGCGCGCCGCCGGGCCCTCGCAGGATGTGGGCGGAGTCCTGGGCGAGCGGGTCCTGGGGCGCCAACTGGTGGCCGAAGAGGGCCAGTACGGCGACGGCCGCGAGCACGGTGAGCGCGGCGCGGGCGATCGGCAGCCGCCAGGTCAGGCGGAAGGTCCTCATGCCGCCGCCCTCCCGTCCCGCGAGGCCGACCGCCGGCGCCGGGCGGCCGGATTGAGCGCGGCCAGCGCGGCGTTGACCGCGAGGTTCGCCGCCAGCACCACGGTGACGGTGACCAGCAGGGTGCTCTGGATGACCGGCACGTCGTGCTCCTGGGCCGCTTGCAGGGCGAGTTGGGCGATGCCGGGCAGGTTGAAGATGCGCTCGGTGACGACCGCGCCGCCGATCAGCATCGGCACGCTCATGCCGAGCACGGTGAGCGCCGGGCCGGCCGCGTTGCGCAGCACGTGCCCGAACAGCACCCGCCGGGCGGACAGTCCGCGCATCGCCGCGCCGGTCACGTAGTTCTCGCGCAGCGCGCCGACCAGCGAGGTGCGCAGTTGCCGGGCGATGCCGGCGGCGACGTCCAGGCTGAGCGCGAACGCCGGGAGCAGGGCGAACCGCAGCCACTGGCCGGGGTTCTGGCTGAGCGGGACGTAACCGCCCGAGGGCAGCGCGCCGAGCTTGACCGACACCACGGTGATCAGGGCGATGGCGATCACGAACGCGGGCAGCGTGCCCAGCACCGCGCAGACGGCGGTCACCGCCCGGTCGGCGCGGCCGCCGTTGCTGAGCGCCGCGGCGATCCCGCCCGCGCCGCCGAGCAGCACGGCGATCAGCAGCGCGAGTCCGGCCACGGACAGGTCGACGGGCAGCGCCTGGCCGATGCTGTGCGCGACCGGCACGGTGGTGAACCAGGAGCGGCCCAGGTCGCCGTGGAGGCCGTGCCACAGCCAGGTCACGTACTGCACCGGCAGCGGGCGGTCGAGTCCGAACTGGTGGTTGATGCGGGCGATCTCGGCCGGGTTGGCGGCGTCGCCGAGCACCGCCGCACCCGGGTTGGCGTCCGAGAGCGCGCCGAGCCCGAAGGTGAGCAGGGAGGAGATCACGAACACGGTGGCGGTCCCGAGCAGTCCACGGGCCAGCGGCACGGGCGCGCGCCCGGCCCGTGCCAGGAGGGCGCGGGGGCGGGGAGCGCCTCCCGCGGCGGCGGCCGGCGGCGCCTCGGTGGCGGTGGTCATGCGACGGTCACGCCCTCGAACCGCTGCACCACGACGTCGGCCGGCAGCGCGGACACCCCGCGGCTGCGGGCCAGGATGCGCGGCACGGTGTACAGGAAGACGTTGGGCATGGTCCGCACGGCGAGCCCGGTGGCCGCCTGCAGCACCTTTGGGTAGTCGGGTGAGTCCAGCGGCGTGGCCGACACCTTGGCGACCGCGGCCTGGAGGTCGGCCGGCGCCTTGCGGCCGGGGTTCATCAGGCCCTGGAGGCCGAACAGCACCTGGAACGCCTGCGCGGCGGAGTCGCGGCCGGCGAACTGGTCGGTGAACAGCGCCTGCGAGTGCTGCACGTAGACGATCTGGGTCGCCTGCGCCTGCGGGATGACGCTGATCCTGGTGTGGAAACCGGCCTCCTTCAGCTGCGCCTGCAACTGCTCGGGCAGGCCGGCGGCCACCGAGGTGGTGAGGGTCAGCTCGACGCCGTCGGGGTGGCCGGCCCTGGCGAGCAGGGACTTGGCCTTGGCCGGGTCGTACCGGTACAGGTTGTCGGAGGCCGGGTCGTGGCCGACGTAGCCGGGCGGGAAGGGCTGGCTGCTGACCTCGCCGTAGCCGAACTGCTGTGTCTTCACGAGGGCTTGGCGGTCCACCGCGTACTGCAGCGCGAGCGCCACGTCCGGGTCGTCGAACGGCGCCTTGGCGGCGTTGACGTCCAGCACCGCGACCACCATCGACGGGATCACCTGCACCTGCAGGCCGGCCGCCTTGGCCGCGGCGACCTGACTGCCGGGTATCTGCGCCACGTTGTACTGGCCGGACTGGAGCGAGGCGACCACCGTGGACGGGTCGGGCAGCGGATAGACCTCGAAGCCCTGGAGCTTGATGGCGGCGGCGTCCCAGTACGAGGGGTTGCGCCGCAGCACCGCCCGCTCGTTCTGGGTGTAGGAGGTCAGCACGAACGGGCCCGCACCGACCGGCTGGGTGGCGAGCGCCGCCGCGTTCGTCCCGAACGCCTTCGGACTGACGATCATCCCGGTCTTGCCCGCCAGCAGGTTGGGGATCTGGTAGTCGGCCTGGGAGAGCTTGAGCACCACCGTGGTCGCGCCGGTCGCGGTCACCTCCACGACGTGCGCGAGCTGCGGCGCCACCAGGGACCTGGGGTCGGTGCGGCCCCGGTCCAGGCTCTTCTTGACGGCGGTGGCGTCCAGCGGGCTGCCGTCGCTGAAGGTCAGCCCGGGGCGCAGGGTGAAGGTGACCTCGGTGCCCTTCGCGTCGTAGCTCCAGGCGCTGGCCAGTGCGGGCACCGCGGCGCCGCCGGCGTCGAGCCTGGTCAGCGCCGAGTAGACGAGCGACAGGCCGTGGACGTCCCAGCCGGCGGAGGAGAAGACCGGGTCCCAGGACGTCGGCAGGGCCCAGCCCCACTTGAGGGTGCCGCCGCCCGCGGCGGAGGAGCCCGCGGTCGAGGCGCCGCCGCAGGCGGACAGGACTGCGGCGGCCCCTGCGCCGAGTCCGACGCCGAGGAGGGAGCGTCTGGCGAGCGCGGGCATGGCTGCGGAGTTCTTCACGTGGTGTCACCTTCTGTGGAGCGCACCGGAGTTCTCCTGCCGGGGAGCCGGGGAGGAGCACGGGCGGCGCAAGGCGGCGCGCCAGGACATGCCGAAGGCGCGAGTGCGGGGGTCAGGACGGCGCGGGACCGGCCGACCGGCGAGGCGGCCGCCCCGGTGCGGCGAGGGGGACGGGACGCGGGCGGCGCGGGAGTACGGGAGGAGGTTCCGGCGTGCGGAACGGGCCGGCGTACGGGCCGGTGCGGCGGGTCAGCGACAGAGAGCGCTGGAGGTGCGCCGGAAGTCCACGTAGCGGCACACCACGGCGGGGTGCGTCTTCAGCATGCGCTCATCGTGGGGGTGAACCCCACTCACTGTCAATGGACACCAAAAGGTGTCTCATCTCCCGGACGCCCGCTGAGCAGGGCGGGGTGCCCCGCGGCCTCCTCCGGATGCAGCCACAGCGGGCCTCCGGCGGTCTCCACGCGCAACGCCCGCGAGGGCGGCGGGCCGTCGGCGGTGAGCAGCGACAACTCCCGTACGCTCAGGCTCCGGTGGATCTCCAGCGCGCGGTCGGCGGACAGCCGCTGCGGCACCTCCCAGGGGCCGGGGCAGACCTGCCGCAGCGCCTCGGCGTAGACCTGCGGCGGGCGCCAGCCCGGCACCACGCGGCAGCCGCCGGGTCCGCGCAGCAGCAGCGTCGGCAGGGCGTAGCGGCGCTGCCCGCCGTCGAGTTCCTTGGCGCCGCCCGGGTGCGGCGGCGGGCCGTCGAGCCCCAGCACCTCGGGCAGCGGGTCGCGGGCCTCCGCGCGGTCGGCGTGCACGGAGGCCGCCACGGCCGCCGACTCCGCGTCGGCGCGCAGCCGTTGCACGTCGAGGCCGTGAACGCCGCGCAGGCACGCCTGTACCCGCGCCGCGGTGTCGGCCGGCGCGCCGAGCACGAACTCGGACTCGCGCAGCCGGCGCAGCACCCGCTCGGCCACCTCGGCGCCCTGGGTCTCGGCGGCCCGTGCGGCCAGCGAGGCGGGCCAGCTGGTGAGCGCCACCCGGTCCAGCCGCTCCGCGTGCGGGGCGCCGGTGTGACCGCACACCTCGGCGATGTACCGCCCGTACCAGGCAGCCTCCGCGGCCGGGTCGGGGGCCGGGTCGTCGCCGGTGTCGAAGAGGATCGCGTACACCCGCCGCCAGGTTCCCCGGCCGCCGAGCACCGCGCGCAACCACCGGAAGGCGGGCTCCGATCCCCAGGCCCAGGGGCACAACGGGTCGGTGTACTCGACGACTTCGACGTCGGTCCCGGCCTCGGCCGCCGCCTCGGCGGTCACACCGGGGCCCGCTCGGCGAGCAGCGAGGCGAGGGTGGTCCCGGCCAGGATGCGGCGGGCGCCCTCCTCGACGGAGCGCCACACGTCGGGAAGCCCCGCGGCCGGCCCCGGGTAGTCGAGTCCGAGCAGCGGGTCCCCGCGCAGCGTCATCAACTCGCCGTCGACGGCGACCGCGATCTCCAGCAGGTTGATCTCGGCGGGCTCACGGCCCAGCCAGTAACCGCCCTCGCAGCCGCGCTGGCTGCGCACCAGACCGGCCCGCCGCAGGTCGCCCACCACGGATTTGAGGAACCGGAACGGGATCTCCTGCGAGGAGGCGATCGACTCGCAGGTGAGCGGGCGGCCCTGGTCACGGGCGAGTTCGAGCAGCGCCCGAACGGCATAGTCCGCCTTCGCCGATATATGCATGCGCACTATTATCACCGCGCGACGGCCCGCAGGGGAACCGGTCGTGGCGAGGTAAGGGCAGGTGACACCCAATGGACACCTCTTGACATCCTTTCCGCGCGCCTCCTACGGTCCTGGCAGCGGCCGGCCTCCGCCGGTCCTCCGGTCGTCGCCCCCGGCCGGCCCCCCGCCGGTCCCCTCGGCCGGTCCGCGCCCGACCCCCAGGACGTCCCCGATGACCGCACCGCCGGCCCCGTCCCACGGCTCCGCCGACCACGACGGCTTCCACCCGGACCTGACCGGGCACCCTCAGGGGTCCCCCGATCCGCACGGCGCGGCCCGCGTGCGCGTGCACCACATCCGCGCCGACGACCTGGACGGGGACACCGCGCAGACCGGCGGGATGCGGCGGTTCGCCGCGATCAGCGGCGCCCGGGTCGGATCGGAGCGGATGTGGATGGGCCGGACGCACGTCTCGCCGTCCACCGCGTCCGCCGACCACCACCACGGGGCGTCCGAGACCGCCATCTACGTGGTCAGCGGCCACCCGGAGTTCGTGTTCCTGGCCGAGGCGGACGCCGGCTCGGCGGACGGGAGCGGCGCCGGCGGTCCGCAGGAGGTGCGGCTGCGCACCTCGCCCGGCGACTACGTCTTCGTGCCGCCGTTCGTGCCGCACCGCGAGGAGAACCCCGACCCCGACGAGGAGGCCGTGGTGGTGATCGCCCGCAGCACCCAGGAGGCCGTGGTGGTCAACCTCCCCGGCCTGTACGTCCTGGACCCGTCGACGGCCCCGCTCGACGGCGGGCGGACCGGGCAGCCCGGCTGACCCCTCCCCGCGGGCGGGCTGACCCCGGCCGCGGTCAGCTCCGCGCGTCGCGAGCGCGCAGGGCCGGCAGCACGGTCTCCCCGAACAGCAGCATGTCCTCGTCGTACGACGGGAAGATCAGCATCAGGCCGTCCAGATCCGCCTCGTGCACGATGTACCCGATGTGGTCGATCACCGTCCGCGCCGAACCGGCGACGTACGCGGTCTGGAACGCCGCCTCGCCCTGCGCGCCTTCGGCCCACGCGCGGGCCTGGTCCTCGGGCACGCCCCAGCTCCCGCGCATACGGGCCAGCGCCTCCCGGTCGAGTCCGGCGCTCCACCGCCTGACCTTCGCCGCCGCCAGTGCGTCGGTCTCGTCCTGCACGACGGTGAGCATCGAGTAGGTCCTGCAGACCCGGCCGTTCGCCTTCGACCGGGCATGGACGTCCGCCGAGAGCGCCTTCATCTCCTCCAGGCTCTCGGCGGCCAGGAAGGCGCCGTCGGCGTACCGGGCCTGGAAGCGGCGCGCGTCCTCGGACTTGCCGGCGCTGATGAGGGTCGGCGGGACCGCCGGGTGCGGGCGGGACTCGCAGTCGACGAGGTCGAAGTAGGGGGTGTGCATGGTGACCGAGGGCTCGGTCCACAGCCGGCACACCGCCTCCGTCCACAGCTCCGTCATCCGGTAGCGGTCCTCGTGGCTCAGTTCCGGGTCCCAGAGGCCGAACTGCTCGAACTCCCCGGCGTAGGAGCCGTTGACGATGTTCAGGCCGGCCCGGCCGCCGGAGACGTCCTGGAGGGTGGCGAGCATCTTCGCCGCGACGGCGGGGTGGTGGACGTTCGCGTGCAGGGTGGCCCAGATCCTGACCCGGGTGGTGGCCTCGGCGAGCGCCGCCATCATCGTCATCGACTCCAGGGAGCGCCCCCAGTGGTCGGTGGTGCCGCCGAAGCCGCGCCACTTGGCCATCGACATGATGAAGTCGAGCCCGATGCTCTCCGCGTGCACGGCGGCGCGCCTGTTCCATCGGTAGCTCGCCTCGGGGTGCGGCGCGGTCGTGGACAGCATCCATCCGCCGTTCCCGATCGGGAGGAAGACTCCGTACTCTTTCGCGGGCACGTGGAGCACCTTTCCGTTCGATGCCCGAACCGCTGCGGCAGGCCGGTTACGGGGCGGGCCAGACGAGCTTGCCGTCGGCGTAGAGGCCGCTGACGAACGACGTGTCGAACCACCTCCTGGCCTCGTCGGCGCTCACGCCGGCCGGCACGATCCTGAACTGGTGCAGCATGTCGACGATCCGCCCGACGTTGGCGGGGTCGACGGCGCCGAGCGGCAGGCCGGGCGTCGGGTTGTCCCTGACCACCTGGGTCTCGGTCTTCCAGATGCTCGCGTTGAGCTTCTTGTCGTACGTCGGGCCGGACAGCCGCGCCGCGTAGCCGACGCACTCCTCGATGTGCTTCTCGCCGGACGAGCAGTAGGCGTACGCGTGCAGCGCCGCCCGCAGGACGTCCTCGACCGCGCGCGGATGCGCCTTGGCGAACGCCGGGTTGACGGCCATCGCGCCCAGCGAGCTGGGGATGCCGTAGTCGACGGGCTTCCAGACGGTGACGTCCTTGCCGGCCGCGCGGAGCTGGTTGGGCTCGTTGGAGACGAATCCGGTGAGCGCTTCGAGGCCGCCCTGCCTGCGCGGCAGCACCGAGGGGTCGTAGCCCTCCTTCACGAGCTTGAGCGAGCCCCAGGTGACGCCGGCCTTGACGAGCATCGCCTCGACGGCGGCGGGCACGTACCCCTTGTGGCCGACCACCTTGCCGTCGAGCTGGGGGAGCCGGGTGATGTCCTTGTTGGTCATCAGGATGTCGAGGCCCGCGTCGGAGTACGAGGAGACGCCCACGATGTCGATGCCGTTGGCGCGGGCCTGGATGAGGTCCTGTTCGGCGACGGCGGACACCTTCGCCTGCCCGCTGGCCAGCAGCTTGGTGTTCTGCGCCGTGTCACCGGTGCCCGGCTTGAGATCGACGTCGAGGCACAGGTCGTCGAAGTAGCCGAGCTTGGCGGCGGCGACGTATTCGAGGATCGACGCCGACGACTGGTACTGGTAGCCGGACAGATACGTGATCTTGCCGGCGGCCTTGTTCTCGGCGCAGCCCTTGGCGGAGATCGCGGAACCCTTCGTGCCCGGGGACCCGTTGCCGCCGGACCCCGACCCGGAGCCGCATCCGGCGAGGCCGACGCTCAGCACGACGGCGGCGAGGCCCGCGGCCGCGGACCTGATCAGGCGGTGCTGCATGGGTGACTCCCGAGGTGGCGACGCGCGACTGCGGCGCGGACGAGGACAGGGATCGAGTAACGAGTAACGAGTAACGAGACAAGGACGAGGAGAAGGACGCGGACGAGGACGACACCCTGGATCGCGGGCGCGGCGCCCGCTCGGTGGCGTTCAGTCCTGGCGGCCGTCGTGCCAGTGCAGGGCACGCCGCTCCACGAGGCTGACGGCGAGCAGGAGCAGCACGCCCATGAACGCGAGGACGGCGATCGACGCGTAGACGACCGGCAGTTGGTTCATCGACGAGGCGACGCTGATCGCCGTGCCGAGCCCGCGGGTCGACCCGGCCGCCGACATCTCCGCCACCACCGCGCCGATGATCGACAGCGGGAGCACGATGCGCAGCGCGGCGAAGAGGAACGGCAGCGCGTGGGGGATGCGCAGGTGCCAGAGCAGTTCGACGCGGCCCGCGTCCATCGTCCGGTACACCTGGAGTACGGGCAGCGGCACCGACCGCAGGCCGGCCGCGGTGTTGATGAGAATCGGGAAGAAGCAGATCAGGCCGGTGATGATCAGCTTGGGCAGCGGGCCGAACCCGAAGGCCACCACCAGCGCCGGTGCGATCGCGACCAGCGGGGTGACGTTGAGCACCACCGCGATCGGCATCACCGCCCGGTGGACGAGCGGGAGTTCGCTGGTCAGCACCGCGAGGAGGAAGGCGGCGACGAACCCCATGGCGAGCCCCGCGGTCGCCTCGCCCAGCGTGACGAGGGCGTTGTGGACGTAGTAGCCGGGGTTCGCGCCGAGCGATCTGCCGACGTCGGGCAGCGACGGCAGCAGATAGGGCAGCCTCCTCGCGCCGTACTGCCAGAGCGCGGAGAGGACCGCGAGCATCACCGTCAGCGGCAGCCACACCGAGGGGCGGACCCAGGCCCACCGCGACCCCGGACGGCGCGGGCCGAAGCGCGGGGGTTCCGTGGGCGGCTCCGCCCCGGGCGTCACCGGGGTCCGTTCGTCGGCCACGGTCATGCCCTCGAACCCCCCGCCGACGCGGCGTCGCCGTGCCAGGCGCGCCGCAGCCGGTCTCTGACGAGGTCCTCGTACGCGTGGAACCGGCGCTCCGCGAAGAGCCGTTCGCCGCGGGGGCGGGGCAGGTCGACGTCGATGCTCTCCACGATCCGGCCGGGATTAGGCGCCATCACGACCACGGTGTCGGAGAGCCGGACCGCCTCGGACACGGAGTGGGTGACGAACAGCACTGTCGTCCGCAACTCGTCCCACAACCGGAGCAGTTGGTCCTGGAGGCTCTCGCGGGTGAACTCGTCGAGCGCCGAGAAGGGCTCGTCCATGACGAGCACGTCGGGCCGCAGGCCGAAGGCGCGCACGATCGCCACGCGCTGCCGCATCCCGCCGGACAGCTCGGCCGGAAGCTTGTGCACGACGTCGCCGAGTCTCGCCTCGGCGAGGAGTTCGCGCATGTCGGGGGCGGTCCCTGCGCTGTCGCGCCCGATGGAGGCGGCGATCTCCTTGCGGCGCCGGCCGGCGCCGGGGTTGATCTTCTGCGGCAGCGTGACGTTCCGCAGCACGGACATCCACGGCAGCAGGGCCGGGGTCTGCGGCACCAGGCCGATCATCTTCGCCGCGCAGGCCTTGGCCGGTGTGACGCCGTGCACCCGGACGTCACCGCGGTCGGGCCGCTCCAGGCCGGCGACGAGCCGCAGCAGCGTCGACTTCCCGCAGCCGCTGGGCCCGATGAGGCTGACGAAGCGGCCGGGCGGCACCGTCAGTCGGACATCGTCGAGAGCGACCGTCGCGGACGGCCCCGACCCGTAGGCCCGCCGCACGGACCGCAGCTCCAACGCAGGCGCTTGCAGCACCTTCACGCTCCCCACCGTGTCGCGGGCGCACCGGCCCGATCCTGGAAGCCGGAGAGCGTGACTCCGGCCCTGGGCCTGGTTCCTGCCCAGGGCCGCGACCGGATACGCGCGGTCACTTGGCGCACCGTAGCTGTTTCGGCCGCGCCGCCGGCGGCCGTGCGGCCGGGTGAGGGGTCCGCGAGGTCAGCTCACCGGGCCGACCCGGCAGGTCAGCTCGCGAGGAACGCCAGCAGGTCCTGGTGGAACCGCTCCTTGTAGGGCGCGACCGACATCAGGCCGTGCGGCGCGCCCGGGTAGACCTTCAACTCGGAGTCCTTGACGAGCTTCACGGACTTCTCGCCGGCTGCCACGATCGGCACGATCTGGTCGTCGTCGCCGTGGATGATCAGCGTGGGGACGCTGATCCGCTGGAGGTCCTCGGTCAGGTCGGTCTCGGAGAACGCCTTGACGCAGTCGTACGCGCCCTTGATGCCGACCGTCATGCTCCACAGCCAGAACATGTCCCTGACCCCCTCCGAGACCTGGTTGCCGTCCCGGTTGGCGCCGTAGAAGGCCGCGCTGAGGTCCTGGTAGAACTGCGACCTGTCGGTGAGCACGCCCTGGCGGATCTCGTCGAACACCTCGATGGGCAGACCCTCGGGGTTGTTCGCCGTCTTGAGCATCAGCGGCGGGATCGCGCTGAGCAGCAGCAGCTTCGAGACCCGTGAGGCGCCGCGCCCGGCCGCGCACCGCGCGACCTCGCCGCCGCCGGTGGAGTGGCCGACGAGCACCACGTCCCGCAGGTCCAGCTCCTCCAGCAACTGCCCGAGGTCGTCCGCGTACGTGTCGAGGTCGTTGCCCTGCCAGGTCTGGGCGGAGCGCCCGCCGCCCCGCCGGTCGTGCGCCACCGCGCGATACCCGTTCTGCGCGACCAGATTCACCTGGTCGTCCCAGGCGTCGGCGTTCAGCGGCCAGCCGTGGCTGAACACGACGGGTCGGCCGCTCCCCCAGTCCTTGTAGAAGATCTCGGTGCCGTCAGCGGTCGTGAAGGTTCCCATGAGCGATTCCGTCCTCCGGTGTGCGTCGTGGATCGGACGAGGACCACTCCGGGTCCGCGATCGCCGCGGCAGCCGGGCCGCCGGCCGTGCCGCGCCCGCGCACCGGGCCGTACCGTACGCGCTGTGCCGATCGGTGCCGGGCGTCATCCCAGGCGGGGGCGGTACGGCAGGGCGTCGCCCGCCGTCGCGAAATGGCCCTCCTTCCCACTGTGACCCGTGGCCGGGCGCTCCGCATCCGAGGGGCGGTCCGGCCGGCGGCCGGCCGGCTCGCGCAGCAGCGGGAGCAGCCGGTCGCCGATCCGGCCGATCTCGTCGCGGTAGGGGGTGTCGGACAGCACGAAGTGGGTGACGCCGAGCGCGCGGTAGCGGATCAGGGCCGCGGCCACGTCGTCCGGGGAGCCGACGAGCCAGGTCGTGCCCGCGCCGCCGCCGCCGAACCTGCCGGGGGTGGTGTAGAGGCAGCTGTCGAGCACCTCGCCGCGCGCGGCGAGGTCGAGGAGCCGCTGCTGCCCGACGGCCGTCCTGCGGTTTCCGGTCCAGGCGGTCCCGCCGGCGTCGGCGGCCATCTTCGCGACCTTCTCCTGCGCGGCGCGCCACGCCTCCTCGGTGGTGTCGCGCACCACGGTCGTGATGCGCAGCCCGAACTCCAGCGGCCGGTGCCGGCGCCCCACCCGCGCGCTCAGCGTCCTGAGCCGGTCGACGCGTTCGGCGATCCCGTCCAGCGGCTCGCCCCAGAAGAGCTGCACGTCGGCCTCGGCCGCGGACACCCGCTCGGCGGCTTCCGAGGCGCCGCCGAAGTAGAGCGTGGGGTGGGCCCGTTCACCGGTGCGGTACGGCCGCGGCGCGACCGTGGACCCGGTGACCTGGTAGTGCCGCCCCGCGAAGGTGACCTCCTCCTCGGTCCACAGACGGCGTACGAGGTGCAGGAACTCCTGGGTGCGCCCGTACCGTTGAGCGGGGTCGACGGTGGTGTCGCCGTACGCGGCCGGGTTGTCCAGGCCGCTCACGATGTTGACGAGTACGCGACCGCGGCTGAGCTGGTCGAGCGTGGCGGCCGCGCCGGCGAAGTTCGCCGGCTCCCAGTAGCCGGGGCGGATCGCGATCAGCGGTTTGAACGTCGTGGTGCGCGCCGCCAGCGCCGTGGCGACCGTGAAGGTGTCGGGGCGCCCCCAGCCGGTGCCGAGCAGTGCGCCGCCCCAGCCGTGGTCCTCCGCGGCGCGGGCCAGCTCGGTCGAGAACTCGATCGACCCCCAGCCCGCCGTCGTGTCGTCGCCGCGGTGACCGGGCGTGACCGTGTTGGGGATGTACCAGAGGAATTCGGGGCTCATGGCGCGTCCGATCGCTGCGTGTCGGGAGGGTGCGGCCGGGCGCGCACGAGAGGCGCCGGGCGCGGCGGAGAGGGGCACGGTGGAGAGGGTCCGGCGGGGGGACCGCCGGAGAGGGGTCCGGCGGTCGGGGACTCAGCCGGGGGAAGGGCGGCGGCGGGTCGCGCGGGTCAGCGACAACAGCGCGAGCGCGGCGCGCGGGCGCCCGCCGGACCTGCGGCGGCACGCGAGCGGTGCACGCCCGGAGCGCCCGGGGCGGCGTTCCGCAGGCTCCGCTTCGGCTCGCTCATGCGTCCAGTCTCAGGTCGCCGATCCGGAGTGGCAACAATGCGACTCTCTGAATTAAGTCGGCCCCCGTGCGTCGCGCGCCGCGCCGCCCAAGGGCCGAGGGCGCCGGGGCCCTCGGGCGCCGCCGGCACTCCCTCGTTCCGGTCTTCCGCTACTCCCTTGAGCGGGACTTCCGCCGCGCCGCGGTGCTGCGCGTTGCACCGCGCGCCGGGCGGCGGCACGGTGGGCCGTGCCGACCGCCGGACGACGTGAAGGACCGCCCACCGTGAGAGTCCTCCGCCGAGCCCCGGACGCCAAGGACAGCCAGAGCAGCGCCGGCCACCACGCCCCGGGGGCCGCCGGACGGCGGGCTCCGGCCCGGCGCGTCCGGGCGCGGCGGCCGCTCGCCGCCGGGGTCGCCGCCGCCGTCCTCGCCGCCGGCGCGGTCGCGTGCGCCGCTGAACCGTCCGGCAGTGCGGGCCCGCCGGAGGGGCCGGGGCTGATCGCGGTCCCCGCCGTCGTCGTCACCGGCCACGCCTACCAGGTGCCGCGCCCCCTGCCGGCGGCCGCGCCGGGCACCCTGATCGCCGCCACCGATCTCGGTCCCGACCACCGCTTCGCCGACGCCCGGCGCTGGACGGTCCTCTACCACTCCCTCGACGCCCACGGCGCCGACGTCCCCGTCAGCGGCACCGTCCTCGTGCCGGCCGGCCCGGCGCCGAGCGGCGGCCGCCCTGTGGTCTCCTGGGGGCACGGCACCACCGGCGTCGCCGACATGTGCGCCCCCTCGCAGTCGCCGAACCTCGGGTTCGACGTCTACGCCCAGCAGCTCACCGCCCTGCTGCGGGCCGGATACGCGGTGACCGCCTCGGACTACCCGGGCCTCGGCACGCCCGGCACGCACACCTACCTGGTCGGCGCCGACGAGGGGAACGCCGTCGTCGACATCGTCACCGCGGCCCGCCGTCTGGTGCCGGGCCTCTCCACGACCTGGTTCGCCATGGGCCACTCCCAGGGCGGGCAGGCCGCGCTCTTCGCGGCCCGCGCGGCACGGCGCGCTCCCGGACTGCGGCTGGCCGGCGCCGTCGCGATGGCGCCGGCCAGCCATCTGGAGGAGATGCTGCCGGGCGTCGCCGCCTCCCATGTGTCCTCCGACCTGTCCTTCGCCCTCTACTCGCTGGCCGGTCTGGCTGCCACCGACCCCTCGGTCCGCCTGCCCGCCCTGCTCGGGCCGTCCGCCTACCGGATCGCGGAGCGGGTGCTGGCGGTCTGCCAGCAGGCCGGGTACACGGCGCTGGACGGCGTGTCGACCGACGAGGAGCTGCCGCTGACCGGCGAGGCGGCCGACCGGCTGGGAGCGGAGATGGGCGCGTACGGCGACCCGGACCGCGCGGCGATCCGCCAGCCGGTCCTGGTCGTCCAGGGCGAGGACGACCAGGACGTGCCGGTGGACTGGACCGCCGAGGTGACCCGGCGGCTGGAGGCCCTCGGCTCGCCCGCGGTCGAGGAGCGCACGTATCCGGGCGCCGGACACGACGAGGTGCTCGCCGCCTCCGTGTGCGACGTGCTGGCCTTCCTCGCCGAGCACTCCGGGCGCACCGCAGCGGACTGCGCGCCGCTCCGGCCCGAGGCCGGCTGAGCCGCGGGCCGGTCCCGGGCTGCCACCCGCCGGCCCGGGGCCGTCGGTCTCCGGCGGGCGGGGACGCCGCGGGCCGGCCACGCGTCAGACGGCGGCGGGCAGCGGGGGATGCGGCATCCGCCACCCTTCGGCGAGCCGCGACGGGTGCACGTGGGCGCCGCCGCCGAAGAACTCGCAGAACTTCATGATCAGCGGGTCCCAGCCGACCGGGTCCACGTAGTGCGTGCCGGGGATGACCAGTCGCTCCTCGACGTGCGCGCGCACCACCTCGACCTCGAAGGCGGTCGCGCGCCCGTCGGCGCCGCCGACGGGGTGGTGGGCGACCACCCTGCACTCCATCTGCACCGGGCACTCGGCGACGCGCGGCGGCGCGACGACCTCCGACGCCTGCTCGGTCAGCCCGGCGAGCGCGAACTTCTCCTCCTCGTAGCGGTATCCCTGCCGGAGCTTGTACTCCGGGATGACGGGCCTTCGCGTGGTGAGCGCGAGCCGGTCGACGGCGCCGGCCATCGACGACGACGGCAGGTTGAGCACGCACTCGCCCTCCCGCAGCAGGTTCGCCGTCGTCTGGCTGCTGCTGCCGAGGCCGAGCACGCAGGACTGGTTGAGCCACCATGCGGAGGACATCGGGGCGAGGTTGGCGGTGCCGTCGTCGTTGCGGGAGCTGATCAGCACCACGGGAGTCCCGAAGTAGAGCACCTTGAGGCCGGGAACCACATGCATGTCGTCGCCTTTCACGCGATCGGAGCCGAAGGGGCCCGCCGCCGACCACGGGGTCGTACGCGCTGCGGGCCGCCTCCCACCCTCGGCGAACCCGATCAAGGATGCTGTCGGCTGTCGGACACGGCGTTCCGCGGTGCGCCGCCGGGCCGGGTCCGTCCCGCGCGGATCACGTGTGCGCCGGACGCCCCGTCAGCCGGATGCCTGCGCGGCGTGCGCCGCCTGGGCGGCGGAGACGACCGCGCCCACGGCCTTGGCGACCGCGCGGACCGCCTCTCCCGTCTCCTCGCCCGTCCACGGGCCCTGGGAGAGCTTCTTGAGCGTCTCCTTGCGGCTGCGGCGGTCCGCCCGCGGCAGGAGCGCGCGGGACAGTTGGCCCGCGTCGGCGAGCAGGACCAGCGCGACGGTGCGCTCGTCGGCGCCGCCGCCGCTCACCGCGCGCGCCATGCGCTCGCGTATCCCGAGGACGGCCGCCGGGTCCGTCACCGTCCAGCGGGTGTACGGGAACAGCCCGAGTGCGCGGCGCCGCTCCGACCGTAGGAGGCCGCGGTCGCCGAGCCCGGACCGCACCTTGGCGTACACCTTGTCGGTCACCGCGGCGCGGACCCAGTAGCGGGGCTGCCGGGTGCGGTCATGCGCCCGGACGCGCTTCCACCACTCCTCGGCCCGCGGCCCCACCTGGCCGCCGAGCCGGCCGTCGTCCCCACCGTCCACGGCGATGAGGCGGCGCTCACGCACCACGACGCGGCCGTGCAGCGCCAGCTCCACCAGCACCGCGCCCGCCACCGCGATGGTGCACGGCTCGCGGGCCGACAGCCGCCCGTTGGTCGTGCTGCTGCACACGAGCAGCAGTTCCTCGGCAGGGGTCAACTCCACCCGCCCAGCGTAGCGATCCCGGCCCGACCGCACGTGGTGCTTAGGATCGACGCATGCCGAACGCCCAACCCGGAGACGCCCAACCCGGAGACGTCCAGCCCGTCCCCGAGCCGTTCACCTCGCGGACCGGCCCGGCGGCGCTCGCGGACCTGCGGTCCCGGCTGCGCGCGACACGCTGGCCGGACGCGCCGGAGGACGCCGGCTGGTCGCTCGGCACCGACCTGGGCTACCTCCGCGAACTCGTCGCCTACTGGGCGGACGGCTTCGACTGGCCGGCGCAGGAGGCGGCGCTCGGCCGGCTCCCCCGCTTCCGGGTCCCGCTCGACGGCCTCGGCATCCATCTCGTGCACGTCAGGGCCGTCGCGCCGTCCGGGCCGGTGCTGCCACTGGTCCTCAGCCACGGCTGGCCCGACTCCTTCTGGCGCTACACGAAGGTCGTCCCGCTGCTGACCGATCCCGCGGCGCACGGCGCCGATCCGGCGGACGCGTTCGACGTCGTGGTGCCGGACATGCCGGGCTACGGGTACTCCGACCGCCCGGCCGGTCAGCCGCTCGACTCCATCGCGGTGGCCGGGCTGTGGGCGCGGCTGATGACGGTGCTGGGCTACCCGCGGTTCGGTGCGGCCGGCGGTGACATCGGCAGCCACGTCAGCCGCTATCTGGCGCTCGACCACCCCGACCGGGTGGTGGCCGTGCACCGCACCGACGCGGGTGTGCCCTTCTTCGCCGGCGACCCGGCCGTCCTCGCGCCCGAGGAACGCGCCTGGATCGACGGCGCGGCGGCCTGGGGCGCCACCGAGGGCGGGTACGCGGCCATGCACCGCACCAAGCCGCAGACGGCGGCCTTCGGGCTGACCGACTCGCCGGCCGGGCTGGCCGCCTGGATCGTGGAGAAGCTGCGGGCGTGGAGCGACTGCGGCGGTGACGTCGAGCGCAGCTTCACCAGGGACGAGATCCTGACGCTCGTCTCGCTGTACTGGTTCACCGGGACGATCGGCTCGTCGATGCGCATGTACCGGGCGAACGCGGCGATCGCGCCCGCGCAGCTCGCCCGCCGGGTCGAGACGCCGTCCGGGTTCTCGGTCTTCCCGGGCGATCTCGTCCGCCCGCCGCGCGCCTGGGCCGAACGCACCGCGAACGCCGTACGGTTCACCGAGCCCGCGCGCGGCGGGCACTTCGCGCCGTTCGAGGAGCCCGAGCTGTACGCGCAGGAGCTGCGCGCGTTCTTCCGCCCTTACCGGGCGGCGGCCGCCGGCTGACCGGCCGCGGTCGGGTCCGCGGGCGGGCGGCGTTCAGCCGCGCGCCGACCCGTCGATCTGCACGGGGTATCCGGCCCGCAGCGCCGCCACCGTCGAGGGCGGCGTGACGACCTGCGCCGCGCCCTGCCGCGGTCTGCGGCTGCGCGTTCCGTAGCCTTCCGTCGTCCACGCGGTCAGCCGGTCGCCGAGGACGACCGCGGGCACGCCGCCGGGCGGCAGCACGAACGTCCCGTCGGGCAGGTCGGCCCAGGGCATCGGGTGGGTCCTTCTGCGGTGCGTGCCGGGCACGATCCGCTCGCCGTGCAGCCGCCGGTTCATCTCCCGAGCCGACGGCTCCGGCATCCGCAGGCTCTCGGCCCACGCGGCGCGGTAGGCCGTGTAGTCGGCGCGCCGGCACTCCGCGCAGGGGCGGTGTCCGGCGGCGAAGGAGACCGCCTCGTCATGGAAGTACAGGAAGGTGTAGTGGCCGGGCCGCCACTGGTCGTCGTGGTGGCGGCCGCGGAACCGCAGGGCGCAGGTGATCCACAGGTCGCTCGCGTGGAAGCGGACGATCTGCCGGCCGGAGTGGAGGATGCCGCGGTTGCCCGTCCACGCGCCGCGCAGCGCGATCGCCTCGATGTCCCCCATCGGGGTGACCCGGTTGCGCTGCGGTGTCCTCGCGGCGGGGTTCTCGACGGGCGGCGCGGCCTCGGCGGGCGGCGCGGCCTCGGCGGGCGGCGCGGCGCGGGTCA
This sequence comes from Actinacidiphila polyblastidii, assembly GCF_036353415.1. Lineage (NCBI taxonomy): Bacteria > Bacillati > Actinomycetota > Actinomycetes > Kitasatosporales > Streptomycetaceae > Actinacidiphila > Actinacidiphila polyblastidii. Next base: position 132,460 of record NZ_JAZEWV010000013.1, read on the forward strand.
CGGCGCGCTCCACGGCCGGAGCTTCTCGGGGTTGCGCACCGCCCAGATGTGCGTGACCAGGTCGGCCGCGATGTCGAAGGCCATCACCGTGCTGGTGGCGCCCTCGTACTGGAGCACCAGTCCGGGCTGGCCGTTGACCGTACGCTCCAGGAACACCAGGCCGCTCCCCCGCGCGATGAGGTCGACCAGGAAGTGCGCGATCCGCTCGCCGCCCTCGACGGGCTGCCGGGCGGCGGGGACGAGGCCGCCGCCGTCGCTGACCACCCTCGCGTCGGGGTCGAGAAGGCCGATGAGAGCGGCGACGTCCTTGGCCTCCCACGCCTCCTTGAAGTCCCTGACGACCTCGGCGCGCTGGGCGGTGGGCGTCGGCGGGCCCTGCGTGGCGCTCATCCGGCGGCGGGCCGAGGAGGCCAGCTGGCGGCAGGCCGCCGGCGTCCGGCCGACGATCTCGGCCACCTCGGCGAAGGAGTAGCGGAAGACGTCGTGCAGGATGAACGCCACCCGCTCGGCCGGGGTCATCGAGTCGAGCACCACGAGGAAGGCCATGCTGAGCGACTCGTCGAGGGTGACCCGGTCCGCCGGGTCCGCCGTCGTGGCCTGCGACGATCCGTCGATCCAGGCGGTGTCGCCGGGCACCGGCTCCGGCACCCACTCGCCCACGTAGCTCTCCCGCCTGACCCGGGCCGAGCCGAGCAGGTCCAGGCAGATCCGGCTGGCGACGGTGGTCAGCCACGCGCCGGTGTTCCGGACGTCGTCGCGCTGCTCCGGGGTCATGGCGTACCAGCGGGCGTACGTCTCCTGGACGACGTCCTCGGCGTCGGCCAGCGAACCGAGGAGCCGGTACGCGAGACTGATCAGCTGCCGCCGCTCGCTCACGACCGCGCTCAGGCCGGGATCGGGTGACGGGTTCCCCTCGGACTCGGTGCTCGACTCGGTGCTCGACTCGCTGCTCATGGTAACGCCGGCTCCCTCGCTCGTGTGCGCTCTCACCCTTCCGACGACACAGCGCGCCGGACTGTGAGGCCGGCGCACGGCGCGCGGCACGCGCCGCACCTCCACCGTACGGCCGGTGGCCCGCCCCTCCCATGATCCCGGCACTCCTGCGGCGCGGCAGCCGGGAGGCCGCCGCGCCACGGGAGCGGTCGCCCTCGGTCAGCCGGCGGTGCAGGAGACGGTGGGCCAGGTCCAGGCGCCGTTGGTCTGCAGGGTCACCCCCCAGTTGTTGCCGCTGCCGTTGGGTTTGGCGGTCAGCACCTGCGCGCTCGGATAGCTCGCGCTGATGTTCCAGCTCGCGATGATCTTCTCCGGCGACGGCACGTTCATCGTCACCGTCCAGTTGCTCGAACCGGACACCGCCACGTTCAGGTTGTACCGGTCACTCCACTGCTGACCCGCCGAGAGCGTGGCGGTGCAACTGCCGCCGCCGGTACCGCCCGTGGTGCCACCGGTCGTCGTGCCACCGGTCGTCGTGCCACCCGTGGTGGTGCCTCCCGTGGTCGAGCCGCCGCCCGTCGGCGCGACCGCCCGACCGGTCTGCGGCGAGATCATGCCGGCGCACAGGCCGCGGGCGGCCAGTCCCTGCGCGATCCGCGGGATCGCGGCGAGCGTGTTCGCGGGCCACTCGTGCATGAGGATGATCTGGCCGTTGGTGAGCCGGGCGTTGGCCTGGACGATCGCGTCGGTGCTCGCGCCGTTCCAGTCCTGCGAGTCGATGTCCCAGATCACCTGGGTCAGGCCGTACTTGGCCTCGACCCCCTGGAGCGTGGAGTCGGTCTCGCCGTACGGCGGGCGGAACAGCTTCGGTGTGCCGCCGCCCGCACCGGCGATGGCCTGCTGCGTCCTGGAGACCTCGGAGTCGATCTGCGCCTGGCTCTCCTGGATCAGGTGCGGGTGGGTGTAGCTGTGGTTGCCGACCCACATGCCGGCGTTGACCTCGGCCTGGACCTGCGCGGGGTAAGCGGCCGCGTACTGGCCCTCGTTGAAGACCGTGGCCCGCAGCCCGTTCTGCTTGAGGGCGTTGAGCAGGGACGGGGTGTGGTCGTTGGACGGGCCGTCGTCGAAGGTGAGTCCGACGTACCCGTTGCAGGTGGCGGCGTGCGACGGTGGGGCGCCGACGCCGAGGGAGAGCGTCCCCGCCAGGGCGAGCGCCGCGACGGCGAGCCCGGTGGCCAGGGAGCGGACGGAGACAGATGGCGTGTGTCGCATGGGGGGTCGGGTCCTCCTTGTGCCGGCGCCGCGCTCGCGGGCGCCGGCGGGGATCGGGGGGCCGGGGGTCACCGGAGAACGGTTCGCCCCGGCTGCTCCGGGATGTCACGGGGGTGCGGTCCGTGCGTCGGATCGCGACGGTCAGCCGGCGGTGCAGGAGACGGTGGGCCAGGTCCAGGCGCCGTTGGTCTGGAGGGTCACCCCCCAGTTGTTCCCGCTGCCGTTGGGTTTGGCGGTCAGCACCTGCGCGCTCGGATAGCTCGCGCTGATGTTCCAGCTCGCGATGATCTTCTCCGGCGACGGCACGTTCATCGTCACCGTCCAGTTGCTCGAACCGGACACCGCCACGTTCAGGTTGTACCGGTCACTCCACTGCTGACCCGCCGACAGCGCCGCGTTGCACGTGCCGCCGCCGGTACCGCCCGTGGTGCCACCGGTCGTCGTGCCACCCGTGGTGGAACCGCCGGTGGTCGAGCCGCCGGTGGTGCCGGAACCGTCCAGCGTGATGCTGGAGTTGCCGCTGCTCTGGTAGCCCTCGGTGGCGAGGATCATGTAGTTGTACGCGCCGAGGTTCATGCCGTGGCTCGCCCACGCGTCGAAGTGGTTGCCGGTGGTGATCGTCCCGCCGGTCCGCTTGGACTGCCGGACGCTCCAGTACTGGTTGAAGGTCGCCGTGCCGATGATCGACGGGGCGTTGACACGCTGCGTCTCGTAGATGTCGTAGGTGCCGCCGTCGCTGGTGACGGTGCCCTTGTACGTGCCGGTGGGCTTGTACGTGCCGTAGTTGTCGACGACGTAGTACTCGACGAGCGGGTTGGTGGTCCATCCGTAGAGCGAGAGGTAGGCGTTGCCGGACGGGTTGAAGCTGCCCGAGTAGGCCACGCTCTTGCGGCCTCCGGTGCTCCAGCCCTTGCCCGCGACGAAGTTCCCGACGTTGCTCCAGGACGTGCTGTAGTTCCCTCCGGACCCCAGGTTCATCGAGACGGAACCGCCGCCGTCGGTCCAGAACGAGTAGTAGTAGCCGTTGTTGGTGCCGGTCTGGCTTGAGGTGATCACCGTGTCGGCGTTGGCGGTGCCGGGAATGATCATCGCGGCGACGGCGACGAGCACGATCGCGCATGCGCCGCTGAGGAGCAGCCGGAGCCGGCTGAGGCCGAACAGTGCCGAGCGGCCGCGTCCGCGGCGCGCCGGTTGTGCGGGTGCGTCGTTCATGTGCGTGCTTCCTCCTGGGAGTGGGGGGCAGGGAAGCCGTGCGGCGTGACATCACCCGGCGAGGCGCTCGAGAGCCGGGGGGATGGCGGCGACCGCGCGCCGGCGTGGCCGCCGCGGCCGGGTTGAGCCGGCCGCCGTGCGCGCGGCGGCCGGAGAACCGGGGCGTCATGACGCCCCGGGCCGACGGCGGTTGACGCCTGTCGACGGCGAACAGTGTTGATCTGGGCTCAACCGCTGTCAACGGTTTCGGCATGAATTCCGAAACGTTCGGCAATGGTCCGGTCACACCAGTACCCATACATGCAGGTCGACGGCGCACAGCGGCGCACTATCGGGAAGAACTCCGAGTGGTAGCCGAAATCCACGATCAGCGGAGGGGGCAGCACATTCCGAAACTTTCGAGCGTCTTCCGCTGGCTTCTCGGCGACCGCCGCGGGCTCAGCGGGGCTGGAAGGTGGTGCGCAGCCGGTAGCGCTCGCCGCTGTAGCGGAGGGTGGAGAGCAGCGCGGGGCGCTGGTCGCGGCCGTAGACGGTCTGGTCGAGGACGAGCACGGGGGTGCCTTCGGCCATCTCCAGCTCCGCGGCCAGCGCCCGGTCGGCGGCGCGCGCCTCGATCGTCACCACGGACCGGTCAGGTTGCACACCGCGCTCCCGCAGCTCCTCGAAGAGCGAGGCGGTCGCGAAGTCCGCCTGCTCCAGGCCGGGCGCCAGGGCCACCGGCACCAGGGACAGGTCGACGGCGATCCGCACATCGTTGAGCGTGCGCACACGCTCCAGCCGCAGCAGCGGCGTCCCGGCCGGGACCAGCAGCCGCTCGGCCACGTCGAGGGAGGCGGGGACCACCTCGTGACCCAGCACCAGCGCGCCGGGGCGCATCCGCTTGCGGCGGGCGGTGGCCGTGAACGACTCCAGGTCGTTCGGCCACTCCCGCTCCGGCGCGGCGGGCGCCGCGGTGACGAACCAGCCGCGGCCGTGCGAGGAGGTGAGCACGCCGCGGTTCACCAGGTGGGCCAGCGCCTTGCGCAGGGTCACCCGGGAGATGTCCAGCCGCGCGCACAGCTCCCGTTCGGCGGGAAGCCTGGCTCCTGCGGCGAGTTCGCCGCGCTCGACGCGCCCGGCGATGATGTCGGCGGTCTGCGACCACAGCGGGTCGGCGCCGCCGGCCCGTCGCGGTGCGCTGCCCAGTACGGCCTCGGTGCCCACGGCAGTCCTTCCGGCGGTCGCCAGCAGTGTACCGCCGCATACCAGTTGGGCTGCCGTCCGGCAGACCACACTTGGCCACGGCCGGTCCACTGCGTACCTTGACGGCATCCACCGGAGCACGACGGAAGGGGCGGTGTCCGCAAGGTGCCCGCGACGGACGGCTCGCCGACGATCCTCACCGCCCACCTGGGGTACGGCCTCTCCGCGTCGAAGGCGGTGGGCGCGGTCCTGCCGGACGGCGCCGCGCCGCGCGAGTGCGTGCTGCTCGGCCCCGGCGGTCCGCGGCCGCTCGCGCCGGAGCCGGCGCGCTCCGTACCCGGCTGGCGGGCCGGCCCGTTCGCGCGGGTGCCGCTCCCCCGCGGCCTGCCGCCGGGGACGTACACCGTGCGGCTGGTGGACGGCCGTGGCCGCGGCTGCGCCAGCGAGCCGTTCGTGATCGCGGAGGACCGGCTGCAGCGGCAGACCATGTCGGACGTCCTCGCGTACTTCCGGGCGATGCGGTCCAGCGGCGAGCTCGACCGCAAGGACCGGCACGCGGCGCTGTGGGGCGACAGGAGCGGGCGCACCGTCGACGCGAGCGGCGGCTGGCTCGACGCCAGCGGCGACCCGAGCAAGTTCCTCAGCCACCTCACGTACACCCGCACCATGAGCCCGCAGCAGATCCCGCTGTGCGCGTGGGCCATGGCGGCGGCCCGCGACGCGCTCACCGACCGGCATCCGGCGCTGCTCCGCGCGCTGGGCGCCAGGCTGCGCGACGAGGCGCTGTGGGGCGCCGACTTCCTGGTCCGCTTCCGCGCCCCTGAGGGCTACTTCTACACCGGCGTCTTCGACGCGCTCACCAAGCGGCTCGACGAGCGGCTGGTCACCGCGCCGCTGCCGGAGTGCGTGCGCACCGACCGCTACCAGGCCGGCTACCGCCAGGGCGGCGGTCTGGCGATCGCCGCGCTGGCCCGCGCCGCCGGGCTCGGCGACCACGGCGACTTCGCCGCGGACGCCTATCTGGACGCCGCCCTGGGCGGCTTCGCCCACCTGGAGGCGCACAACGCGGAGTACCTGCACGACGGCGCCGAGTCGGTGGTCGACGACTACGCGGCGCTCCTCGCCGCCTGCGAACTCGTCGCGGCGGGCGCCCCGGTGGAGGCTGGGGTGGAGGCCGCGGCGCGGCGCCGGGCGCGGTCGCTGACGGCCCGGTACGTCCGCCCCGGCGGCGGCCGGCCCGGCTGGTTCACCGCGGACGCGGAAGGGCGCCCGTTCTTCCACGCGGTGGAGCCGGGACTGCCGGTGCTCGCCCTGCTGCGCTTCGCCGCCGTCCTGCCGGACGCGCCGGAGGCCGCGGCGGCCATGAGCTGCGCGGTCCGCGCGATGCTCGACACGCTGACCCGCACCGCGGCCGTGCCCAACCCCTTCGGCCATCCGCGGCAGCGGGTGCGGCCGGCCGGCGGCGAGGACCGCGACGCGTTCTTCTTCCCGCACGCCAACGAGACCGGCTACTGGTGGCAGGGCGAGAACGCCGCCCTCGCCTCGCTCAGCGCGGCCGCCTCCTTCTGCGCCGCCGCGGACGGCGTCGCCCCGGCCGACCGGGAGCGCCTGCTGGGCTTCGCCGACGACCAGCTGGCGTGGATCACCGGCCGCAACCCTTTCGACGCCTCCATGCTCCAGGGCCGTGGCCGCAACAACGTCGACTACGCCTCGGACTTCCCCAACCTGCCCGGCGGCATCGTCAACGGGATCACCTCGGGCTGGAGCGACGAGGAGGACCTCGCCTTCCTGCCCGGCGACGCCCCGCAGGGCGAGTCGTGGCGGTGGGCCGAGCAGTGGATCCCGCACGCCGGCTGGTTCCTGCTCGCGGCGGCCGCCGCCCGCTGACCGTCAGCGCCCCGGGCCGGCCGGGCCGCCGGGCTGCTTGCCGTCGCTGCCCGTCCACGGCTGGTGCCAGCCGGGGTGGCCGTGCAGCAGCTGCTGCGCCTCGGCCGGCCCCAGCGAGCCGGGCTGGTAGGAGTGCAGCGGCGGCGGGGCGTCGATGAGCGGCTGCACGATGCGCCAGGACTCCTCGACGCTGTCCTCTCGCGTGAACAGGCTGTGCTCGCCGGCCAGGGCGCTGTGCAGCAGCCGCTCGTACGGCTCCAGCGGCTCGCCGAGGTCGCGGGCGAAGGAGGCGTCGAGGTGCACCGGGCGCCAGGACTCGCCGTCCTGGGCGACGAGTTGCAGCCGCAGTCCGGGGTCCGGGTCGATCCGCAGCACGATCTGGTTCCGCTCGGCCTGGGCGGGCGAGGGCAGGAAGGGCAGCCGCGGGGCGCGGCGCAGCATCAGCCGCACCTCGGTGGCCCGCACCGGCATGTTCTTGCCGGCCCGCAGGAAGAACGGGACCTCGGCCCAGCGCCAGTTGTCGATCTCCAGCCGCAGCGCGACGAAGGTCTCGGTCTGCGAGTCGTGGGCCACGCCCGGAATCTGCCGGTAGCCGTCGTACTGGCCGCGCACGCACTGCGCGGGGTCGACCGCCCGCACCGCCTTGAGCAGCTCGGCCTTCTTGTCGCGCAGGCTGTCCGCGTCCGCCCCGGCGGGCGGTTCCATGGCGACCAGGGCGAGCACCTGGAGGAGGTGGTTCTGCACCACGTCGCGCAGCGCGCCGACCGCGTCGTAGAACTTCCCGCGGTCCTCGACGCCGAAGTCCTCGGCCATGGTGATCTGCACCGCGGACACGCTGCCGCGGTCCCACAGTCCGGCCAGCGCGGGGTTCGCGAACCGCAGGTACTCCAGCTCGATGACCGGTTCCTTGCCCAGGAAGTGGTCCACGCGCAGCAGTTGGTCCTCGTCGAGCAGGGCGCGCAGCCGGGCGTTCAGCTCCCGCGCCGAGGCCAGGTCGTGCCCGAACGGCTTCTCCACCGCCACGCTGGCGTCCCGCAGCAGGCCGGCCGCGCCCAGGTGCTCCACGATCGGCCCGAACAGCGCGGGGGGCATCTCCAGGTAGAACAGGGGCTTGGCGCCGGGGCCGACCTCATCGGCGATCCGCGCGTACAGGGCGTCGTCCAGGACGTCGCCGTGCACGTACGTCAGCCGGTCGGCGAAGCGCCGGAAGACCGCGTCGTCCAGGGTCTCGCCGGAGTCCGCGACGGCTGTGCGCGCGTGCTCCACCAGCTGCGCGGTGCTCATCTCGGTGCTGGCCACCCCGATGACGCGGCAGTCGAGCAGCTGCCTGCGCTCCAGCCGGTAGAGCGCGCGCAGCGTCATCTTGCGGGCCAGGTCTCCGGTGATGCCGAAGACCACCAGCAGGTCCTTCGCCCCGTGGGCGTCGCCGTCCGTCATCGTCGTGCTCTCCTTCGGCGCCAGAGACGTGCCGGGTACCGGGTGCCCCCGATCCGCCGCGGCACACGGCCGGCCGTCGGCCGCCGCCCGTCGCGGACCAGGATCGCGGCGGGGACCGCCGGTTCGTCCGCGGGACATGCGGAGAGCCCGACATTCACCCGCAGGAGGTGAAGGCCGGGCGAGGGCGGTGAGGGAGCCGGGGCCTGTGGCCCGGAGCTGCGCGGCGGCGCGTCGCCCGGCGCGCGGTCCGGACGGCGGACGCTAGGCCGGAGCGCCGGGGCGCGGTACGGAGGCCGCGGTGCCGCCGGAGGCGGTCGGTTCCGCGCCGGGGCCGACGGCGCCGGGTGCGGCCGCCGGTCCGTCGGGCGTCGCGCTGCCGGCCGCCCCGGGGGCGGCGTCCTGGTCGCGGCGCGGCGGGCGGATCGTGACCGTGCCGGAGGCGAGGTCTATCGGGCCGCGCGCGGGATCGTTGCTGCCCTCCTCCTCGCGGGTCAGTGCCAGCCGGTTGCGCTCGTCCTCGGTGTGCTTGCGGCCCGGCACGAACAACTCGTCGATGAGGTTGAACATCGCGGCCTCCCGGGTGAAACGGCGCTGACCCATTCAGGCTACGCCCGCCGGTCGCCGTTCCCACGGCGGCGCTGCACCACCGGCGCGGGAGCACCGAACGCGACCGTACGGGCACGTGAAGTCAACGCACGCCGACCGCGGCGGCCACCTCCCGCAGGAAGTGCGCGCAGGCCCCCGGCGCGGGCGGCAGTTCGGGATTCCACGGGAGAACCGTCGCGGCGGCGGTGAGCCGCTGCCAGGCCGGGAGTGCCGCGAGCACGGCGGGCGCGGTGGCGTGGGCCCTGCTGTCGGCGAGGACGAGATCCGCGCCGGCACCGAGGGTGAGGGCGTGCTCCCAGTCGGTGGTCAGCCAGTTGACTCCGGACGCCGGAAGGGGGCGCACCAGGTCGACGCCGAGCGCGGCCAGGTGGCACAGCTCGGGCCAGGCGTCGGGACGGGCGATGTGGACCTGCTCCGGGCCGGCCGCGGAGAGCACCAGGACCCGCGGCGGCCGGGCGGCCCCGGCCACCGCCGCGCCCAGCTCGCGCCGCGCCGCGGCCCACTCGCCGGCCGCGCCCCGGGCGCTGCCGCCGAGCGCCGCGGCGAGTGCGGCGAAGCGGCCCACGATGCCCTCCAGCGTGGTGCCCGCGCCGACGCCGAGCACCGCGAGCGGGACCTCCGCCGCCGTCGCCGGCTCCTCGCCCACCGCGTACGGGGTCCTGCCGTCGTAGGTGACGTCGACGAGCAGGTCGGGCGCCAGCGCGGCCAGGCCCGCCGCGTCCAACCGCGCGCCCACGCCGAGGTATCCGACCGTCGGGCCCAGCGATCCCGCCTTGGCGGGATCGGGCACCGTGGCGCTGTCGTGGCCCGATCCGTAGACCGCCACCGGCGTGAGGCCGTACGCGTCGAGCGCGGCGCCGGCCCGTACATAGGCCACGATCCGCGGCGACCGCCGGCTGCCGCCGCTCACCCGTACGCCCCGGTCGTCGGTGAACTCCCATGCGTTCCCGGTCGGTTCGCACGCGCCGGACTTCTCCGGCCGTGCCGACTCCTCGGGCCGTCGCGTCCGCCGCCCCGGCTCTTCGAAGGCCATGCCGTCCTCCCCCACACCGTCCCTGCCCGTCCCGCGCGTGCGCGCCGGAGCCCCGGCACCTGGGCCGAAGCCCGGACCCCCGCCAGCCTCCGCCCGCGCACCGCCCGGGGCAAGGGTGCGATCCGGCTGACCTGGCCGGGGCCCGGCGTGGCGCACGGGCGGAGGAAGCACGGCCGTGGTTAGTCTGACGGCGGATCGGCCTGGGCAGGATGCAGCTCACAGGCTTTCCCCCAGGCCCAGGTGAGGTGTCTCGTGGACCGGCCGCCGTACGACTACGCGGAATCGATGACTCTGGTCGTCGCGGAGCGGATCTGTGCGGACAACGGCACAGGCGTCCAGGACCTGCTGGGCGACGCGATGGCGATGTGCGACGGTGCGCTGCGCATCGTGCTGCTGCACGCCCATGTCACCGACGCCACGGTGCGGGTGCTGCTGCAGGCCGAACGCGAGGCCGTCGACCTCGGGGTCGAGCTGACCGTCTCGGTGCGCGGGCCGCTGGCGCTGGCCGCCCTGCGCGCGGCGGGCGCGGACCGGCTGCTGGAGGCCGCGCACGACGCGGCGGGCCGCGGCGCGCCCCACCTGATCCCGCCGGTGTGACGTCCCCCGCACACCAGGGGGCCGGCAGCCCGGCGAACGGCGGCGCCCGCCTCCGGCCGAGGGTGTGACGTGGCGCACAGGTGACGAGAGCCGCGGCCGGAACCATCGGGGGCCCACCTCCGTCTACCAGGACGTAGACGTCGCATGCCGGGCCTGCGTCCGGGATGTGCGGGTGGCCGTGTGCGCTCCTCCCGGCAGGTGGGGAGCCCACAGGGCCATGTCCTACTCTTGCCGCATTGCGCAACCCCGACACCAGGGTGGAGCAGCCGCTCCGCACTGTTCCATCCGGCCGCACGCCTCGTGAGGGCTGCCCGAGCGAGGGAGTGGGAGATGACGGACCCCTGGGGCGGCCCCGTCCCGCGCGGCCCGCAGGACCAGGCGTCCCGGCCGCCGCGCCCGCGCACCGGCACGGGCGGCCCGGGTCCGTACGGCGACGGCTCCTACGGCGGGTCACCGTACGGCGACCCGTCCCAGGGCGGCGGTCCCCACGACGACCGCGGGCGGTACGAGGGCGGTCCGTATCAGGGCGGTCCGGGTGGTCCGTACCGCGAGGACCGGCAGGACGCCGCGCCCCGCCACTCCGGCCCGCACGGTTCCGGTCCCTACGACGCGGACGCGCCCGACGCGTCGGCGTCGGGTTCCGCGGCCGCGCCCGTTCCCGGCGGCCGCGCGGCGGCGCGCGCCCAGGCCGCGCGCGGCTCGCGGCGGCGCGGCAGCCGAAGGGCCAAGAAGAGCACCGGCATACGCAGGTTCCTGAAGATCGCGTCGATCGCCACCGCCGTACTGGTGCTGGCCACCGCGGGCGTCGGCTACTGGTTCTACCAGCACCTGAACGGCAACATCACCAGCGTGTCGCTGACCGACGGCGCGGGCAAGAACAGCGCGGGGCAGGAGAAGGCGGACGCCTTCGGCAGGACCCCCATCAACCTGCTGGTGATGGGCAGCGACGGGCGCACCAGCGCCGCCGACTGCAAGCTCGGCGGCGGCTGCTCCAAGACCGGCGTCCAGACCGGGCAGAACGCGGACGTGGAGATGGTGGTGCACATCTCCGCCGACCGGTCCAACGCCACGGTGATGAGCATCCCGCGCGACACCGAGACCGACGTGCCCTCCTGCAGCAACCCCAAGACCGGCGCCTCCACCCCCGGCTACCACGGCATGATCAACAGCGCCCTCGCGTACGGGCAGGCGTGCCAGGTGGCGACCGTCCACAAGCTGACCGACATCCCCATCGACCACTTCGTGCAGGTCGACTTCTCCGGCGTCGTGGACATGTCCGACGCGGTGGGCGGCGTGTCGGTGTGCGTCGACGCGAACGTGTACGACACCTACTCGCACCTCAAGCTCTCCCAGGGCACGCACACCCTGAAGGGCGTCGCGGCGCTGGAGTTCCTGCGCTCGCGGCACGGCTTCGGCGACGGCAGCGACCTCGGCCGCACCTACGCGCAGCACATCTACCTCAGCTCGCTGATCCGCAAGTTCAAGAGCGCGGGCACGCTGACCAACCCGACCGCGGTCTACCACCTGGCGGACGCCGCCACCAAGGCGCTGACCGTCGACACGGGCCTCGGCAGCGTCAAGAAGCTGATCGGCCTGGCCGACGACCTCAACAAGGTGCCCTCCAAGCGGATCACCTTCACCACCATGCAGACCGCGGCCGATCCGGCTGACGCCAACCGGGTCGTCGTCGGCGCCGGCGCGAAGACGCTCTTCGCCACGATCGCCGGCGACCAGTCGCTCACCACGGCCACCGGCGCCACGTCGGCGGCGGCCGCGGCGACCGCGGCTCCCACCGCGACCGCCGTCCCCGCCGCGCAGATCACCGTGGACGTGCAGAACGGCACCGGCATCTCCGGCCGGGCGTCGACCATCGTGGAGGAACTGACCGGCAAGGGCTTCAACCCGGCCACCGCGGGCGGCAACGCCCCCGCGCCGGCGGCCACCACCACGCTCACCTACGGTCCCGGCCGACAGGGCGAGGCGCAGACCGTGGCGCGCACGCTCGGACTCGCCTCCTCGCACCTCAAGCAGGGCACGACCGCCGGGCTCACCCTGGTGATCGGCGCGGACTGGCAGTCCGGCACCACCTTCCCCGGCGGCAAGAGCACGCCGCCGCCGGCCGACACCAAGACGGCTCTCGGCGGCTCCCACGCGCAGACCGCCGACCAGTCCAAGAGCTGCGCGAAGGTCAGCCGCTACAGGACGGTCGCGATCAACGGCATCCCGATGACCCCGAGCCAGGCGTACGCGGACGCCCGCACCAAGCCGGACTCCGACGCCTGATCCGGCCGCCCGACCGGAACTTTCCGAGCGGCGCGCCGCAGGGTCATGCCTGACCCGAAGGGAGACCGCCGTGAGTGCAGCGCACGCGGCCACCGGCCGGTCGCGGCCGCCGTGGACACCACGCTCCTGGCCGGCTCGTACCTGTCACTGACCTTCGACGACGGACCCCACCAGGCGCACGCCCCGCGGCGCTGCCGGCGGCGCGGCGCTGGCGCTTCACAGCGCCGGCGCGGGGCGTCGGCTCCGGCTCCCCCGCCTGGCGCTCCCGTCCATGCGGCTGGCCCCGGGTTCGCCCGTCGCCCGCGGGGTGCCGGGCCTCCTGCGGTCTGCGTCATGATGGGCAGCGCCCTGCCCGACGACCGGGCGGCGGAGGGGGGAACCGGTGTGATCACCGAGCCGGAGATGGAGCATCCGCGGGAGCCGGTCGGACCCGACCTGCTGAGCAGCGACGACGCTCCGTCGCGGGAGCGCCGGGTACCGGGGCGGCAGCCGTGGCTGTGGGGGCTGGGCGGCGCGGTGGTGGCCTGCGCGGTGGGCGCCGCGGTGCTGCACGGTGCCGGATACCGCCGTGACGCGGCCCCCGACCTGCACGGCTACCGGCTGCCGAGCGGTCTGTGCACCGGGCAGAACCTCCAGCCGCTCACCGACGCGCTCGCCGCCCGGAGCCTGACCGTGGACCCCGGCGTCACGCGGCGCGGCACCAGCGTGGACCACGCCGCGTGCTCGCTGTTCGGCACGGCGGCGCTGGGCGGCGGCCGGCAGACCGAGTACACCGTCTCGGTCACCGTCGACCTGCACAGGACGACCGATCCGCGGGCGGAGTTCGAGGACACCGTGCACGTGCGGGCGGCCGACCCGGCGCCGGGAGCGTCCGACTACCTGCGGCTGGCCGGCGTCGGCGCGGTGATCAGGCCCGTGCCCGGCCTCGGCGACCTCGCCTTCCTCACCACGTCCAGGGCGGAGCAGTCGCTGAGCGTGCTGGAGGGTGGCGCGGTGGTGACGCTGAGCGTCGTCGCGGAGAACCAGTGGGAGGCGTCCGCCGGCGCGCCGACCCCGCCCGACGGCTCACCCAGCCGCCTCCCGCTCGCCGACACCACCGACCTGCGCGCCGTCCTGCCCGGCACGGTCCGGCACCTGATGAGTGTCCTGGCGCGGTGAGCGCCCCGGCACGGGGAGCGGGCGGCCTTCCCGGCCGCTCCGGGTGCGGGCCGGTCGTCCGCGCCGACTGGGGGGCGAGCGCGTCGAGGCGGCCAGCACGGCGCCGCCGTGGGACGCCCTGCGCGGCAGGCGATGCCCGGCGCCGGCCGGACCGCCCACGCCTCCCGCAGCCGGACGCCGCCGCCAAGCGCCGGGCGCCGGGCCGCCGCGGAACCCGGCGGGCCGACCGGTTCAGTCGGACGGCGACACGAAGTCGCGGGTGCGGATCAGCAGCAGCGAGAGCACGCCGCTGCTGAAGGCGATGATCGCCGCGATGAGCAGGATGTGGTTGAGCCCGGTGGTGAACGCCGACCGCGCGGCGAGCGCGACCGGCTCCCGCTGGGCCGGGGGCAGGCCGGCCAGCGCCTTGGAGAGCTGGCCGTCGGTGAGCGCCGCGCTGATCTGCGGCGTCCGGCCGTCGATGTGCGGGACGCCGGCCAGCCGCGCGGTCACCACCGACCGCACCTGCGAGGCGAACAGCGATCCGAGCAGCGCGATGCCGGTGGCGATGCCGACCTGGCGGAAGGTGGAGTTGATGCCCGACGCCATGCCCGCCTGCCGGGGCTGTACGACGCCGACCGCCGTGGAGGCGAGCGGCGGGTTGATCAGCCCTACGCCGACGCCGCTGACGATGAGCCCCGGCACCAGGTGGGTCCAGTCGGACTGGGCGTCGAGGCCGCGCATCAGCAGCAGGCCGACGCCGACGATGATGCCGCCGGGCCCGATGAGCAGCCGTACCGGGACCCGCGAGGAGAGCCGGCCGGCCACCGCGGCGCACACGAAGATCGCCCCCGAGGCCGTCAGCAGCCGCATGCCCGTGGCCAGCGCGGAGTAGCCCAGCACGTCCTGGAGGTAGAGCGTCAGGTACAGGAACATCGCGAAGATCGACGCCGACATGCCGAAGGCGGCGATCGAGCCGCCGGAGAACGTCGGCTTGGAGAACAGTCCGAGGTCGAACATCGGCTCCCGGCCGACGATCTCGACCGCCAGGAACGCCGCGAGCAGCACCGCGGCGGCGGCGAAGCAGCCGAGCACCAGGGTGTCGGTGAAACCGCGGTCGCTGGACTTGATCAGCGCGAAGACCAGGAACGACAGCGACGCGGTGAAGGTGACGAAGCCCCACCAGTCCGGGGAGCGCGGCCGGGGGTCGCGCGACTCGCGCACCCGCGTCACGGTGATCACCAGCGCGGCCAGCCCGATCGGCAGGTTGACGAAGAAGATCCACCGCCATGAGAGCCCCGAGGTCAGGGCGCCGCCGACGACCGGTCCCACCGCGACGGCGAGCCCGGTGATCGCGCCCCAGATCCCGAAGGCGACGCCGCGGTCCTTGCCCCGGAAGGTCTCCGCGAGCAGGGCGAGGGAGACGGAGAACATGATGGCGCCGCCGATGCCCTGCGCGCCGCGTGCCAGCTCCAGGAAGAGCGTCCCGTCAGCCAGGCCGCACAGCAACGACGCGCCGGAGAACACCGTGACGCCGATCAGGTACAGCCGCCGCCGGCCGAACAGGTCGGCGAGGGAACCGCAGGTCAGCAGCGCCGCGGCGAGGGTCAGCGCATAGGCGTCGACGACCCACTGGAGGTCGGAGAAGCTGCTGTGCAGCTCTCTTTGGATGTCGGGCAGCGCGACGTTCACGATGGTGATGTCGAGCAGCAGCATGAAGGTGCCGACGCAGACCGCGGTCAGCGTCCACCATCGGTGGACCTCTCCCGGGGCTGTCGGTTCCGCACCGGGTGCTGCGTGGGCTCCGGCCGCCTGAGGAGCCGTCTCTGCGGCCGTCGGGTCTTCGGCCATGGCACTAGCCTTCCGCTGTCCGTGCGCCGTCCGGCGTGCGCTGCACCTGCCCGGACCCGGCAGCGGCAAACCCGCTGCCGGGCGGGGCGGAGCGCGCCCGGGTCAGCGCGGCAGCGACCACACCTGGTTCGCCTGGAGGTGGCCGCAGGTCCACGTGTCGAGCTTCGTGGAGTCCGCGGTACCGCCGCCGTAGACGTCGAGGCACAGCGCGGAGGCGGCGTTGACGAGAGTGCCGTCGGCGGCCGCGGTCCACTGCTGGGCGGCCGCGCCGGTGCAGGCGGACAGCACCGCCGCGCTTCCCGCGGCGGTGCCGGAGGCGGTGAGGCACTTGCCGAGGGAGCGCACGGTGCGGTCGGCGGGCAGCGTCCAGCGCTGGTTGGCGTTGCCGGTGCAGGAGTACAGGATCACCTGCGTGCCGTCGGCGGCGCCGCTGCCGGTGACGTCGGCGCACTTGGCGCCGTTGCCGGTCAGCTGCCCGGTGGGGACCGCCGCGGCGCAGCCGGCGCCGGGGGTGAGCCGCCAGATCGCGGTGCCGTGGGCGGGCACGGTCGCCGTCAGGGCGCTGCTGACCGACGACGTCGAGCCGCTCCACAGGTCCCTCGCGGTCACCGTGCAGCCGGGCAGCCCCACGTCGGCCAGCGCGGTGGTGATGCTGCGGGCCGCGGAGGTGCGGTTGAGGACGGCGACGGCGCGGTCGCCGCCGGCCAGCGGGCGGGCCAGCACGTCGGTGCTGCCGTTGGCGGACACCACGCCGGCCTGCCGGCCGAGGGCGTCCTGGTCGACGGCGATCAGGTCGCGGTCGCCGAGCGCCGAGGCGGCGGCGGGGGTCAGCGCGGCGACGTCGGAGGAGAGGATCATCGGGGCGGCCAGCATCGACCAGAGGGCGACCTGGCTGCGCGACTCGTCGTCGGTGAGGCCGCCGGCGCCGGCGATGAGGAAGTCCGGGTCGTTCCAGTTGCCCGGTGAGGCGTAGCGGCCGATCCAGCGGTCGTAGCCGTAGTTGGACAGCACGCTCGACCAGCGACTGGCGTTCGGCTGCGCGGGGTCGTACGTGGCCACGTCCCAGCCCTCGCGCCACAGCTGGCCGTCGGAGCCGGTCCAGGACAGCACGTCGAACCAGGTGGGGTTCCCCCACTCGCCGCTCTGGAAATAGGCGGGCGCCGACTCGGAGAACACGATGTCGCGCCCGGAGGCGCGCAGCGCCGCCGCCTGCGCGTCGTACGCCTGGCGGTAGGCCTGTTCCTGGGTCTGGCCTGCGGCGGTGTACACGTTGCAGCCGTCGAGCTTGAGATAGTCCACGCCCCAGGCGGCGTAGGAGGCGGCGTCCTTGGCGAAGTGGTCGGCGCCGCCGCCCTGCGGCCGCCCGCTGCCCGGGTAGCCGCCGCAGGTCGAGGAGCCGGCGTCCTCGTAGATCCCGAACTTCAGGCCGCGCGCGTGCAGGTACGAGCCCAGCCAGGCCATGCCGTGCGGGAACTTCACCGGGTCGGCGACCAGGGCGCCGCTCGTGTCCCGCGCCTTCGTCATCCAGCAGTCGTCGACGGTGACCGTGTCGTACCCCTTGGCGGCCAGACCGGAGGAGACGAGGGCGTCGGCGTTGGCGGTGACGATCTGCTCGGTGACGCCGCACTGGTAGTGGGCCCAGTCGTTCCACCCCATCGGCGGGGTGACGGCGAGCGCCCGGCCGTCGCCCGAGGTGGCCGTCGGCGAGGCGTGGGCGGTGCCCGCGGTGCCGAGCGGCAGGCACAGCAGCGCGGCGGCGACGGCGGTGGCCGCGGCGCGGGGGCGGAGGCGGGCGAGGCGGGGTCGTGGCACGGGGAACTCCTCTGCTGAGAAGGGGACGTGCGGGATGCCCGCAGGCGCGGGCGTACGGCGGTGCGGGTGTGCGGCGGTGCGGGCTGCGCGGGTGCCGGGTGGAACGGTGGTCGTCTGCGGGCGGCCGCGGGCCGACCGGGCCGAGGGGGTGAGAACTGCGCAGACGAGCGAGCCATCGATGATTGCCCATGCATCGTAGGGCCAGGTTTTGCGCATCTTCAAGCATCTGCTCAAGATTTCGTGCACGCGGGACCGGGCCGGCGCCGCGGCTCGCAGGCTGTGCGACGTCCGGCGTTCACTCCGCTGTCACCGCCGCGTCGGGAGCCAATGGGAGGTTTCGCCCCATGGACACACCTGAGATGGGCATCGACGCCAGGCTGGCCGCGAAGATGAGCATGGCCGAGCAACACGAGTACCTGCGGACCAAACTGACGCGTCGCCGGATGGTCATGGGCGGGGTGGCCGCCGGCGCGGTCGCCGCGTCCGGCCTGATGGGCGGGGTGGCGCGCGCGGACTCCGCGAGCCCGACGCTGCTGTCGCGCCCGGCGACCGGCCACCACATCGACGGCGCGCTGGTGGCGCCGTTCGGCCGGCACCTGCAGTTCGGCTCTGACCCGCGCTGCGAGTTCACCATCTCGTGGCAGGTGCCGCTGGCGGTGCGCCGGCCGTTCGTGCGGATCGGCCTGCAGCCGTGGTCGCTCAGCCACAAGATCGAGGCCGAGGTGCGCGACCTGCACACCCCGCAGCTGCTCAACAGCAAGCTGCCGCCGGTCGACCAGTTCTACCTGCACGCCGCGATCGGCGGACTGCGTCCCGGCACCACCTACTACTACGGTGTCGGGCACGACGGCTTCGACCCGGCCCAGCCCGGCGCGTTCGCCACCGTGGGCTCCTTCACCACCGCTCCGGCCCGCCCGGAGCGCTTCACCTTCACCGCCTTCGGCGACCAGGGCGTCAGCTACCACGCCCTGGCCAACGACTCGCTGATCCTGGCCCAGAACCCGGCCTTCCACCTGCACGCGGGCGACATCTGCTACGCCGACCCCGACGGCTCGGGCCAGCAGAGCGACTCCGGCGACTACGACGCCCGCACCTGGGACTCGTTCCTGGCGCAGACCGAGTCGGTGTCGGCGCGCGTCCCGTGGATGGTGACCACCGGCAACCACGACATGGAGGCCTGGTACTCGCCGAACGGCTACGGCGGCCAGGAGGCCCGCTGGTCGCTGCCGGCCAACGGCCACGACCCGAAGAACCAGCCGGGCGCCTACTCCTTCGTGTACGGCAACACCGCGGTGATCGCGCTGGACGCCAACGACGTGTCCTACGAGATCCCGGCCAACTACGGGATCACCGGCGGCAAGCAGACCGCGTGGCTGGACCGCACCCTGGGCGCCTACCGCAAGCAGCGGGGCATCGACTTCCTGGTGGTCTTCTTCCACCACTGCGCCTACTCCACCACCAACGCGCACGCCTCCGACGGCGGCGTGCAGGCGGAGTGGGTGCCGCTGTTCGAGAAGCACCAGGTGGACCTGGTCGTCAACGGCCACAACCACGTCTACGAGCGCACCGACGCGATCCGCGGCGGCGCCGTCTCGCACCCGGTCGAGATCGGCGGCACCACCCGGCCCGCGACCGACGGCACCGTCTACGTCACGGCCGGCGGCGCCGGCCGCAGCCTCTACAACTTCCCCGCCCCCGACACCTTCGAGGGCAGCGAGAACCCGGTGGACACCGTCACCACCTGGCACTCCGCCAAGGGCGGCGGCAAGGTCACCGACACGGTGAACTGGTCGCGGGTGCGCTACACCGGTTACTCGTTCATCTCGGTGGACGTCGAACCGGCGCGCAGCGGGCGGGAGTCGACGCTGACGGTGTCCGCGATCGCCGAGACCGGCAAGCGCATCGACCACTTCACGGTGGCCCGCAGGGCACGCTGACGCCGAGCCCGCGCGGGGCCCGCTCCGGGACACACCCGGGGGGCTCCGCGCGGGCACCGCGCGCCCCGTGCGGGGTGCCGGGTGCGGGGTCAGCAGATCCGGGGCAGCTGCTCACCCATCGGCAGGTCCACCACGCGGGTGCCGCCGAGCCCGGTCCTCGCCACGACCATCCCCGGGTGGTCGGCCACGCACTCCCCGATGACCACGGCCTCGGCGCCGTACGGGTGCGCGCGCATCGCCGCCAGCACCGCGTCGGCGTGCTCGCGGGGCACGAAGGCGACGAGCTTGCCCTCGTTGGCCACGTACCAGGGGTCCAGGCCGAGGATCGCGCAGGCGTTGGCGACCTCCGGCAGCACCGGCACGCTGCGCTCCTGGACCACCACGCCCACACCGGCGGCCGCGGCGATCTCGTTCAGCGACGCGGCCAGCCCGCCGCGGGTCGGGTCGCGCAGCACGTGCACGTCCCGGGTCTGCGCGAGCATCGCCTCGACCAGGCCGCCCAGCGGCGCGCTGTCGCTCTCCACCGCGCTGCCGAACTCCAGGCCCTCGCGCACGCTCATGATGGCGACGCCGTGCGCGCCGACCGGCCCGCTGACGATCACCACGTCGCCGGGGACGGCCCGTTGCGGCCGGATGTCGACGCCCGCGGGCACCAGGCCGATCCCCGCGGTGTTGATGTACACGCCGTCGCCGTGGCCCGACTCCACCACCTTGGTGTCGCCGGTGGCCACCTCGACCCCGGCGCGGCGGGCCGCGTCGCCCATGGCCTGCGCGACCCTGGCGACGCCGTCCGTCGCGACTCCCTCCTCCAGGATGAACCCGCAGGACAGGTAGGCGGCCCGGGCGCCGCTCATGGCAAGGTCGTTGACGGTGCCGTTGACCGCGAGGTCCCCGATGGAACCGCCGGGGAAGAACAGCGGCCGCACCACGTAGGAGTCGGTGGAGAAGGCCAGCCGGGCGCCGCCCAGCGTGACCACGGCCGAGTCCCCCAGCTCGGCGAGCACCCCGGAGGGGCTGCCGAAGGCCGGCGCGAAGATGTGCTCGACCAGCTCCGCGGAGAGCGCGCCGCCGCCGCCGTGGCCCATCACGATGTGCGGATGGTCGCGCAGCGGCGCCGGGCAGGTCCAGCCTGAGAAGTCCGGCGCCTGCACGGCGGAGCCGCCGTCGGGGGTGTGGTCCTGCGGCACGCGATGGTGCGGCGCACGGTCCTCGGGGGTCCCCGCGCGGGGCATGCTCAGGTCGGTGGTGTCAGCCAACGGGGCTCGCCTCCACGGTCGGCGCGGTTGTGGGAGTGCCGCCGAGCCGGCGGTAGAGGTAGTACGCGGCGCAGGCGCCCTCGCTGGAGACCATGGTCGCGCCGAGCGGGTTGCGGGGCGTGCAGAGGGTGCCGAACGCCTCGCACTGGTGCGGCTTGAGCAGCCCCTGCAGCACCTCGCCGCTGCGGCACCCGGCGGGCTCGCAGGTGGTGATGCCGGTGACGGAGAAGCGGTGCTCGGCGTCGAACTCCCGGTAGCGCTCGGCCAGTCGCCAGCCGCTGCCGGGGATGGTGCCGATGCCCCGCCAGGCCCGGTCGGTGGTCTCGAAGACGTCGGCGAGCATGGCGCGCGCGGCGGGGTTGCCCTCGTCGCGGACCGCCCTGGCGTAGGCGTTCTCCACGGTGTGCCGGCCGTTCTCCAGCTGGTGCACGGCGCGCCGTACGCCCTCCAGGATGTCGAGCGGCTCGAAGCCGGTGACGACGATCGGCACCCCGAAGCGCTCGGCCAGCTCGGGGTACTCGCCGGTGCCCATCACGCTGCACACGTGACCGGCGGCGAGGAACGCCTGCACCCGTGCCTGCGGCGACGTCATGATCGCCTCGATGGCCGGAGGCACCCGCACATGGGAGACCAGCAGGCTGAAGTTGCGGATGCCCAGTCTGCGGGCCTGATGGACCGTCATGGCGTTGGGCGGCGCGGTGGTCTCGAAGCCGATGCCGAAGAAGACGACCTCCCTGTCCGGGTTCTGCCGGGCGATCCGCAGTGCGTCGAGCGGTGAGTACACCACCCGCACGTCGCCGCCCTCGGCCCTGACCCGGAACAGGTCGCGGCCGGTGCCGGGGACCCGCAGCATGTCGCCGAAGGAGCAGAAGACGACGCCGGGCCGGGAGGCGATCTCCAGGGCCTTGTCGATGACTTCGAGGGGCGTCACGCACACCGGGCAGCCGGGGCCGTGGATCAGCTCGATCTCCTGCGGCAGCAGCTGGTCGATGCCGTGCCGGATGATCGAGTGGGTCTGGCCGCCGCACACCTCCATCAGCGTCCAGGGCCGGGTGACGATCGCACGGATCTCGTCCAGCAGCCGCCGGGCCAGCCGGGGGTCCTGGAACTCCTCCAGGTATCTCA
This sequence comes from Actinacidiphila polyblastidii, assembly GCF_036353415.1. Lineage (NCBI taxonomy): Bacteria > Bacillati > Actinomycetota > Actinomycetes > Kitasatosporales > Streptomycetaceae > Actinacidiphila > Actinacidiphila polyblastidii. The sequence goes on from NZ_JAZEWV010000013.1 coordinate 154,020, forward strand.
TCGCTGCGCCTCCCGCTGCGCCGTCTCCCACGGGTCGCCGAACTCCTCCTGAAGCAGGCCGAGTTCCTCGAACAGGGCCAGCGTCCGCATCGCCGACTCCTCGTCGAGCCGCTGCAGCGCGAACCCGACGTGCACGATGGTGTACTCGCCGACCCGCAGGTCCGGCAGGTACTCCAGGCACACCTCCTTCACCACGCCGCCGAAGTCGACGGTCGCCATGCGGGTACCGTCGCGTTCCTCGATCTCCAGGACTCTGCCGGGCACTGCCAGGCACATGCCGCTCTCCTCGCTGTTGCTAGGTGTCGGTCCGGGCCGCCCGGCCGGAGCCGGCAGCGGCGGCGCGGGCCGCGATCACGAGCTGCCCGAGGGCCAGCCCGCCGTCGTTCGGCGGGACCATCCGGTGCCGCAGCACGGTGAACCCGTCCGCGCGCAGTCCCTCGCAACACGCGGACGTCAGCACCGCGTTGGCGAACACGCCGCCGCTGAGCGCCACGGTGCCGAGCCCGGTGCGCTCGCGCAGCGCGGCGCACGTGCGGCGCACCGCCAGGGCCAGGCCGGCGTGGAAGCGCGCCGCGACGGCCTCCGCGCCGGCGCCGGCGCGCACGTCGGCGAGGGCGGCGGAGAGCACCGGGGCCGGGTCGAGCAGCAGCGGGCCGTCGCCGCGGGCGGTGCGAGGTGCCGCGCCGGGCGCCGCGGGGCCCGGCTCCTCGTCCGCGGCGCGCAGCAGGAACGTGTACGCGCCGTCCGGCTCGCCGGCCCGCCACGCGGCGGCCTCCAGTTCGACGGCGGCCTGCGCCTCGTACCCGGCCTGCTGGCACACCCCGGCGAGCGACGCCATCGCGTCGAAGAGCCGGCCCATGCCGGAGGTGGGGACGCAGTTCAGCCCGCGCTCCAACTGGCGTGCCAGGGCGAGGCGTTCGTCGTCAGGGCAGGCGGCGGCGGGCGGCAGCTCCGGCAGCCAGGGCAGCCCCGCGGCCCACAGGTGGGCCAGCGCCATCCGGTAGGGGCGGCGCACCGCGGCGTCACCCCCGGGCAGCGGCACATACGCCAGGTGCGCGGCGCGCCGGTAGCCGTCGTAGTCGGCGACCAGGAACTCGCCGCCCCACACCGCCCCGTCGTCGCCGTAGCCGGTGCCGTCGAAGGCGACACCGATCACCGGGCGTGTGCCGTCCAGTCCGTGCTCGGCCATGACGGCGGCGACGTGCGCGTGGTGGTGCTGCACCTGCCGCAGCGGGCGTCCCCGCGCGTGCTGCCGCGCCCACCGGACGGACCGGTAGCCGGGGTGCAGGTCGGCCGCCAGCAGCCGCGGCGCGACCCCGGTGATCGCCTCCAACTGCCGCTCGGCGCGCGTGAAAGCGGTGAGGGTGGCCAGGTCGTCCATGTCGCCGACGTGCGCGGACAGCCAGGCCGTGCGGTCCTCGCCCAGGCAGAACGTGTTCTTCAAGTCGGCGCCGACCGCGAGCGCGGGGGGCACCGGGCAGGGCAGCGGCAGCGGGAACGGCGCGTAGCCCCGGGAGCGCCGCACCGGCAGCTCCTCGCCGGCGCAGATCCGCACCACCGAGTCGTCGCAGGGCACGTGGATCGGCCGGTCGTGGCCCAGCCAGGCGTCGGCGAGCCCGGCGAGCCGCTCACGCGCCTCCCGGTCGTCGGTCACGATCGGCTCGCCGCCGCGGTTGCCGCTGGTCATCACCAGCAGCCGCGGCCCCCGCGGGTCGCCGGGCAGCCCGAGCAGCAGGTGGTGCAGCGGGGTGTACGGCAGCATCACGCCGAGGTCGGCGCCGCCGGGGGCGACCGCGCCGGGCAGCGCGCCGCCGAGGGTCCCACGGCGGCGGCGCAGCAGCACGATCGGCCGCCGGCGCCCGGTGAGCAGCGCGCGCTCGGCGGCGTCCAGGTGCACCAGCGGCTCGACGTCGGCCGGGTCCGCCGCCATCACGGCGAACGGCTTGTCGCCGCGCGCCTTGCGCCGGCGCAGCGCCTCGACGGCGGCCGGGTTCGCCGCGTCGCACGCCAGGTGGTAGCCGCCGAGGCCCTTCACGGCGACGATCGCCCCGGCGGCCAGCAGCGCCCGGGCCGCGGCCACCGGGTCGGCCGCGGTCCCCTCGCCGCGCGGTGTGTCCAGCCGCAGCCGCGGCCCGCAGTCGTGGCACGCCACCGGCTGGGCGTGGAAGCGCCGGTCGCCGGGGTCGGCGTACTCGCGGGCGCAGGCCGCGCACATCGGGAAGCCGGCCATGGTGGTGTTGGCGCGGTCGTACGGCAGGCCGGTGACGATGGTGAAGCGCGGCCCGCAGTGGGTGCAGGTGATGAAGGCGTGCCGGTACCGCCGGTCCGCCGGATCGCACATCTCGGCCAGGCAGTCCGCGCAGGTGGCGGTGTCGGGGGCGACGAGGGTGCGGCGCGGGCCGCCGGGCCGCGACGGCGCGATGGTGAACCCCTCGCCGCCGCGCGGCGCGAGCGGTTCGTGGCGCACGGACTGGACGACGGCCAGCGGCGGGACCTGCGCGCCGATCCGCTCGCAGAAGGCCGCGACGTCCGCCACCGCGCCCTCGACCTCGGCGACGACGCCCTCGCCGGTGTTCGTCACCTCACCCGACAGCCGCAGTGCGCGGGCCAGGCCGTAGACGTACGGCCGGAACCCGACGCCCTGCACGACACCGCGGACCGTGACACGGCGCCGTACGAGAGGCGTGGTCCGTACCGGGCCCGGCTCGACGCTCATGGGCGGCGGGCGTCAGTGCGCGGAGGCGTGCGGGTGGGAGTGCGTCGCGCCCGGCTCCCGGCCGTCGTGGACGTGGTCCGGGCCGTCGTGGTCCTGGTGCCCGTCAGCGCCGTGGTGGTGGCCGTGCAGGGGGGTGCCCATCACCGGGCGGTGCACCCGCGCGCCCGCGGCGACGGCGAGGGCGCGCTCCAGCAGCAGGCCGACGCCCCTGCCCCGGCGCGCGGAGGTGAAGACGACCTCCACGCCGGGGTTGACCTGCCGGACGGCCGCGAGGAAGGCGTCCTGGTCGAACTCCGCCGCCTCCGCGAGGTCGTGCTTGGTGACGACCACCAGGTGCGCGAGCCCGAAGGCCGTCGGGTACTTCAGCGGCTTGTCCTCGCCCTCGGTGACGGAGGCCAGCACCACCCGCAGCGTCTCCCCGAGGTCGTAGGAGGCGGGGCAGACGAGGTTGCCGACGTTCTCCACGAACAGCAGCCGGGTGTCGGGCGGCAGCCAGCCGTCGAGGTGGCCGCGCAGCATGCCGGTCTCCAGATGGCAGAGCCCGTCGGTGAGCACCTGCCGCACCGGCGCGCCCGAACGCGCCAACCGTGTCGCGTCGTTCTCCGTCGCCAGGTCCGCGGTGAGCGCCGCCACCGGCACGCCGTCCCGGCGGGCCGCGACGAGTTCGGCTTCGAGCAGCGCGGTCTTGCCGCTGCCGGGGCTGGACATCAGGTTCACCAACACGGTCCCGCGGGCCGCGAGTTCGGCCCGCAGCCGCTGGGCGCCGCGGTCGTTCTTGGCGAGCACGGCGGTGCGCAGGTCGGTGGCACGGCACATGGTCTCAGGACTCCTCGGGGACGGTGGGTGTCGGACGAGTCCGCTGCTGCGGCTCCCGGGCGGCGGCGGGCACCCCGCCCGGCGCCCAGCGCACGGCGGCGATCTGGAGTTCGCGCCCGGAGAGCAGTCCTGCCGCGGCCGCGCCGCAGCCGGAACAGCACAGGTCGGGCGGCATCCCGGTGGGCCACTCCCGCGCGCACGGCTCGCACCGCGCGCGTCCCGGCACCGGCCGCGTGACCAGCCGCGCCCCGGCGAGGAGCGTGCCGTCGCAGGCGAGTCGGAAGCAGAAGCCCAGTGCGTCGGGCACGACGCCGGCGAGTTCACCGACCTGCAGGGTGACCGTCTCGACTCCCGACCGGCCCTCGGCGCGCGCCACATCCTCGATCTGGCCGATCACGGCCAGCGCGATCGACATCTCATGCATCGTCACTCCCCGGCAGGCGCCCCGCGGTCCGCCGGGCGTGACCAGTACAGGGGCGACCACGCCCCCGCACCCGCCGCCACGCCGCCCATCGCCACCGCCCTCATCCGGATGGCGGCGATGCCGCGATGCGCGCGGCCCTGCCGACGCGTCGCCGCCCCGGCCCGACCCCTGGCTCGGGCCGCGCCGGCCGCGCCCCCGCGCCGGGCGACACGGTCCGACGGCGGGCGCGACGCCGGGCGGGCGCGACCAGGCGGTTCCGGCGCGACGGCCTGACCACGCCGTCGGCCCCGACGTGGGCGGGCAGCCCGACGCCCTCGTGCCGACGGCGGAACGCGATGGGCCGCCGAGCGACCCGTCCATCCACGCGGGGCCAGTTGGGCGCGCCCGACGCCCTCGACCGCCTGACGCCCTCGACCCGGCAGCGGACCTCCGGCGGGCCCGCCCCCGGTCGGCGACATCAGACCGGATGCCGCCAGCGGGGCGGGCAGGCCAGCCCGGCGCGACGCCGGGCGGGCGCGACCAGGCGGCGCCGGCGCGACGGCAGGCCGCCGGCAGGCGGGGCGGCCCGCGGCCCTCGACCCGACGGCGGACCGTCAGCGGTCCGAAGCGACCCAGGGCGACGGGTCGCGGAGCGACAAGTTCTCTGCGTGCCGGGCCGGTTGGGCGGGCCGACGCCCTCGACTCCACGGTGGAACGCCGGCGGTCCCGCCCCCGGTCGGCAGCCGGCCCGACGGCGGACGCGCAGCCGGGCGGCGCCCCTGGGCTCCCGTGCGGCGGCAGGTCGCCGGCAGGCGGGGGCGTCCCGGCCGACCGCGCGCGGGTCAGGGTCCCGGCGCCGGGCCGGAGCAGCGGTGGTCGCGTGGCGCCACCGCGGCGCCACGCGTTCGCTCACATCGCGCGGATCTTCAAGTAGCGCCTGATGTCCGGCAGGTTGACGGCGACGACGGCCGCCACGCAGCCCGCCGCCGCACCCAGCAGGATCTTGGTCATGGCCGTGTCTCCTTGTCTCGGTACTGCTGTCCTTCCGGTGCCGGCACCCGTACGGGCGCCGGGTCCTGGCGGTGGTCGGCGCCGCCGGACAGCAGCCGCAGCACGGCGTCCACCGCCTCGTCGACGGAGGCGGCGACGGGGTCGCTGAGCCCGATGCCCTCGTCGAGGCAGGCGGGCTCGCAGCCCACGACCGCGATCCGGCGGGGGCGTTCGCCGCCGGTCCCGGCGCTGAGGGTGTCGAGGAGCGCGAGCACCGCGTCCGGGGTCATCCGGTGGCCGTCGATGAGGGCCTGCGCGCCGTCACCGGGCACGGCGGCCGCCTCGTCGATGAGGTAGACCGTGCCGGGCGCGCCGCCACGGGCGGTGGCGTCCAGCAGGACCACCGTGTCGTAGCCGTCGAGCAGTTGGTAGGCGAGGTGCACTCCGCGCACGCCGATGTCGGCGGTCTCCACGCCGGGGGGCAGGTCGCGCCGAGCGAGCCGGGCGACCGCCTCGACGCCGAAGCCGTCGTCGCCGAGGAAGATGTTGCCCAGGCCCGCGACGAGGACCCGGCCGCCCGGCGTGCGGCCCGGCGCGGCGCTCACGCCTCGTCCTCGGGCAGCGCCACCTCGTCGGGCTGGAAGTAGCGGAACCGGCCCTGGGCGCGCTGGAGTTCGGCGCCCGGGTCGCCCTCGACGGTCACCGCCAGGTGGACGCTGCCGTCGACGTCGTGCAGCACCGCCTCGACCAGCGCGGCGCGCCCGTCCAGGAACATGTCCTGGGCGTCGGTCCTGCGCAGCCCCGGACGCAGCGTCACACGGTCGCCCGCACCCACCGTACGGCCGCCGACCGGTACCCGGTCGCGCCCGGGGTCGACGCTGCGGTCGGCGGCGGGGTCCCACCAGGGAGCGTCCGGCCGCATCAGGGCGTCCGCCGGGTCCTGCCACGCGGGGGCCTCGCCGGCCCCCGGCCCGTCCGGCGCGACGGACACCGGCGTGGCGGGTCCGGGCGTGGTGAAGGTCGGCGGCCCCTCGCCGGGGCGGTGCCCGGTGAGCGCCCGCAGCGAGCGCACCGCGCCGTGCAGGCGCTCCAGCACCTCGGGCGGCATGGAGTCGGCCAGGTCGATCACCGCTCCGGCGCGCTCGTCGGTGCCGCGCGCCTCGCGTTTCTCCTGGTCGGTGAGGGCGGCTGTGCGCAGCGCGAGGATCTCGTCGATCTCGGTGGCGTCGTAGAGCGCTCCCGGGCTCTCCGGCGCGATCTGCGGGTGGTCCTCCAGGATGATCGGCGAGGAGAGCACGGCGTCGGAGCGGCCGTCGGCGCCGGCCAGCACGGGCCAGGTGTGGTCGTTGCGGCACCGCGCCACCGCCTCGGCCGCCCACTGCGGCGGGTCGGTCATCGACACGAAGGAGCCCGCGGTCAGCCCCAGCATCAGGTGCGCGGAGACCAGGGCGTGCGGCAGGACGTCGTCGCGGGTGGTGCCCGGCGCGTCGGCCGCGGTCCACGGCCCGGTGTTCTCCACGACCGCCGTCAGCCGCAGCACCCGGAAGGGACCGGGGAGTTCGGTGGCGGTCAGCCGCATCCGCGCCTCGACCCGCGCCCTGCGGCGCACCAGCCGCCCGACCACGGCGCCGGAGGCGTCCCGCACGTCCTCGACGTCCTCGCCGGCGTCCAGCCGGAGCGGCAGCGTCACACCGCCCTCGCGGGTCAGGTCCCCGATGGTGGCGGTGAGGTCGGCCTGCTCCTCCACGCCCTCGTCCCAGGGCACCAGCACGCGGTCGGGCAGCTCCAGCGCCTCGGCGTCCTCGTGGCCGCCGTCCTCGCGCAGCCGCTGCACGGTGCGGCGCTGGGCGCGCAGGAAGCGCAGCCGGGCGTGCAGTGCCGCGCCGGACCTGGGCTCCATCAGGCACTCGGTGCGCTGCGCGCTGTGCTCGCCGCGGTGGCCGTCCCAGGACGGCGGCACGAGGACGCCGAACTGCCAGCGCATCCGGTTCTTGGCGGCGGACGCCCGGTAGGGGTAGAGCACGTAGCCCTCGAAGAGCATCGCGTCGGCCACCGCGCGGGCGGTGCAGAAGAGCCGGTCCGCGGTGTCAGGCGCGCCACCGGTCGTCTCACCGGACACGGCGCCGCGCCCCGCCGTGCTCTGCGCGGCGGTCACGGTGTCACCTCCGGCCCCGGCCCCGGGACGCCCGCCGCGACCGGCAGCGCCTCCCCGTCGGCGGCGCGGGCGTCGGCGGCGCTCAGCAGCGCCTCGACGGTCTCCTGCCAGGACGGCAGCGCCCGCCGGGCGCGATACGCGAGCAGCGCGTCCATGGTGGTGCGCGGCAGCCTGAGCCATCCGCAGCCGGGGAAGTGCTGGTCGAGCATCTCCCGCCAGACGCGGGCGGGCAGCCGGCAGGGCGCCTCGCGGTCCCAGGGGACGGGCTCGACCTGGAATCCGCGCGGGCCGCGGAAGGCGGTGCCGGAGAACAGCAGGGTCAGCGGCGCGTCGCCGTCCTCCAGCGCGCTGAAGTACCGGCTCGCGGCGATGTCCATGTCGTAGGTGCACGGCACCGGAAGGTCGACCTCGGTGGCGCCGGTGAAGCCGGGGACGACCACGGAGGCGTGCGCGAACTGCAGCGGCTGCATGCTCCTGCTCCAGCGCGAGCGCTCCCCGAACAGGCCGTCGAGCCGCTCCGCCTCGGCGTCGCCGTAGCCGCGCCGGGCGGGTTCGATACGGATCTGGCAGCGCAGTGCGAGCGCGTGCACCCGCTCGCCCTCGCCGGCGGTGACGCCGAGCCGGAAGACCAGGGTGGGCCCTGCCGCGTACGGGTCCGCGCGCACCCCGAGGCAGCTGAAGCCGAGGCCGCTCACCGGCGGCCTCCGTCCGCGCCGTCCGGCACAGGCCGGGCCTTGCGCTCCAACTCGTCGAAGAAGGCGTCGAGTTCGGCTCGCGCCCGGTCGCCGCCGTCGAACCCCTGCCAGTGCAGCCGCAGCCGGCCGACGAGTTCGTACGCGGCGTCCACCGGGATCAGGTGGCAGGAGGACGCCTGGTCGGTCCTGCGCACCAGGAGGGCCTCGACGTCGGGGGCGAGGGCGTCGGCCAGCGCGCAGTCGCCGAAGGCGGCGTCCCACGCCTGCGGTTCGACCTCGCTCTCGGTGGCTCCGGCCGGGCTCGGGTAGAAGGCGACGACGCGGTCCAGGGCGGAGTTGCGGAAGAAGAACGCGACCCCGACCGGCACGCCGAGGGCCTGCCAGCCGACCTCGGAGCCCTGCCACCGCGGGTCGGACAGGTAGCGGTCGGGGATGGTGCGGAAGCGGCCGCGCGCGGTGCCCTCACGGTCGAAGAGCATCGCGCAGGCCATGCAGGCGCAGGCCAGCACCCGCTGGTCGATGTCGACCAGGTGCCGGTGGCCGCCGCCCAGCGGCACCGAGCACAGCTCGCAGCGCTCCACGGCGGGCGGCCGGTCGTCGAGGAAGCGCCGCAGCCCGGCGCGCCCGACCGCGGGCGATGCCGCGGCGGTCACCGGGCTCCCGCCCGCGGCGCGGCGTCGGGCGGCCGGACGCCGATCTGCAGCAGCACCGGTTCCGCGACGGCCGGCTGTTCCTCCAGCTCCAGCGCGGTGACCTCGGGGGCGAAGCAGGCCAGCGCGGCCTCGACCCGCTCGCGTACCGCTCCGCTGGAGCCGCCGCACCCGCAGCCTCCGCCCTCGGCCTGCCGGCGCACCCGCAGCGTCCCGGTGGCGGGGTCGAATCCGGCGTCGTCGAGCGTGCCGGCGTCGGCGGCGCGCAGCGCGCGCTCGACCCGGACCTGGAGGTCGTCGGGGTGCAGGCCGTGCAGGACGAGCAGTCCCGCGGCCGTCTCGTCGTCCAGCAGGGCGCCGAGCGGGTTGCCGCTGCGGCCGGAGAGCAGGGCCACGACGCGGGCCAGGCCCGCGCCGTAGAAGTCCATGAGGGCGCGGACGAGTTCCTCGCCGGTCTCGGCGACGGCGGGGCCGCCGGCGCCGGCCAGCGCGTCGAGGAGTGCCTCGACCCGCTGGGCCGCGGCCTCCGGTGTCGTCGCCCGTTCCGCCTGGCGGGCGGTCATCCGGCGAGCCCGCTGAGGCCGGTCGGCACGTGCATCTTCTCGACGGTCCTGCCGCCGCCGACGTACATGTGCACGCCGCAGGGCAGGCACGGGTCGAAGCTGCGGACGGCCCGCATGATGTCGATGCCCTTGAAGTCCTCCGGCGGGTTCTCCTCGAAGATCGGGGTGTTCTGCACCGCGTCCTCGTACGGTCCCGGGGTTCCGTAGGTGTCGCGCACGCTGGCGTTCCACGGAGTGGGCGGGTACGGGTGGTAGTTGGCGATCTTGCCGTCGCGGATGACCATGTGGTGCGAGAGCACCCCGCGGACGGCCTCGGTGAAGCCGCAGCCGATGCTCTCGTCGGGGACCTCGAACTTCTCCCAGGTCTGGGTGCGGCCGGCGCGGACCTCGGCGAGCGCCTGCTCGGCGAAGTGCAGGGCCGCGGCGGCGGCGTACGCCTGGAAGTAGGTGCGCGCCCGGTTGCGCTCCAGGGCGTTGCTCCACCGGGGGATCTTCCACTCGAAGGTGGTCTCGGGCTTGGTCAGCGACCGCGGCAGGTTGATCACCACGCTGTGCCCGGTGGACTTGATGTAGCCGATGTCGACCAGCCCGGACAGCGCGGTCGACCACAGCCGGGCGATCGGGCCGCCGCCGGTGTCGAGCGCGAGGTGGTCCTTCCCGTCGAACCAGCGCGGCGACATCACCCAGCTGTACTTGTCGTCGAAGTCCCGCTTCTGCGGCGCCGGGATGGTGTGCTGGTTCCACGGGTGCCGCGGATCGACCGGGTTGCCGAGCGGGTCGTGCGTGACGAACTGCTCCTGCCCCTGCCAGTCCTGGTAGTAGGAGCTGCCCAGCAGGATGCGGATGCCGAGGTTGATCTCGGTCAGGTCGTTGGTGACCAGCTTGCCGTCGACGATGACGCCGGGGGTGACGAACATCTTCCGGCCCCAGTCGGACATGTTCGCGTAGGTGAAGTCGCAGTGCGCGGGGTCGTTCAGCGCGCCCCAGCAGCCGAGCAGGACGCGGCGCCTGCCGACCTCCTCGTAGCCGGGCAGCGCCTCGTAGAAGAAGTCGAAGAGGTCGTCGTGCAGCGGCACCACGCGCTTCATGAACTCCACGTAGCGCATCAGCCGGCTCAGGTAGTCGGTGAGCAGCTGCACCGAGGCGATGGTGCCGGTGCCGCCGGGGTAGAGCGTGGAGGGGTGCACATGGCGCCCCTCCATCAGGCAGAACATCTCCCGCGTGTAGCGGCTGACCTGCAGCGCCTCGCGGTAGAACTCGCCTTCCAGCGGGTTGAGCGAGCGCATGATGTCGGCGATGGTGCGGAAGCCGTGGTCGCCCGCGTGCGGCGCCTCGGTGCGCTCGGCCAGCTCCAGCACGCCGGGGTTGGTCTCCCGGACCATCTTCTCGCAGTAGTCGACCCCGACCAGGTTCTCCTGGAAGATGTTGTGGTCGAACATGTACTCCGCGGCCTCGCCGAGGTTGATCAGCCACTCGCCGAGGTGCGGCGGCTTCACGCCGTACGCCATGTTCTGCGCGTACACCGAGCAGGTGGCGTGGTTGTCGCCGCAGATGCCGCAGATCCGGCTGGTGATGAAGTGGGCGTCGCGCGGGTCCTTGCCGCGCATGAAGACGCTGTAGCCACGGAAGACCGACGAGGTGCTGTAGCACTCGGCCACGCGCTTCTGCTTGAAGTCGATCTTGGTGTGGATGCCGAGGCTGCCGACGATCCGGGTGATCGGATCCCAGGACATCTCGGTCAGACCGCTGGGGTCTCCTGCGGTCGTGGACGTTGCCATCGTCTGTTCCGGGCCCTTCGTCGTCGCTCGGTGCGGGGGGTGCGGGGGGGTGCTGGATTACGGGGACCTGGCGGGGAGCCGGGCGACCGCGGAGGTCACCAGGGGCGGCGGTAGCCGGTGGTCAGATGGCTGCCGCGGTGGCGCCACTGGGGCTCCTGGTCGAGGGTCTTCATGGTGATGCCGCGCAGCCGGCGGATCGCCGCGCCGTAGATGCCGCTGGCGGTGCTGGAGACCTTGCCGCCGGGCGGCTCGTCCATGAACGGCATGAACTTGTCCGGGAAGCCGGGCATGGTGCAGGCGATGCAGATGCCGCCGACGTTGGGGCAGCCGCCGATGCCGTCCATCCAGCCGCGCTTGGGCACGTTGCACTTCACCACCGGTCCCCAGCAGCCCAGCTTCACCAGGCACTTGGGCGAGTCGTAGGTGGTGGCGAACTGGCCCTGCTCGTAGTACCCGGCGCGGTCGCAGCCCTCGTGGACGGTGGCGCCGAAGAGCCAGGTGGGGCGGAGCTTGTCGTCCAGCGGGATCATCGGCGCCGAGCCGGCCGCCTGGTAGAGCAGGTACGTCAGCGTCTCGGCGAAGTTGTCCGGCTGGATCGGGCAGCCCGGCACGCACACGATCGGGATGCCGGCCTGGGACTTCCAGTCCCAGCCCAGGTAGTCGGGCACGCCCATCGCCCCGGTGGGGTTGCCCTCCATGGCGTGGATGCCGCCGTAGGTGGCGCAGGTGCCGATGGCGACCACCGCCAGGGCCTTGGGCGCCAGCCGGTCGATCCACTCGCTGGTGGTGATCGGCTGCCCGGTCAGCGGGTCGTCGCCGAATCCGCACCAGTAGCCCTCGGGCTTGATCGACTCGTTGGGGATCGACCCCTCGACGACCAGCACGAACGGTTCGATCTCGCCGCGCTCGGCCTTGAAGAACCACTCGATGAAAGCGTCCGCGCCCTGCACCGGGCCGCACTCGAAGTCGATCAGCGGCCAGTGCACGGCGATCTTCGGCAGGCCCGGCAGGCCGCGCAGCACGATCTCCTCGATGCTCGGCTGGGTGGCGGCGGTCAGCGAGACCGAGTCGCCGTCGCAGCTGAGTCCGGCGTTGATCCAGAGGATGTGGATCGGCGGGTCGTCGTCCGGGGTCGCGTCCGGCAGGGGCGGGGCATCCTCGCTTGCGGCGGTGCTCGCATCCGGCATGGATGCCTCCTGGGGGTGGGCGGCGACTGACGCCAGGGAAAGGGGTCCTCTTCGTGATTACCGCACGCCGCGCCGCGGCCGCCCGGCGAGCAGACCCACCCGGGTGACGTGCGGCGGGGCCATCCGGTGGGCCGGCCGGGAGCGGGTAGGCGAGGTCCGTGGGCGGAGCCCGAGCGTGAGGAGCCGCCCCGGTGGGTGCGCCCCGGAGGGTGCGGATGCGGCCCCGCGCCCGAGCAGGCGGCCCCGCGCCCGAGCAGGCGGCCCGGCGCCTCAGGAGGCGGCCGACGCGCGTACGGAAGGAAGGGCGGATGCGATGACCACGGACGGCACGGCCATCCGGGCGGGCGGCCACGCGGTGCGGATCAACCGGCCCGACAAGGTGCTGTTCCCGGCCGACGGCCTCACCAAGGCCGATCTGGCCGGCTACTACCGCACGGTGGCCCGCAGGATGCTGCCGCACCTGCGCGGGCGCCCCCTGACGCTGCAGCGGTTCCCCGACGGGACGGAGGAACCCGGGTTCATGCAGAAGGACACGCCCGACTACTTCCCCGCGTGGATCGCCCGCGCCCGGCTGCCCAAGCAGCAGGGCGGCACAGTCGGCTATCCGCTGTGCTCCGACACCGCGACCCTCGTCTACCTCGCCGACCAGGCCACCGTGACCCTGCACCGGCTCCTGTCCAAGGCGGACGACCCCGAGCACCCGGACCGGATGGTCTTCGACCTGGACCCGGCGGGCGACGACTTCGCCGAGGTCCGCGGCGCCGCCCAGCTGCTCCGTGAACTGCTGGACGAACTCGCCCTGCCGTCCACGGTCATGACGACGGGCTCGCGGGGCCTGCACGTCATCGTGCCGCTCGACGGCCGGGCCGGCTTCGAGGAGTCCCGCGCCTTCGCCCGCGCCGTCGCCGAGGTCCTCGCCGGGCGCAGCCCCGACACGCTCACCACGGAGGCACGCAAGGCGGCCCGCGGCGACCGGCTGTACCTGGACGTCCAGCGCAACGCCTACGGGCAGACCGCCGTCGCGCCCTACGCGGTCCGCCCGCTGCCGGGCGCCCCGGTCGCCGCCCCGCTGTCCTGGGACGACGTCGACACCCCGGGGCTGACCGCGCGGCGCTGGACGGTGCGCGACGCCGGCGCGCTCGTCAAGGACAACCCGTGGCGTGAAGCCCTCAGGGGCCGGTCGCTGGCCCCGGCGCGGCGGCGCCTCGACGCGCTGCGCCGGGCCTGACCCCGCCCGGCCCGCGCACCCCGGGGCACCGGTGCCCCCGCCCTCGCCGGGTGCCGCGGACCGGGGCATCGGCGCGGTGGTCCGGCACGGATGCCGCATGCGAACATCGACCCTACCCGCGCGTACGGAGGGAAGGTGCCGTGCATGGACGATCCGCAGGCCGCCGGCCGCCCGGCACCGGCCGACTGCTCCACGGCGCTGGCCGGCGGGGTCCTCGACGTCGTCGACCTCGGCGTCTACCTGGAGGACGACCGCGGGACGATCGTCGCGGCGAACCCGCGGGCCGAGCACCTGCTGGCGCGCTCCGCCGCGGACCTGCTCGGGCGGGACGCCCACGACGTGCTCCACCGCGGCGGCGACGGCAGACCGCTGCCGCGGGCCGTCTGCCCGATGCACCACGCCATGCTCGGCGGCCGGGTGGCGCCCGAGACACCCGGCTGGCTGGAGCGCGGCGACGGGACGCTGCTGCCGGTGCTGTCCCTGGTCGCGCCGTTCCGGATGGACGAGGAGACCACCGGCGCGCTGCTGCTGTTCCACCTGCGGGCGGTCGCGGAGCCCTCGGAGCAGGCCGCCGCCCCGCCCGCCGCGCTGACCGAACTGGAGCGCCTGGCGCTGCTGGCGGAGACCACCACGCGCCTCACCTCCACGCTCGACACCGGCGAGGCGCTGCAACGGCTCGCGCACATCGTGGCGCCCAGGCTCGCGGAATGGGTCGTCGTGGACCTGATCGGTGAGAACGACGAGGTGTGGCGGACCTCGGTGGTGCACCACACCGGCGGCGCCCTGGTCGAGCGCGACGACCTCTGCGGCCCGCTGCCGCCGGTCTCGCTCGACTCCCCGCTGCCGCTGTCGCGGGCGCTGCGCGGCGCCGCGTCCACGCTGGCGACCCCGGCCACCTACGAGGGGCGGCTGGATTCCGGCCTCGCCGTCGAGCAGCGTCGGCTGTTCAAGGCCGCCGCGCTGCACTCCGCGATCATCGCGCCGATCCGCGGGCCCCGGGAGGTCCTGGGCGCGCTCACCCTCGGCCGGACCGGTCGTGGCGGCCCCTTCACCACCGACGACCTCCCGCTGCTGGAGGAGATCACCCGCCGGGCCGGGATCGCCCTGGAGAACGCCCGCCTGTACGAGCGGCAGCGCCGGGTGGCCGAGACCTTCCAGCGGCACCTGCTGCCCAAGCTGCCCGTGCTGCCCGACCTGGAGGCGACCGTCCGCTACCTGTCGGCGCCCGACGCCTCGCAGGTGGGGGGCGACTGGTACGACATGTTCCCGCTCAGCGACGGATCGGTCGCGGTGGCCATCGGCGACGTCGTCGGCCACGACCTGGACGCGGCGGCCGGCATGGCCCAGGTCCGCAACATCCTGCGGGCCCACGCCTGGTCGCACGACGAGGGGCCGGGCGCGGTCGTCCGCCGCCTGGACGACACGGTCATGCACGTCACCGACGTCTCGATGGCCACCACCGTCTTCGGCCGGCTGGAACGTGACACCGCCGCGGCGGGCTGGCTGCTGCGCTGGGCCAACGCGGGACACCCGCCGCCGCTGCTGGTCGAGTACGACGGCCGGGCCCGTTTCCTGCTGGAGTCGCGCGGCCTGCTGCTGGGCACGGGCACCGCCCCCGCCCGCGCCGACGCCACCGTCGCGCTGCCGCCCAGGAGCACGCTGGTGCTCTACACCGACGGGCTGATCGAGTCCCGCGGCCACCCCCTCGACGAGGGCCTCGAACAGCTGCGGCGCCACGCCGCCGCGCTCGTGCACCGCCCCCTGGAGTCCTTCTGCGACGAGCTGCTCCACCGCGTCCGGCCGCCGTCGAACGACGACGACGTGGCGATGCTCGCCCTGCGCGTGCCGCCGCACGGGGACACGGACGCCGAGCCGGAGCGGTCCGCCGCCGGAGGGTGAGCGGGGGCGGCGAGCCGGCGATACGCATGGAGTGCCCGTGCTGGGTAGCCGCATCTCGTGGTCTTCTCGAAAGGCGGCATTCTCATGGCAGTGAACGACCTGCAGGGACGCAGCGTCCTGGTGATCGTCACCAATCACGGCGTGGAGCAGGACGAACTCCTCGTCCCGGTGAAGCATCTGCGGGACAACGGCGCCACCGTCGACGTGGCGGCGGAAAAGGCCGAACCGGTGCACACCCTGGTCGGCGACAAGGACCCCGGCAAGACCATGCAACCGACGCACACGCTGGCCGACGCCGACCCGCTCTCCTACGACCTGCTGATCGTCCCCGGCGGCACGCTCAACGCGGACCACCTGCGGATGAACCGGGACGCGGTCACCGCGGTGGAGGACTTCGTCTCCGCGGGCCGCCCGGTCGCGGCGATCTGCCACGGGCCCTGGGCGCTGGTCGAGGCGGACGCCGTCCGCGGCAAGACCCTGACGTCCTACCCCGCGCTGCGCACCGACATCCGCAACGCCGGCGGCACCTGGGTGGACCAGCCGGCCGTACGGGACGACAGCGGCGGCTGGACGCTCATCACCTCGCGCACCCCCGACGACCTCGACGCCTTCCTGCGCGAGACCGAGGCGGCGCTCACCACCGCCCCCTGACCCGCCGGCCTCGTCGAGTTCGGCGCGGGCCGAGCGGTCGAGCGGCCCGCGGGCGCCTGCCGGGTCATCGCGCGCCGCAGCGCGTCGCCACCGCGATGCGGGTCATGGCCGTGCGCGTGTCCCGGGCGGTCGGCGCTGACCTGACGCGAGGGCGGATACCCGGCGTCGTCGGGGGAACGCGCACCGCAGAGGGCACGATCCCTCCCGCTGCCAGGTGGCAGACCGGGTGGGAACGGCGGGCGGCGAAGCGGAGGAACCAGAAGATGTCGGGTCAGCAGCGCGACAAGGGCACGAGGGGCGCCGTGCTGATCGCACTCGCCGCGAACCTGGTGATCGCCGCGGCGAAGACGGTCGCGGGACTGCTCGTCCACTCCCCCGCACTGCTCTCCGAGGCGGCGCACTCCGTCGCCGACAGCCTCAACGAGATCTTCCTGCTCACCTCGCTGCGCCGCAGCCACCGGGAACCCGACGCGGAGCACCCGTTCGGGTACGGCAAGGAGCGGTACTTCTGGTCCCTGCTGGCCGCGGTCGGCATCTTCGTCCTCGGCGGCTGCTTCTCCTTCTACCAGGGCGTGCAGGCGCTGCACAGCGACCACGACGAGACCACCACCGGCTACCTGGCGGGCCTCGGGGTGCTCTTCGTGGCCCTGCTCTGCGAGGGCGCGTCGCTGCTCAAGGCGGTCCACCAGGCCCGTACGTCGGGCAAGGGCACGGAGGACCCGGCGCTGCGCACCGTGCTCGCGGAGGACGGCAGCGCGGTGATCGGCGTGATCCTCGCCGCGGGCGGCATGGTCGCCCACATGGTGACGGGGAACCCGGCGGGCGAGGCCGCCGCCTCGATGGCCATCGGGGTGCTGCTGATGGTCGTCGCCTTCGGTCTCGGCCGCACCGCGCACCGCAGTCTCATCGGCGCCTCCGTGGAACCCGGGCAGCGTGCGGAGATCGAGGCGCTGCTGGCCGAGCAGCCCGAGATCGACGTGGTCGAGGAGCTGCTGACGATGCGGCTCGGCATGGACTCCCTGCTCATCGCCGCCCGTATCGACCTGGTCGGCGGGCTGGACAGCGAGCGCGTCGAGGAGGTCAGCCTCAGGATCCGCGGCGAGATCCACGACCGCTGGCCGAGCGCCGACCGGGTGTTCCTCGACATCACCGACGCCCCCACCGAGCAGCGGGCCCGCGAGGCCGGGCGGCACGGCGCCGCCCGGTGACCCGTGCCCGTCAGGTCCGCGCCCGTCAGCTCCGCGCCAGGCGCCGCAGCGTCGCGCCGTAGCGCCCGGCCACCACCCGCTGCGCCGCCCGCCCGCAGGGCCCCGCCGCCTTCAGGTACCAGGCCGAGGGCCGGCTGACGGCGAGCACCGTGAAATCGACCGACCCATCCGGACGGCGCTCCAGGATGAACGCCTCCTCGCCGCACTCCGGATGCCCCGGAAGGGTCCCGTAGCCGAACCCGGCCCGGTTGCTCTCCCTGACCGCCCACACCACCTCGCACGGTGCGCGGACCGGCCCCAGCCGCAGCGACACCCGTACGCCGGGCGCGGCCTCCTCGGCGGTGGCGGAGAGCCGCAGCAGCGGCGTGCCGCGGTGCATCCGCCACCGGAACAGCGCCTCGGCCGCGCGGTCGAAGGTGCCGGCGCCCAGTGCGGTCCGCACCCGCAGGACGCGGAATCCGAGCGGCGCCGGCTCGTCCCCCGCCGTCATGCCCGGGGTGGAGTACGTGAGGTCCTGCATGGGTGCACGCTACCCATCGGGACCGGACTCCGCGATCAGTGACGTGGCTCGGCGCGGTCGCCGTCAGGCCGCGCCGGCGGCTGGCGCGATGGCCCGCACCGCGTCGATCGCCCGCGCGTAGCGCTCCGGTTCGCCCGGCTGGGCGTGCCTGGTCGGGCCCGCGCTCTCGCTGTGCGCGACGAGCCGGAAGATCAGCGCGCGGACCAGCATCTGCTGCCAGTCGGGGACGGCGCCGGCCCCCGCCGGCTCGCCGGGGCGCAGGCCGAACCACAGCAGGCCGTCGGCGACCACGACGGCCTCGGCGAAGGCCGGGGGCCGCCAGTACGGTGAGAAGTCGATCACGGCGGGCTCCGCGCCGGCGGCGAACAGGACGTTGCCGGTGAGGTCGCCGTGGACGAGCTGCGCGCCGTCCTGCCGTACCGGCCGCCGCAGCGCGCACAGTGCCGCGTACGCACCGGACAGCTCCTCGACCACGCCGACGTCCTGCTCGCCCCAGGCGGCGCGGTCGGCAACAGCCCACGGGTGGGTGCGTCGGGCGAGGAAGCCGGGCCGGGGCAGGTCCCGCAGGGCGGCGTGGAAGGCGCGCCCGGCGCGGAGCACGCCGTCCCAGTGACCGTGCGGGCCGGGTTGCCCGTCCAGGAACTCGGCGGCGGTCCAGCCGTCCACGACGCCGCGCCCGTCGGCGGCGCGCAGCGGCCGCGGCACCCGGAAACCGCCGGAGGACGCCGGGCCGGGCCCGGACGCGCCGTCGCGCCCCGACGCGAGGCGCTCCATCAGCGCGGTGCCCCACTCGCTCTCGTCCTCGGGACCCTCTGCGGGTTTGAGGACGAACGCGCCGACGCGGACGCTGCGCCCCTGACCGCCGGTCAGCGGGACGGGGACGCCCCGCACGCCGAAGGCGTCGAGGACCGCGGCGGGCGGGACGGGGGTGCTCGGCTCGTCGATCACCCGGGGATCCTTCCCCGGCGGTCCGCCGGGCGCATCCCGTTTTCGGGAACCGATCCGCGGGGGGACGGCGGAAGGCCGGGCGTCCCCCCTCAGCGGGGGGAGGCCCGGCCCTGGCCGCGTGCGGTCCCGGCGGACCCGCGGCTGTCAGACCAGCGGTGTGTAGTGCGAGGCGTCACCGGCGATCGCGTGGCTGGACCGGCCGTCCACGCCGGCCGGCACGTCGCCGGCGACGGTGACGCGGTTGAGGCGGCGCGGCAGGTCGTCGTAGTTGTCGATGGCGTAGTGCTGGGTGATCCGGTTGTCGAACAGCACCAGCTGACGGGTGCTCCAGCGCCACCGCAGGACGTTCTCCGGACGGGTGACGTAGCTCTGGAGGAGGTCGAGGATCTTGCGCGACTCGCCGAGCGACAGGCCGACGATCCGCTGGGCGAAGCCGCCGATGAACAGACCGCGCTCGCCGGTGAGCGGGTGGACGCGCACCACCGGGTGCACGGTGCGGTACTTGATGGAGGTGAACTGGGCGCGGGCGGCGGCCTTCTCCTCGTCGATGCTCTCCTCGGGCACCGCGTAGTCGTAGTCGTTGGTGTGCTCGGCCCACAGCGTGTCGGCGAGGTTCCGCAGCGGTTCGGGCAGGTCCCGGTACGCGGCGGCGGAGTTGGCGATCAGGGTCTCGCCGCCGTAGGGCGGGATGACGATGCTGCGCAGGGTGCTGGCCTGCGGCGGGTTGAGGACGAAGGTCACGTCGGTGTGCCAGTGGTTGGCCCGGCCCCGCTCGCTGTCGACGGGCAGGATGTTCGGCGCCCCTTCGACCGCGGGCACCGTCGGGTGCGCCGTGGTCAGTTCGCCGAGGTGCCGGGCGAAGCGCTGCTGGCCCTCGTCGTCGAGGTCGACGTCGTCGAAGACCAGGGCCTTGTGCTCGTTGAGCGCGGCGCGGATCGCCGCGACGGTGGCCGGGTCGAGGTCGCCGCCGATGTCGACGCCCGAGACCCGGGCGCCGATACGGGCGGTGACCTTGCGGATCTCCAGGCCGGGCACGGTCGCGGGCGCGGTGGCCTCGGAGGGCTGCGCGGTGCCGGCTTCAGCGGTGACGGTCATCTGCGGTCCTGCCTTTCGGGTTGCGGGTTACGGGTGCGGGTGCGGTGTCGTGGCCGTTCGGCGAGCAGGGAGGGCGGTCGGGTGGGTGGCGGTGGGCGGTGTCACAGCGCGGCGAGCGCGTAGGCGGGGGCGCCGGCGGCGTACTGGTTGTCCGGGCGCGGCAGTCCGTACCGCTCGCGGAGGGTCTGTCCCGGGGTGTACTCGGTGCGCAGCAGCCCGCGGGAGCGCAGGATCGGCACCACGTGGTCCACGAAGAGTTCGAGCCCGGAGGGCAGCACCGGCGGCATGATGTTGAACCCGTCGGCCGCGCCCGCGTGGAACCATTCCTCTATCGCGTCGGCGACCTGCTCGGGCGTGCCGGTGAAGGTGCGGTGTCCGCGGCCGCCGCCGAGCCGTCCGATCAGCTCGCGCACGGTGAGGCTCTCGCGGCGGGCGAGCTCCACGACCAGGGTGTAGCGGCTCTTCGCCCCCTCGATCTCGTCCTCCGTCGGGAGATCCGCCGGCAGGCCCGCGTCCAGATCGAGTGCGCCCGGCTCCACGTGCAGGATGTGCGCCAGCTGGTACAGCCCGTGCTCGTACACGATGTGGTCCTCGAGTTCGGCCTCGCGGCGCCGGGCCTCGGCCTCGGTGTCCCCGATCACCGGGACGATCCCGGGCAGGATCTTGATGCCCTCCGGGTCGCGGCCGGCCCGGCGGGTGCGGGCCTTGACGTCGGCGTAGAACTCCTGCGCGTCGCCGAGGGTCTGCTGCGCGGTGAACACCGCCTCCGCGTACCGCGCGGCGAAGCTCTTGCCGTCCTCCGACGAGCCCGCCTGGACCAGCAGCGGGTAGCCCTGCGGGGAGCGCGGGACGTTCAGGGCGCCCTCGACCTGGAAGTACGGGCCGCGGTGTCCCGCCGGGTGGAGCTTGGCGGTGTCGCCCCAGACGCCGGCCGCCTTGTCGCCGACGATCAGGTCGTCCTCCCAGCTGTCCCACAACTTGAAGGCCACGTCGAGGAATTCGGCGGCCCGCTGGTAGCGGGTGGCGTGCGAGGGCTCCGCGTCGAGGCCGAAGTTGCGGGCCGCCTCGGCGCCGGCGGTGGTGACGATGTTCCAGCCGGCGCGGCCTCCGCTGATGTGGTCGAGCGAGGCGAACGTACGGGCCAGGTTGTAGGGGAGGTTGTAGGAGGTGGACGCGGTGGCGATCAGGCCGATGTGCTCGGTCGCCCCGGCGAGCGCGGTCAGCAGGGTGAGCGGCTCCAGCGTTCCCGAGGGGCGCTGGCCGACGCTGTTGAAGAGCACCGGCCCGTCGGCGAGGAACAGCGAGTCGAAGGTGCCGCGTTCGGCGACCTGGGCCAGGTTCCGGTAGTGGGCGACGTCGACGCTCGCGTACGGGTCGCTCTCCGGCAACCGCCAGGAGGCTTCGTGGTGGCCGGTGTTCATCAGGAACGCGTTGAGGTGGAGCTGCCGTCCGGTCACGAGGTGGCTCCTTGCGATGCCGCGGTCTGGTGGGCGTGGTCGACGCCGAGGGCGGCGAGCAGCCGCTCGCCGTACTCGGCGAGCAGGGGATCGCGGTAGGACCGCGGATGCGGCACCTCGATGGCCAGGTCGAGGCCGATGCGGCCGCCTTCGAGCACCAGGACGCGGTCGGCGAGCACGATCGCCTCGTCGACGTCGTGGGTGACGAGCAGCACCGAGGGCCGGTGCCGTTCCCACAGTTCCCGCAGCAGGGTGTGCATCTTGATCCGGGTCAGCGCGTCCAGGGCGCCGAACGGCTCGTCGGCGAGGAGGAGTTCGGGCTCCCACACCAGCGACCTGGCCAGCGCGGCGCGCTGCGCCTCGCCGCCGGAGAGCTGCGAGGGCCAGGCGTCGGAGCGGCCGGCCAGGCCGACCTCGGCGAGCGCGGCGATGCCGCGTTCGCGGGCGTCCCTGCCGCGCGCGCCGAGCACCACGTTGTCCAGCACCCGGCGCCAGGGCAGCAGCCGGGAGTCCTGGAAGACCACCGACACCTGCTGCGGCGCGCGCAGTTCGCCGCTGCCGGTCACCTCGTGGTCCAGGCCGGCGATGGCCCGCAGCAGGGTGCTCTTGCCGGAGCCGCTGTGCCCGAGCAGCGCCACGAACTGGCCGGGCGGGATCTCCAGGTCGATTCCGTCGAGCACGGTCCGCGGACCGAAGGAGCGGGTCAGGGCGCCGATCCGGACGGCGGGCGGGGTCAGTTGCTCAGTGTGCGTCGCCATGACAGCACCTTTCGCTCGATCAGCCGGACCGCGGTGTCGGAGACCAGGCCGAAGATGCCGTAGATCAGCAGGCCGACGATGATCACGTCGGTCTGCCCGTAGTTCTGCGCCTGGAACATCATGTAGCCCAGGCCGCTGGTGGCGTTGATCTGCTCCAGCACCACCAGCGACAGCCAGGAGCCGGTCACGCCGAGCCGGAGCCCGACGAAGAACCCGGGCAGCGCGCCGGGGATGACGACCTGGCGGATGAACTGGATCCGGCTCAGGCCCAGGACCTCGGCCAGTTCGACGTAGCGGTTGTCGATGCCGGAGAGCGCCGAGTACAGGTTGAGGTAGATCGGGACGTACACGACGATCGCGATGATCGCGAACTTGAAGGTCTCGCCGATGCCGAGCCACAGGATGAACAGCGGGATCAGGCCGAGGGTGGGGATCGCCCGGTTGAGCTGGACGGTGCCGTCGATCACCGCCTCGCCGACGCGGCTGAGACCGGCTGTCAGCGCCAGCACCACACCGCCGGCCAGGCCGATGGAGAAGCCGATTCCGGCGCGCTTCAGCGAGGTGAGGACGTCGGTGCGCAAAGTGCCGTCGTTCCACAGGTGCACACCGGTGCGCACCACCGTCCACGGCGCGGGGATCGAGTTCGGGTCGAGCTGCCCGGTGGCGGAGGCGATCGCCCACAGCGCCAGGAAGAGCAGCGGGCCGATCAGCCGTGAGGCCGGCAGCCGTTTGCCCGGCGCGAGCCGGCGGACCCGCCGGACGACCCCGTCGGGGGCACGGTCGCGGGCGCCGACGCGGGTGGTGGCGGTGGCGGTCTCGTCGTCGGTGCGGGTGGCGGTGTCGAGGTCGCTGGCGGGGTCATGGCCGGCGGCGGTGTCATGGCGGGCCGCGCTGTCGAAGCCGGCGGCATGATCGCGGTCGGGGAGCTTCGTCCCGGACCGCGGAGGGACCTGGACGCCGCCCTCGGGAAGGAGATCGGTCACGGGTATCAGCTCCGGTACGTCGCGGCGACGGCCTTGGCCGCCAGGCCCTCGAAGCGGCGGTCGAAGAGGGACTCGACCTTGAAGGACTTCACGAAGCCGCCCTCGGCGAGCAGGTCGGCGGTCTCCTGCTCCCAGGAGATCGCCTCGGCCCAACTCGGCGGGAACAGCGGCTTGTTGCTCAGCCGGGTGATGGCCTGGGCCTGGGACAGCGAGATGTTCTGCGTCTTCACGTAGAACTGCTCGTCCCAGGCGCCGGGGTTCTCGTACGCCCACACCAGGCCCTGCGCCCAGCGCGGGATGAACGCGGCGATCGCGGCGGCCTTGGCGGAGTCGGCCAGGACGCCGGCCGGCGCCCACAGCAGGCTGAGCAGGTCGACCACCTCGGTGGTGATGGTGTGCGCGCCCTTGTCGCCGTACTTGTCGAGGTAGGCGGGCACCTGCGAGATGCCGAGCGGGGCGATGTCGACCTGCCCGGCCTGCAGGGCTGTCAGGAACTGGTTGCTGGTCAGCGGCACCAGCTTGACGTCGGAGTACGCCAGGCCCGCCTTCTTCAGCGCCCGCAGCAGCACCACGCCCTGGGCCTGGCCCTGGGAGAACGCCAGCCGCTTGCCCTTGAAGTCGGCGACCGAGGTGAGGTCGCTGTGCGGCGCGGTGGCGAAGACGTAGGTCGGCTTGCGGGTGAGGTTGATGGCGACGATCCGGGCGTCGTAGCCCTGGTAGTGCGCCTGGATCGGCGGGATGCCGGCGTTGTTGGCCAGGTCGAGGGAGTGGGCGCGGAAGGCGTTGATGACGTCGGGGCCGGCGCCGATGTTCACCCAGCTCGACACGTCGAACGGCAGCTTGTCCAACCCCGCCAGTTTGAGCTGCAGTTCCTGCTGGCCCTGGTACGACGCGACCTTCAGGCTCGTGCCGGCCGGCACCGTGGTGGGCAGCGGCGCGTTCGAGGAGAAGGTGGGGCCGGCGGTGGCCTTCCCGGCGCAGGCGCTCAGTCCCGCCGCCGCGGTGGCGCCGAGCAGGGTGTGCAGGAACAGCCGCCGGTTCGGACCGGGGGACGGTGTGGCTGAGCGGGGCATCGGAAGAACTCCGTTTCTCTGGGGCGCGGCAAATGGCCTCGGACAGGCGTCGGGCCGCAGGCACGAGGGAAGGACAGGATCAGGGGTGGCGGAATAACGGAATCAGCGGATTCCACGGAATGCGGGCAGGCGAATTCCGTCGGACAACGAATTCGCGATGGGAGCGGCGCCCTTCCCGGGCGAGGGGTCGGCGCGCGCGGGCGAGCCGTGCGCGGATGCCGGCCGGGACACCGCCGGACGGGTTCCTGCCCGTCGGCCGCGGGTCCTGGACCCGCTCCCGCGGACGGGCGGCCCCGGCCGGGTTGCCTGTGAACTCCCTGCTCACACAGGGCAGAACCGGTGGACGGCGGTCCGGGGCAGCCGACGCGTCAGCGCGTCAGCAACAGAGGGTGCGCCCGACACGCATGAGGTCCACGACCCGGCACCGGGTGAGCGCGATACGGCGCGAGGGGCGCCATGCGCACCCGGCGTCCCGGGCGCGGCCATACCGCGTCCTGACGTCAAGGGGAATGCGCTGCGTTCTGCTCACGGGAAAGATACTCTCGTTCTCCGGAGGTGCACGTCAATATTCGGAGCTTCTGAATTAATGGTCCGGCTCATCGGTGCCGCATCCCTGCCGCGGCCACCCCGAGCGGGTCCCGGTACAGGACGTCGAGCGCCACCGAGCCGCCCGCGGTCGCCAGCACCGCGTCGGGGAAGCTGGTCGGCACCACCACCTCGGCGGCGTCGAAGTTCGCCCATGTGTGCGCGGTGACCTCCTCCCGCAGCGCGGCAAGGCAGTCCGCCCGGTGGATCACCCCGAGTTCGACCACCACCACGCTCTCCGGGTTCAGCACGTCCAGCAGCAGGCCGACCGCGCGGCCGACCAGTCGGGCCCGCTCCAGGAGCAGCCGCACCGCGACCGGATGGCCGTCGGCGGCGGCCCGCAGCACCAGCATCGGGTCGGGCGCGTCGATGACGCCCGCGTCCAGCGCCCGCCGGCACAGCGTCAGTTCGGACGCCTCCGCCTGGAGGCACCCGGTGCGGCCGCAGCGGCAGCGCCTCGTGCCTCCGGCCACCGGCAGGTGGGCGATGGCGCCGGCCTGCGACCTGGGGCCGTAGTGCACCTGGTCATGGGTGGTGAAGGCGGAGTCGACCACGTTGCCGACGAACAGGTGCAGGGCGCTGCGGCCGGACCTGGCGTGCCCGAAGAGCCGCTCGCCGTTGGCCAGCGCGCGCGAGTGGCTGTCCAGGTGGACGGGGAGGGTGGTGTGCCGGGCCAGCAGGTCGCGGACCGCCACGTCGTGCCAGCCCAGCAGTTCGTGCTCGATGACGGTTCCCGACCCGGGGTCCACCCAGCCGCCGGTGGCCACGCCGACGCCGAGCGGCGCGGCCTCGGGCGCGTGGGCGGCCCGCAGTGCGCCGAGCGCCTCGGCCGCCGTGGCGAGCACCCGGTCGGGTTCGGTGCCGTCGTGCGGGAGGCGGCGCTGCGCGATGACGCGGCCGCACAGGTCCAGCACGGCCACCGTGGTGTACGGGACGGCCACGTGCACGCCCCCGACCACGAAGCGCGTGCGGTCCACCTCGACGGGTACGTGCGGGCGCCCGGCGCCGCTGGGGCGGGAGGTTCCCTGCGCCTCGCGGATCAGGCCCAGCGCGGCGAACCGCGCGCAGTAGTCGGTCACCGACGCCGGGGACAGTCCGGTGATCCGGGCCACCGTGCTGCGGGCGACCGGCCCGTGCTCAAGGACGGCCCGCAGCACGGCACTCGCACTGGTCCTGCGGCGTTCCCCGTCCGCGGCGCGAAGCCCGGCGGCGGGTGCGGTGCGCGCCGTCGTCCCGGCCGCCGCCTGCGTCGATGCCGGGCGCGGACTCAGGGCCGGGCTCGGCAGCGGGTGTGACACGTCGTTCGGTACTGCGCTGGCTGACATCCGGGATCTTCCTCGGGAGCGGTCCGTCACGGCGACGTCTCAGTCGGCGGTCCGGATGCGCTCGGCCCGCCTCACCCCGGGCAACAGCCGGCCACGACCAGGCGCCGCACGTCGACACCGCGACGAGCGGGGATGCGTTCAGCCTGGGCAGCCATGGCTCGACGCTAGCAAGCCGTCGCGCCGAAGCCCAGCCTCGCCCGCCTCCCGTCCCGCTGGCTGAGACACCGGGTCTCCCGGACGGCGGGGACACGGGCGGCGATTCCCGCCGCGGTCCGGGTGGGCGCCACGCTGCCGCGCCACCCCCGCAGGGGCGTGCCGGGACCGAGCGGGGGAATCCGATCGCTGAGGCACCATCCGACTGACAGATGGTCACCTTCACGCGGAGACCCGCGCCGAGGGCGGCCTCGCCGGCGCGCGACGCCGGCGGACCGACCGGTCTGTCCCAGCACGAGGAGGACCGTACGATGAGCGACCGACACGCCGTGCCCGACGCCGTCCCGCACTTCGACCAGCCCGGCGCCAGCCAGTGGGGACAGATGCCCCAGCCGGTGCAGCAGCCCACCGACACCCCGCGGGGCTCCAAGGCCGGGATGCTCACCGCCCTGGGCGTGGTGGTGCTGGTGGCCCTGGTGCTGCTGACGGTGGCCCTCGTCAGGTCCTGAGGACCCTGACACCACCTCCCGCACCACCGAGTCACGCGGAAACCCCGACGGCCGGCGCCCCGTTCCCGGGCGCCGGCCGTCCGCCTGACGCCGTCCGCCGCCTAACAGTCCGGGATGACCGTCCCGTTGTTGTCCTTCGCCTCGTCGTTGCCCCAGCGCGAGAGGTAGTACGCGGACACGTACTGCTTCGCCGGGCCGGTGTCGGGGTCGGTGCGCAGCCACCAGTGGTTGTACGACGTGCTGGTGCCGATCATGCGGCCCCACGCCTTGCAGTAGACGTAGTCGGTGCCGCCGTACAGGGTGCCGGTCTGCGCGGTGCTGGTGGGCGAGGCGTAGACGGGCGCGTTGGCGTAGGTGTCGACCCAGTACTTCGTGGTCGGCGGCGGCGCGGCGACGGAGAAGCTGACCGTCACCCAGCCGTTGCCGGTCATGCCCAGGCCGTCCCAGAAGGTGCCGTCGGCGAGGTCGATGCCGGCCGGGTTGGCGACGGCGCGGCCGAACTGGTCGTGGCCGCCGTTGTAGCCGCTCTGGTAGGCGGCCTGCGCCTCGGGCGTGCCCTGCGGCAGATTGCCCCAGCTCTCGCGCACGCCGGAGGGGTTCCAGTAGTCGTCGGTGGTGTTCCACGGGCCGACGTCCCAGATCGGCGCGGTCTCGCAGCGGCTGCCGTTGCAGACGGTGACCTGGTAGGTGCGGCTGCCGTTGGCGTCGAGCAGGCGGCGTGAGGGCAGGGCGACGAAGTGGTCGCGGTTGGCGATGACATGGCCGTTGGCCGTGGTGCCGCCGACCAGGCCCTCGCGGGTGGCGTAGACCCGGTAGGTGGCGGTCGCGGCGGGCGCGGCGGTCCGCGGCCGCGCGCCGGCGGCCGCCCGGCCGGTGCCCGGGGAGGGCGCGGCGGCGTCCAGCCGCACCGCGGAGACCGCGGGCGCGGGGGCCGCGGCGGGCGCGCTCAGCACCACCCGGACCTGCACGGCCGCCACCGGAGCGGCGAAGGCGACGACCGCGCCGGGCGCGGCCGTCGTCCACTGGGTCCAGCCCCCGGAGGCGTCCCGGCCGCGGACGTCGGTGTCCACGGCGGAGCCGGCCGGGCGTGTCGCGGTCGTGCGCACGGTCAGCGCGGACACGCCGCCGCCGAGTGCGGTGACCGGGGCGGTGTACTCGCCGTACGAGCGGCCGGCGGGCTGCGCGGCCGGATGCGCGTGGAGGTCATGGAGCGTCAGGCGACCGGCGGTGAAGGCCGTGTTGGCGCGGTCGGCGGTGGCCGCGTCCAGGTCGACCGCCCAGCTCCCCTGCGCCGCAGCGCCGGTGTGCTGCGGCGCCGTTGACCCCTGGGCCGCGGCCGGCATCACCAGCGACGCGAGCGCCGCCCCGAGGGCGACGGCCGCGACCGCGCCGCGACGACGTACTGCGTGCATCTGCCACCTCGCTGCTTCGACTGCTGCCGGAGGACGCCGGCAGCGCGTCCCGGTCCGGGCGCCGCGGGGGACGCTAACGGGGGGCGCGGGGCAAGGACAAGGAATTGACTGAGACATGGCAAGAATGCGCTCTCCGGCCGGTTCTCGCCCTGTCGGCTCAGGAGGCCGCGGCGGCCGGGGACGGAGACGTAGACTCGTCCCACCGGTTACGGGACGCCATACAACGGGGGCCGTCATGAACGCAGTCCGGGCACGCCGCCTACTGGAGTGCTGCTACGTCGGCCTCATCGCCGCACTGGCCGGACTCGGCGCCGCGAGCGGCACCCCCGCGCCCTACGTCGCCGCCATCCTCCTGACGCTGCCCTTCGGCATCTCGGCGACCGTCTGCATCTACGGCGGGTACGCCGCCCTCAAGGGCATCGGCGGCCTCTGGGCGGCGCGGACCCTCGCGGACGGCGGCGACCCGGGCTGGCTCACCGTCAGCAGCGCCACGCTGAACATCCTCGCACTCACCGCCGCCGCCGTCGCCAACGCGATCCTGGCCGAGCGGACACTGCGCCGCCGCGAGGCGACCCGGGCGGCGACCCGGGCGGCCGGCCCGCTCGGCGCCTGAGCGGCCCCGCGGCCGACTCCCTTACGCCGACCACAAGGTCGCCTTCGCCGGCTCCACCGGCACCTGGGGATCGCACGTCCCTGAGGCGGCGGCGGCCGGCGTGGTCGCGGTCCTCTTCGGAGCGAGCACCGGAACCGGTCCCTCCGGGGTGCCGGCGATGCGCGGCAGCGACCAGACCCGCCCCGCCGACCTCGATCGCCGGGCGACCCCTACCCCGTCCCGTCTACCCCGTCCCGTCCGGCCGCTCCGCCCCCGCTCCCCTGACCCGGCGCGGCCGGCCCGCGCCGAATGTGACCGCCGGACCGGCGCGGGCGTTCGCCTCCGCCGGTCCGGCAAGGGAGTATGGGGGCATGGCCCGTCATTGGGGCCGGTCGTGGGCCCGGCCACCGGTGGGCGACGGCGAGCGGCCTCCCAGCAGCCGGCCCGGGGGTCGGTCCCGCCCGGGCGGCGGCGGGCGCCGCGAGCGGCCAGGCCCGCGGCAGGCGGGAAAGCGGAGCCGGTGGCACGCGCTGAGCGCGCGCAGTCTCGCCGGGCAGGTCTTCCTGCTGCAGGTGGTCATCGTGCTGCTGCTGGTGACGTTCGCGGTGGCGGAGCTGTTCACCCAGGCACGGCAGGACACGACGCAGGACGCCCGCCACCAGTCGCTGGCGGTCGCACAGACCTTCGCGAACTCGCCCGGCATCGTGGCGGACCTGCAGTCCGCCCACCCGACCGCCCTGCTGCAGCCGCGGGCGGAGGCCGCCCGCAAGGCGTCGGGCGTCGACTTCATCGTGGTCACCGACACCAACGGGATCCGCTTCACCCATCCTCACCCGGACCGGATCGGGAAGAAGTTCGTCGGCGACATCAGCAAGCCGCTGGCCGGGCACGCCGTCACCGAGACGGTGAACGGCACCATCGGCCGGCTGGTGCAGGCCGTGGTGCCGGTCCGCGCGGCGAACGGCGAGGTCCTCGGGCTGTGCTCGGCCGGCATCACGATCAGCAAGGTGCACGGCGTCGCCGACCGCCAGCTGCCCTTCCTGCTCGGCGGCGCGATCGGCGCCCTGGCGCTGTCCACGGCCGGCACCGCCCTGGTCAGCCGGCGGCTGCGCCGCCAGACGCACGGCCTGGGCGCCCCCGAGATGACCCGGATGTACGAGCACCACGACGCGGTGCTGCACGCCGTCCACGAAGGGGTGCTGATCAGGGACGACGACGGCAGGGTCCGGCTGGCGAACGACGAGGCGAGACGGCTGCTGGGGCTGCCCGAGGGCGTGGAGGGGCGCGAGGTCGAGGAGCTCGGCCTGCCCGAGCACGTCACCCAGCTGCTCGCGGCCGGGAAACCGGTGACCGACGAGGTCGTCGAGGCCGGCGACCGGCTGCTCGCGGTGACGATCCGGTCCACCGACCGCAACGGCGGACCGCCCGGCAGCGTCGCCACGCTCCGCGACTCCACCGAGCTGCGGGCGATGTCCGGCAAGGCGGACGAGGCCAGGGGGCGGCTGAAGCTGCTGCACGACGCGAGCGTGGCCATCGGCACCACCCTGGACGTCACCAGGACCGCGCAGGAGCTGACCGAGGTGACGGTGCCGCGCTTCGCCGACTTCGCCACGGTCGACCTGGGCGAGGGCGTGCTCGCCGGCGACGAGTCGACCGCTCCCGGCACCCTGCTGCGCCGGGTCGCCGCCCGCGGCGCCGACACCGGCACCGACGCCGACGCCGACGCCGAGGAGGAGCACGGCAGCGCCGCGCCGCTGTACCCGGTGGGCCGCACCATCGTCTTCGGCCCGGAGTCCCCGCCCACCCTCAGCCTGGCCTCCGGCCGGGCCCAGCTCACCCACGATCTGCGGGGGCTCTCCGACTGGCGGTCTCGCAGCCCCGAGCACGCCGAGCGGATCATCGACTCCGGCATGCACTCGCTGCTCTCGGTTCCGCTGCTGGCGCGCGGCGCGACGCTGGGGGTGGCCAACTTCTGGCGGGCGGGCGAGTCGCGCCCCTTCGAGGAGGACGACCGCTCGCTGGCCGAGGAGCTGGCCGCGCACGCCGCGCTGTGCATCGACAACGCGCGCCGCTACACCCGCGAGCACGCCATGGCCGTGTCGCTGCAGCACAGCCTGCTGCCGCGCGGCACGCCCGAGCAGAACGCGCTTGAGGTGGCGTTCCGGTACCTGCCCGCTCAGGCGGGGGTGGGCGGCGACTGGTTCGACGTGATCCCGCTGTCCGGCGCGCGGGTCGCGCTGGTGGTGGGCGACGTCGTCGGGCACGGCCTGCACGCGGCGGCCACCATGGGCCGGCTGCGAACGGCCGTGCACAACTTCGCCTCGCTCGACATGCCCCCGGACGAGCTGCTCAGCCACCTGGACGAGGTGGTCAACCGGATCGACCAGGAGTCCACCGCGATCGAGGGGAACGACGCGATCACCGGCGCCACCTGCCTGTACGCGACGTACGACCCGGTCTCGCAGATCTGCACGGTGGCCAGGGCCGGGCATCCGCCGCCCGCGCTGGTGCGTCCCGACGGCACCGTGGAGTATCCCGACCTGGCGGTCGGCCCGCCGCTCGGCCTGTCCACGCTGCCGTTCGAGACGACCGAGCTGCACGTGGAGGAGGGCAGCCGGATCGTGCTGTACACCGACGGGCTGATCGAGGACCGGACCAGGGACATCGACGTCGGGCTCGACGGCCTGCGCGCGGCGCTCGAGGGCGCCGGCCCGACACCGGACGAGACGTGCACGGCGGTGCTCGACGCGATGCTGCCCGCGGAGCAGCGCGACGACATCGCGCTGCTGGTGGCCAGGACCCGGGTGCTGCCGCGGGACCGGATCACCAACTGGGACCTGCCCACCGACCCCGCCGCGGTGGCCGACGTGCGCGCCGCGGTCGCGGGGCAGCTGCGCACGTGGGGGCTGCACGAGGAGGTGGCGTTCACCACCGAGCTGGTGGTCAGCGAGCTGATCACCAACGCCATCCGGCACGCGAGCGGTCCCATCCGGGTCAGGCTGCTGCTCGACCGCAGCCTGGTCGTCGAGGTCTCCGACACCTCCAGCACCGCCCCGCACCTGCGGTATGCGGCCAGCACCGACGAGGGCGGCCGGGGGCTGTTCCTCGTCGCGCAGTTCGCGGAGCGCTGGGGCACCCGCTACACCGCCACCGGCAAGATCATCTGGGCCGAGGTGCCGCTCGCCTGACGGATCGCCTGGCGGATTGCCCGAGGATTCCGTGCTGCCGGGTGGCGGGGGGGCTCGGCCGGCGGGCCCTCGCCCCGGCCGGCCGGGGAACCGGGCGCCCGACCCCGTCAGGGACGGGACCGGGGCGACGCAGCCCTGCTGAGGGAGGTGGCGCCGCGGGAACCTCTGCCCGTGACGCCGGGACCGACTCCCGGGCCGGGCGGCGGCCTGTGAGCAGGCACCGACACGGCCCGGTGGGCGCCGTACGCCGCCTGCGGCGTCAGTGCGCGCCGGGACGGGACGCGGTCGGGGCCGGCCCGTAGCCGCCGGGCCGCGACCGGGCCTCGGCCGTCTCCTCCCGCTGCCGGCGCAGCTGCTCCACGAGCAGCCGGATGACCTGGGTACGGCCCTGGTGGGCGGCCTCGTACCGCACCAGGTCCTCCAGTTCCACGCTGGTCAGCGACCGGGCGCGGTCGCCGACGCTCCGCACCGTCGCGTGGTCGTACCCGTCGATGGGAAGCTCGCCCGCTTCCGGTACGGGCCCGGTTCTTCTGTCGTCTCGCACAGGTACCACCCCCACAGATCCGGACGTCAACGCTCCGTTTGCCCCTGCCGCCGGGACTCAAACACACGTGCGATCGCGGGCGTACCGTCGCCCGAGTGCCGCGCAGGAAGCGACAGCGCGTCCGCCGCCGGTGACGCTGGTTGCGGCGCCACACCCGACCCGTGGTCCCGCCGCGCCCGACGAGCCTCCACCCGCCTCGACGAACCTTGAGGAGACATGCGCGTGACCGACGCACTCGTTCCCCCCGCGGATCTCAGGAACGGCCTCGACGACCTGCGCACGGTGGGCGCCCACCCCGACTTCTGGTACCCGGTGGCGGCGTCGGGCAGCGTGCGCAGGAACACGGCGGTGGCCGCCTCGTTCGCCGGCGAGCGCATCGCCCTGTACCGCACCGCGTCGGGGCGGATCTGCGCGCTGGAGGACCGCTGCGCGCACCGCCAGGTGCCGCTGAGCATGGGCGTCGTCGAGGGTGAGACGCTGCGCTGCTGCTACCACGCGTGGGCCTACCGGGGGGACGGCCGGATCTCGCAGATCCCGTACCTTCCCAAGGGCACCGAGCGCCCGCCGCGCGGGGTGCGGGCCTATCCGGTGCGGGAGGCGTACGGCCTGGTCTTCGTCTTCCCCGGCAGGCCGGAGCTGGCCGACACGACGCCGCTGCCGGACCTCCCGGAGTTCCGTGCCCGTTCGCACCGGACGATGCGGTTCTCGCGCACGGTGCGCTGCCACTACTCGTTCATGCACGAGAACCTCCTCGACATGAACCACCAGTTCCTGCACCGCGGCGTCCTCGGGCGCATCCAGCCGGAACTGCTGGGCCACCGCACCGGGCCGAGCTTCGTCGAGGCGAGCTACCGCTTCACCTCCGGGGGCGGCAGGAAGGACAGGGGAGCGGGCCTGCTGTCGCGCGAG
>NZ_JAZEWV010000014.1:0-179524 GCF_036353415.1 Actinacidiphila polyblastidii
AAGTCCAGCTCGATGTAGTCGATGTCGGTGAACTCCACCTCGAGGTCTTGGGCGCGGCGGCCGCGGTCCTTGAAGTAGATCTCCTGGAGGCCTTCGGCGGCAATGCGCTGCAGCTGCCGCGGCGGCGCCGACGGCCGGGTGCTGGACGGTGCGAGTGACGTGGACCAGGCCACGATCACCGGTGAGCCGCTGCCGGTGGTCAAGCAGACCGGTGACGAGGTGTTCGCAGTCACGTTGAACGGCACCGGCGCGCTGCGGGTCAAGGTCGAGCGCGACCCGGCGGACTCGGTGATCGCCCGGATCGTGGCCATGGTCGGGGAGGGCCTCCGAGACCAAGGCACCGACGCAGTTGTTCATCGAGAAGGTCGAGCAGCGCTACAGCCTCAGCATGATCGCCGCGACCCTCGCGGTGTTCGCGATCCCGCTGGCTCTCGGCGCGGCGCTGACCGGGTCGCTGCTGCGCGCGATGACCTCCATGATCGTCGCTTCGCCGTGCGCGGTGGTACTGGCAACCATGCCGCCGTTGCTGTCCGCAATTGCCACCGCCGGACGGCACGGCGTGCTGATCAAATCCGCGGTGGTGATGGAACGCCTTGGCCAGGTCGACGCCATCGCCCTGGACAAGACCGGCACCCTGACCAAGGGCACTCCCCGCGTCACCGCGATCCGGCCCCTGACCGGCTCCGGCCTGGACGACGACGGTCTGCTGACCCTGGCCGCGGCGGCGGAGCATCCCAGCGAGCACCCGCTGGCCCGCGCGATCGTTGACGCCACCCGCGCCCGCAGCCTCGCCCTGCCGGTCGTGACCGGCTTCGCCTCCACCCCCGGCGTCGGTGTCACCGCCACCCGGACGGCTCCACCATCACTGCTGGCGCCCCGGCCCGCCTGCTGAAGGACTCCGGCCAGGACAATGCAACGGCGGCCCGGGCAGCGGTCCTCGCCCGCGAACTGGAGGGCAGCGGCCACACCACCGTCCTCGTCCAGCGCAACGGGGCGCCGGTCGGTGTCCTCGGGATTGCCGACCGGCTGCGGCCCGACGCCGCCGGCACCGTCATGGCCCTGGGCCGACTGACCGGCACCAGCCCGCTGCTGCTGACCGGCGACAACTGCCGCTGGGTGTCGCCGGACACGAGGGCTCCACCGTCATCGTCGGCCTCAACGGCCTGCGCCTGCTCGCCAACAGCGCCTGGCACCGCGCCCGCACCGACCCCACTCGATAGGAAGCCACCCCCGCACGGCGCCCCCGCCTACGCGGTATGAGGTGATACGTCGGCTCCCGCTGGGGCGGGCCGAAAGCAGCCACCGGCCCGGCCTCTGCGGCACCAACCCCTTATGCGACCGTTGTCCACAGGCCGACGACCTCAACCTGTCCGGGAGGTCGCCGTGAACGGCACGGCGGCCGCCGAAGAGCAGGAGACGCTGATGCCGTACCTGGTCCCGCTCCGCACGCCGCTGACGCCCGAGCAGGTCGACCGCGCCTTCACCTACCTGATGGCGCTGGAGGCCGGCGGTGGCGCGAACGTCGCCGGGGCGAGGAGACTGACCCGGAGTTGCCGTTCCTGATGCTGCGGCTGACCGAGGACCTGGTCCTGCCCGTGACCACCGTGCCCGATGACGAAGACCCCACGGCGGACTCGTTCATCCTGGACCGCGTCGGGGACGTCCTGCTGTCCGTGCTGCGGGACTGGCAGCGCGACTCCCCCGCCATCGGGTGCATCGGGCTGGCCCGCAGCCTCCTGCGCTTTATCACCGGTCTCCTGGCCGACCAGGACGACCGCGGCGATGTCGCCGCCACCCTGAAACGCCTGCGAGACGAGCACGCGGCACTGGCCCCTGTCGGCGGCTGAGGTTGGCGGGGCGCGGGGGTGCTGCCGGAAGAGGGGTGAAGGACCGCTGCGCTGATCGGGCGCTGTTTGTGGTCAGTGGCTCAGTGAGGAGCAGCCTCGGACGATCCGGTGATGGACACGTTGTAGGTCGGGGTCCAGAGTTGGTGGCCTTCGTGGCGGCAGCGCAACCACAGCCGCTGACCAGTGCCCCGCTCCCCCGCACGACCGGACCCCGGGCCTGCTCAGGTCCGGAGTCCGGTCGTGCTGTCGATGGGCCGGCTGTTCTCACCCGGGCGTCCTTATCGCTCACCCACCCGGTCTCCCCGCCGAACCAGCCCGCACGCAGCCCGGGGCCCCGCTGGGCGGCGACAGCTGAAGGGGACTGCCACCAGCCCGCGCAACTCGCGGTCACCCGTTGTGCGCCCGCCGGTTGATGAATGCGGCCAGGCGCAGCGAGGTGTCGCGATCGCCCGACGGCGGACACGGTCCTGATCCGCGAGCCGTCCGCGTACGGATCCTGCCGGGCCTTGCGGGAGATCACCTTCGAACGGTTCTGCTCCGGCCAGATGACTGGCGCCTGTGCTCCCCCTCGTCAGCCGCAGACGACGCTGAAGGTGTAGCCCGAGATCTCGAGAACGCCCAGCCACCAGTCGTCTTCGCTCCAGTAGTACCGGATACCACCGTTCACGTACTGGGAGCCTGTGGCGGTGAAGCTGGCGACCACGTTGTTTCCCTTGTTCACCGTGAAGTTCGTCTGGCCGCACAGCCGGGCGTCTGTCACTCCGCCCGGGGAGGTCGGAGCCCCGCTCGCCGTCGCTGCCGTAGCGGCGCTCAACGTGACCAGGGCCGCTGCAAGGCCCACTCCGCAAACTGCTATTCCTTTTTTCGCAGGCATGTCTGTCCTCTCAAGATTTATTGTCGATTCCGCATTTTCCTGCCCACAAGACTTTTTTTGCGCCGAACGCTCGTTTCCTTCACGTGGGCGGCTGACGGCTGCGCCGCTGTACAGCTCCGGCTGGTTCCGGCGTGCGGGCCGGTGTGACTCGGTTGCTGCGCCTGTCGACGGTCCGGTGCGCCGTCGATCAGTAGATGTCGAACTCCTGGTAGTCGGAGGGATTGTTGGGATAGGTGCGCAGGCCCGAGTTGTAGCTGTCGTCCAGGACGCGGAGGGTGGCGTTGTTCCAGATGACCGCGTATCCGCTGCTGTCGTAGATGTAGTTCCAGGCTTGGTAGGACTGTCCGTTGCAGGCGATGGCCCGGAGCCCGTAGCCGGCGCTGTCGTCCAGGCAGTAGCCGGTGTGCTGGTTCTGGATCGTCGTCGTGCCGATGCCCGCGTCGTAGCCGGGCATGGAGAATTTCTGGTAGTCCAGGTGGTTGCAGGGGTAGCTCCGCAGGCCGGAGTTGTAGCTGTCGTCGACGCAGTTGTGGGTGTGCCGGTTCTGCAGGGTGTACAGGTAGGTGGCAGAGGGCCTGGCCACGCCGGTGGCATTGCCGGGAGAGGCGGCAGCGGTGCCGGGTATGGACAGAAGAGCGGACGCCAGGAGCGTCAGGGCGATGACGGTGGGGCGGACGACGCGGCCGCGGCGGGAGACGCGTGCCATGGGTAAGGTTTCCTTCCGTCGGAGGCTGTGTGGTGCTTGTTCGTCTGCGGGCTGCTCTTCCGTGGACGAATGGTTTGTCACCGGTGCTCCGGCAGGTCTGCCGGGAGGATTGTCCAGGGGAAAGCTTTGAGGACAGGAAGTTCCGGGAAGCTGTCTAGAGGGCGAGAGGAGCCGCTTTCTGGACAATCAGATTGCGCGGATAGCCCAGACAGGCCCCGTGCACCGGGCCGCGCCCTGGCTGCGCCGTCACACGGCGTGGGCAGCACGTGTTCCCGACAGATGTCCCCGGCGGGTGGTGGCGGGACTCTCCGCACCGCCCCTGGCCTGTTACGCGGTAAAGTGCGCCGCGGTAGTGGTCGTCGGCGAGCCCACACCGGCCCGCCCCGACCGCTCTCCCCCCAAACGGGGCGCAACGCCCCACCGGCAGGCGGGGCTGAGAATGGACTTGCGCATGGCGGCCCGTGCTCCATCTGGTGCTCTGGCCGGAGGGTTTGCCGGTTGGCGGCGTCCGGTGCGGTGCATCGCAAAGCGGAGAATCGCCTCTCTCCACCGGACCCGGGGCGGTTCAGACAACGCTGCGAGTTGTGTTACTGGTCGCCGCGAACAGGTGGACCTCACCGGCCGGAGCACCATCTGTGTCCGGAGGATCCTCTGCTTGGTGCGAAGCTTGGGGCTCCGTCGCGATGGCTGTTGATCTCGGAGTGTTCCCGAGCTCAAGAGCGGAGGGGGTCTAGCAGGCGAAGCTGCTGGCCCTGTCGTTGTTCCCGAAGCCGACGTCTGCTGACGTGCTGTGGGCCCCTTCGGTCCACAACTGGGCCCCACCTGCGTTGATGTCGTCGAACACCCGGATGCTGTAGT
Organism: Actinacidiphila polyblastidii; assembly: GCF_036353415.1. Taxonomy (NCBI): domain Bacteria; kingdom Bacillati; phylum Actinomycetota; class Actinomycetes; order Kitasatosporales; family Streptomycetaceae; genus Actinacidiphila; species Actinacidiphila polyblastidii. The sequence continues at coordinate 4,286 of NZ_JAZEWV010000014.1, forward strand.
TGGTGTTGTTGGCGAAGGCGGTGGTCTGGTCGTTGAAGTTGTCGGTGGTCAGGTTGTAGTAGTTGCCGTTGCCGCTGCTTCCGCTGCACAGGTTGTACGACACCCTTCGCCCGCTGAAGTTGGTGTCCTGCCAGAAGCAGTACCAACCCGCCTTGCAGTCGCTCAGCACTGCCGGGGAGTTCGAGACGGTCAGGTTCGCGTGTCCGTGGTCGAAGCTGATCTCGTTCGCACCCACCTGCTTGGCGTCTGGATGGGTTCGCAGCACCTCCTGCAGCAGCGCCGAGGGCTGCGATGCCGGCACGATGGCGCTCGAGTTCGCCGAGGCGGGAACGGCGAAGCCGAAGAGCAGGGCCGCCGCGGCGAGGCCTGCGCCGGCGAGTGCCGATGTCTTCTTCATGTTGCTCCTCGAAGAGTTGAGTGGTCGCTGGCTTCTGTCTAGGGCTGGGGTTGTCCAGAATGAAGCGATCTGGACAATTGTTCGGACGGGGTTTGTCCAAGCGAGGGGAGTAGCTGATGGGCGGCATCTGGGGCCGTTGGATCCTTCGGCGGGGCCTGTGGAGCAGCTAGCCAGTGAATTACGTGCTTTGCGTGCTCTTGCGGGGGATAAGCCGTTCTGGAAGATGGCCCGGCACTGTGGGGCATCCAAGAGTGCTTTGGCTGCGGCCGCCTCAGGACGGCAGTTGCCTTCACAGAAAGTGACCCGGGAATTCGTTCGGGCGTGCGACGGAGACTGGGATTGGTGGAGCGAGCGTTGGGCCCGTGCAGCCGAAGAGGTCGCGGCAGACCGCAGCGGAAGGGCGCACAGCGGCGCTGTAGTAGTGCGGCCGCAGTACCTGCTCAGCGTTCTACGTTCACATCTGCCGTTCGCGGCCGAAGGGGTCCACGAGGGCGATCAGCCCAGGGCGCCCGGTGTCGGCGGTCGGCCGGACGAAGGGTCAGTGGGTGCGGATGACTCTTGCCGACCTGGTGACCGCCGCTCTGATAGCGGGCGGCGTCACGTGGCTCGTTCGTGGCTCCGGCCACTCAAGGCATCCGGCCTCTGCCCGCGCCTCAGCATCGGCGGTACCGGCAGTGTCAGGGCAGGTGCCGGACGGCACCGACCCCGGTCAGGTGGACTGCTTCAAGGACAAGGTCACCCTGCAAAGCGCGCACGTCCTCCTGCAGCATGAGGCTCGGCTGCGAGGCCGGATCTTACCGGCCGGAACAGACGTCGGAGAGATCAGCCTGGTGCACTCACCTCGTTGCTGCGGCGCATGGGCGCGCTTCTATCCGACCCCGGGACTCAATCCGGACCCGAACGACACTACCGTCGGCGCCACCACCATCGAAGCTGACCGACCTGCCGAGCACACCGAGATGCTCTGGCGCATGGGTCACATCGACAGCACCTACTCGGGCATCCTGCTCACCGGACTGGGATGCGCGGTAGCACGCGCCCGTGTCGACATGATCGGGCAGAACGTTGCTGCCGTAGGCCAGACGCGATGTCTCCCCCGCCGGTCGTAGGGGACCTCGCCCGAATAGAGGCTGATGCCGTACCTGGTGCCGCCCCGCACGCCGCTGACTGCCGAGCAGGTAGAGCGCGCCTTCGCCTACCTGATGGCGCTGGAGGCCGGCGGCGGCTGAGGCGTCGCCGGCCGCGAGCAAGCCGACCCCGAGCTGCCGTTCCTCATGCTGCGGCTCACCGAGGACCTGGTCCTGCCCGTCACCACCCTGCCCAGCGAAGAAAACCCGACCGCGGACTCGTTCATCCTGGAGCAGGTCGGGGACCTTCTGCTGTCCGCGCTGCGGGACTAGGGCGTGTCTTGTGGATCTTGGTGGGGGGCGTCGCAAGTGGCGGGGTCATGCGGTCGGCGGGGCGCCGGACGACCGCTCCGGCGAGGACATCTGCCGATCGGGGGAGCGGCCGGGGCCTGAGTAGCGGTCCTAGCAGGGGATCGCGGTACCCCGTCCGGTGGGTGCCCGCCGTGGCGGAGCGGCCGGGAGGGAGTCGCGGCGAAGGGGCGGCGGGCCGGTTCCTCTCCTGCGACACTACGGGCATGGCGGTCGACTGTGCGGTGCTCGACGACGACAAACCCTGTGGCGTCACGGCCATCGGCCGGTGCGGAACGTGCCGGCAGGCCTTCTGCCTGACCCACCAAGCACATGAGCTCAACGGGTGGGGACATCCCGGCCTGTGCGCCCCTTGTCTCGCCCGTGGCAGACGCGAGGCCGAGGAGCGGGCCGCGACGGAGCGGGCCGCCAGGCAGGACGCGTACCGGCTTCTGCGCGCGGAGGCGGCGGAGCAGACGCCGCTGCTCATGGCCCAACTCCTCGCCACCGGTCTGCCCGGGGCTGTCCGCCGTCACCGCACGGAAGAGGGCACCCCGTACTTCTTGAAGCCGCAGCGCAGGTTCCGGACCGTCCGGGTCAAGCCGGACGCCCTGCCTCCCGGGAACATGGCCTGGATGCTGCCGGATCTCGACACCGCCGGGCACCCGTTGGTGCCAACCCGGATGGAGACCGGCCTCACCCATGACGGCCAACTCGTCATGATGTCGGGAGGATCGGCGAAGATCTGTACCTCGGCCGAGAACGAGATCACACTGTACGAACTGCTCCGCCGCGCCCTCGCGGGACCGGACGAGCACTGACCCGGGACCGGAACCTCGCCCGGCCGGCATTCACGGTCCCAAGTCCTTTGCCCGTGCCTGCCGCAAGGCCCCCAGCCACCGCCCCCCGATCGGGCTAGGCCGTCTCTTTCGGGCCTTACCGGGCACGCGCCGCCCGGCCGCGGGCCTCTGAAATGCTGGGCACGTGACGGAATCAGGGGATGGGGGCCGGATGAGTGCGTCCGAAGGACGGTGGAAGCGGCTGATAGCCTCCGCCATCTCGCTCGGGGCGGTCGGGGTCGGTGTCGTCCACGTCGTCAAACCGGAGCTGAAGATCGACGGTGCCACCCTCGCGCTGGCCGCGATCGCGGTGATCCCGTGGCTCGACCACCTGTTCGAGAGCATCGAACTCCCCGGCGGAACCAAACTCCAGTACCGGCATCTGGAGGAGCGCGTGGAGGCCGCCGAGCAGCAGGCTCAAGAGGTCCGGCTGGCCGTGGACGACGCAAGCCGCCAGGCGCGGGTCGCCCTCGTGACCTCCGGAAGCGACGGCCTCACCGGTGAGGCGACCGAACTCGTCGAGCAACTGGTCCACGAGTTCACCAGCCTGCGCCGGAACGAGGCCCCGAGCTCGGCACGGACCTACCGACAGGAGCGGATCTTCACCGAGTTGATCAGGCTCACGCCGCAGCTGACCGAATTCGATACGGAGGCCGTCCTCACCTCCCCCGACGGGGGGACGCGGCTCACCGCCTACGCGCGCCTGTACGCCCGCCCCGAACCGCGCCACCTGCCGGCCCTGGTGAATGCGGCCATCCAGGAGAGCATGGCCTTCAACCAGTACTGGGCCTTCCACGCGGTCGGCGCGGTGATCGACGCCCTCGGGGCGGACAACGTGCAGCTCGGAACGATCCGCAGACTGAGCTCCTACCTGCCCCAGCTCCGGCAGGGCAGCGACCGCTCCCGTGCACTGCGCGCGGTCCTCGGCCGCGTGGAACGAGCCGGGTAGAGAGCCCCGACCCCAGACAAGATCCGAAAGAGACGGCCTAGCAGCGCGACTCCCCCACTACCGGGTGCACCGGCCTGGCCCGCAGCCTCCTGCGCTTCATCACCCGACTGCTGACCGACCAGGACGACCGCGGCGACGTCGCCGCCACCCTGGAACGCCTGCGAGACGAGCACCCGGCACTTGTACCTGCCGACCACTGACCACACGCCGGCAGCAGCCCCCGACACGCGGGACGGTTCATGTGCCATGCCAGGCCGGCCGGCCTGAGCCACTCAAGCCAGCTCCGTCGGCCGTGCCGTCGGGCAAGACCAGCCGACTCGACACCTGCGGGCGGTGTGCAGCGCCCGTGTGCAGGCCATCGATGCTGTGGCCATGAACGGCAGCAACAAGGGGCGGGACGTCGATGCGGTCTAACAGACCCTGGTCGCGATGCGGGCCGCACCGGTCTTCGACCCGGAGCACTGGCCGGACGGCCCGACCGAGGCCGACCGTCTGCGCCTGCTCGGCATCCTGATCGCCACGGCGGAGGTGGACGCGGTCTCCGCGGCGGCTGAGGGCCGCGGCAGCCTGAACGAGGTGGTGGTGGGCTGGAGGGAGCAGGCCGGCCCTGATCCTGCGTCGGTGCTGGAGGTGGTGCTCAGCCGCCTGCAGATCACGTCCTCGCAGATCGCGGTGATGAAGCAGACCGAGGTGGGGCGGGTGACGGCCTGGACCGCAGTCCACGTCGCCATCCGCGTCCTGAGCGCCCTGCAGGACGTGCAGGCCGGCGACCACGCGAAGACGATGGCCACCCTCGAAGACCCGAGACGAGCGTCCTGAGCCTGCTGGCCGGCATCCAGCAGGTGCGGACCTGGGCCAGCATGCGCGAGCAGTAGGCATCTCCGGGATGGCCCGCGCCGCCACCGTGCGCGATGGGCTGGGCCGTCATCCGTCCAGCCTGCACCGCATGACGGCCTGGGCCCGGCGGGTGATCCTTAAGCGCAGGCCGGTGATGTCGCTCCCGGCCGCAAGGTGGCCTGCCGTGTCTCTCGCTCCAGCCGGCAGGCCAAGCCGGAAGCCGCGGCCTCCGCGCGGTCCGGCGCCCGGGCCCCGTCCGCAGCACGTCGCCGGGCCGGGTCGGCCGGGCGGGTACGGATGAACCGGCCCCGGCCACGACGCTCCGGCGGGCGCGGCATGTCAGGGACGCCGCCGCCTTGGGCCAGGGCCCGCAGTCCTCGCCCAACTCTGCTTATCGGTTGAACTTTGCGCTCACGGGCGCACTGCGCGATGACCGGCCATACACACGAGGAAGAGCCGAATGAGGGACTACACCACCACCGTGCCCGGGACACGTGCTGTCGGGGCCGCAAAGGCACCTTCCGAGCCTGGACATTCCCATCGCTCTCACCATTCCTGTGTAGGCTGCGGCGCGTACCTAAGCCGCTACAGCGACGACGCGAGGTGTTCGGCCTGTGCCCGCTCCGGCCCCATTCCGGACGCGGTCTGGGCGGATCCAGCCGTCGCTGCGACTTTGGCACGATGGGATTTCGGCGTGGTCTTCCGGCTCCTGCGGTCCGCTACCGGCATGAGCCAGAACGATCTGAGCGCGCTGACGGGCCTGAGCCAGGGCGCGATCAGCCAGATCGAAGCCGGCACCCGCCGCCTTTTGAATATCGACCGCATCCAGGCGGCGATTCACGCCCTGGGCGTACCCGCCTGGGCCTCGCCGTTCGCGGCCGGCACCTCCGCGCGGCCTTCACCACCACAGAGGTGAAGGCTGCAGGTGGATCAGGTGTCGGGCAGCAGCAGTTCGTGGAGGGTTTCCCAGCGGTAGGCTCCCGCTTCGCGACGTTGCAGGACCAGGGCGGCCCGGTCGATGCGTACCGTCACGGCCCACAGATCCCGCAGCGTTGCCACAGCTGCCTGGATGGGGCCGGCGGGCTGCTTGCGATGTGAGTACGCAATACCGACATGGGGGCGCAGGCTTGGCGTCGGGCCGATGCCGAGCAATCCCGTGGCGCGAGCTGCGGTGTCGAGGTGGTGGTGGAGCCGCAGGACGGGCGTCCAGGGGGCGATGCTGTAGCGGATGGCGCCGCGGGAGCCGGCCATCGGGATGGCGTGCGCGGTGGCCGCCGGCGGCGGGTTCTGTTCGGCCAGGTCGATCAGACGGTCGAGTTGCTGCTGATCCACGTCTTCAGCCAGACCGACGCGGCCCAAGGTGAGGTGCAGGCCGGTGCGGTCGATCGCGTCGAATCCCATTCCGGCCAAGACCTGCTGGCACTGCTGCGCCTGGGCTATCAGGTCCGCGCTCGTGGCGAAGGGGATGAGCCAGTAGTAGGCGCGTGTCGCATCCGTCCAGCCGGGCCGGTCCCAGTGATTCGTCATCGAGTCGATGTTCTGGAACGCGGCCCAGTCGTGGTCGGCGACCGATGCCGGGCTATCGGGGTCGGGCGGCGGGTTGGCGGGGAACGCCGTCGGGTCGGCTGCTGGGTCGATCCGCACGTGCTGGTGCCTTTCCCCGGTCCGTCGTTGCGATCATGGTGGCAGGTGATCCGAGGCCGGCGACCGCCGGGGTCGCCGACCAGTTCCGCAGGATCTCGGAGTAGGCCGCCACCGCGGGCAGGCTCGCCCAGGTCGCGGCGGCACGGTCGGCGAGTTCGTGGGCGCGCTTGACTACGGACAGGATCGGCGGCCCGGCCGCCTGCGTGATGGCGGCGGCCCCCAGTGCCATGGCCTGTTCCACCTCGGGCGTATCCAGGTGGGCGGTCGCGGCGTCCAGGGTGACCAGGGCGCGGCTCCATGGGTCGGCCGAGTCTTGGGTGATCTGGCCTGCGAGCAGTAGGACTTGGGCGGTCTCGCCCAGGGCGAGGTGGGCGGTGGCGGCGTTGGCGCGGGTACGGGCCAGACCGTACGGGTCGAGCGAGATACACGGCGTCAGGGCGGCGGGAACATTGTGGCGGCCGGAGAGGTCTTCGGCTCGGCCGAGCGCACGGTGTGCCCCAGCGCGGTCGCCGAGCCGGGCCAGCGCACGGGCTTGTCCGTTGGCCAGCAGGCGGATGGCCTGAGCGCTGTCGGGGGCGAGGTCGACTCCGGTGCGGGCCGCCCCCAGGGCTTCCGCGTAATTTCCGGCGTAGTAGTGGCGCAGGGAGCGGGTGCCGTGGATCCACATGATCAGATCCAGGTCACCGGTCTCGGTGGCCAGCGCCAGCGCCTCGGCGCTGTAGGCGTCCGAGAGCAGCGGACGGTCGGCGTTGACGGCCATGTAGGCCAGCAGTGCGGCGATCTGCCCGGCGAGCCGGAACAACCCGGTGTGCAGGATGGGTGGTTGGCGTCCTTCCAGCAGCCGCTGGAGCTGGCGGCGCAGCCGGACCAGATCCGGGACGAGAGCAGCCGGGCCGAGCGTGTCGTAGCGGGAGACGACGTCCTGGACCGCAGTGGAAAACACGCCCAGCACACTGGGGTCGGTGTTGGTCGCCAGCGTGTCGGTGAGCCGTATCGCCACGTCGGCCGGAGACTCCCACACATCCTCTGCCTGCACCGCTCTGCGAGTCAGGGGTGAGATGCGGTCCGGGACCTGCAGGGCGCGGAGCACGTCGCGGACCCGGTCGATATGGGTCAGGCGCCGGGTGCCGGCCTCCAGTTGGCTGATCGCGCCCTGACTCAGACCTGTCAGCTCCGCCAGCGTCCCCTGGCTGATCCCGGTGGCCGCCCGCACCTGCCGGAACAGAGCGCCGAAATCCCATTCCGCCAGGGCCGCGGCCAGTGCGGGGTGCTCCCAGATTCCGGCGGGAAGCGCGCTGCCCCGGGTACAGGCGGCGCACCGCGGCTGGTCGCTGTAGCGGCTCAGGCGCGCGGCGCAGTCCGGGCACCGGTTCTCCACGGTTTCCCTCCGGGATTCGGCCCATCGTCTACGCAAGTCACAGGCCCATTCAAAACGCAATGGGCCGATATTACTAGGCGTATTGGTTTCGTGACCGGGTTCACCGAGGCTCATCCCCTAAGCGAGTGGTGCACCAGGCGCCTCTTCGTTCCCAGCAGGGGGAGGCCACGGTGGACGGGCTCGATGACACCTGCGACAGCGCCATGCGCACGGCGCTCCTGACCGCCTACGACATCCACGTGGACACCGCGGACCGCGTGACGCCCCCGGCCGACGGGCCCAGGAGGTCCGTACAGTGGATCGTCGAGACGACCGACGGGCGGACCTTCGAGGTCCAACTCCACCGCAGCGTCCGGGAGGTGACCCGCGCCCAGAGCGCCGTGAACGTCAGCGAGCACTGCCGGGCGCATCAACTGCCCACCGCTACGGCCGTGCCCGACCATCACGGGAGCCTGGTCTCTGCGGCCGCCGACGGCACCGGGTACACCGTGACGGTGCCGGTGCCCGGCGTGCAGGCCACGACCCCGCTGACCATCACCCGCGCCCGTGCCGCGGCGGCGCTTCTGGGCCGCCTTCACCACGTCCTGAGCGGAAACGGGCTGCCCGCCCCCCGGCCCCAAGACGACCAGGCGGCCTTCCTGACCGCCCCGCTGAACGAGGTACGACTCGCCGTCCACACCGCCCAAAAACAGGCGGGTACGGGTTTGCCGGGCGATGCCCGGCGGCTGGACGCCATGGGCGCGCGGCACTGCGAGCGCATCCGCCTCCACCTGGCGCGGGCACGCAGCCGGGTGCCTGCCGGCCTGACGCTGCACGCCGTGCACGGCGCCTTCACCGCCGACAACCTGTGGTTTACCGGTGACGCGATCACCGGGCTGACCGGTTTCCGCGCGCCCACCGGGTATCCCGCCCTGGAACTGGCGCGCCTGGCTTTCGACCCGCTGACCGTGGCAGGACGCGAGGACTGGATCGACGTGGCGCTCGCGGTGGTCGACGCCTACCAGAACTGCCACCCCTACCTGCCGGCCACGGAAATCCGGGCCTGCGCCGACATCGCCCTGCTGGCGCAGCTGACCCAGACACCCCGGCATCCCGAAGGACCGTCGCAGGCGTGGGAGACCGCCGACCAGGCGGTCGGCCGTGTGGCCGAGCACCTGGAGGAACTGCAGGCGGCTCAGGAACAGGGCGCGCTGGCCAAGGAGAGCAGCCGATGATCCGCCGCAAGGCGCTTCCGGCTCCGATCCGGTGGCGGAGTTCGTGCCGGCGTTTCATCCTGCCGGACTGGACACCGCGCTGCAGTGGGCGGTGGAGGCGATCCGGGTCGGGCATTGGAAGCCGATGCGGGATCTGCTGGCCGAGACCGGTGCCCACTGGGGGCTGCGTACGTCGCGCTCCCAGGTCCTTGGGTCGGCTGCTGCCGGCGGGCATGTGGTGCGGCAGTGGTTGGAGGAGGAGCCCGGCAGTGTCGACGCCCTGGTGATGCAGGCGCGTGTCAGCGCCGAGCTGGTGTTGCGTGCCTACCGGCAGGGCCACAGCGGAGTCGATGGTCTGGCAGCTCAGGCACGGGAAGCGGCGATGGCCGCTCACAGGGTGCATGCGGCTGATCCGGTGCCGCTGGTCTGCTTGCTGGCGCTGGCGGCCACCGACCCGAGCCAGGCTCATCAGGCCCACCGGATGCCCCCGCCCGCGAACGAGTTCCTGCCTACCGGCCCCTGGCGACTCTTGGGCGCGTTAGTCGAGCGCGACGGGTTCAACCGTGAGGGTCATCACCGGATGATGCAGGTGCTCCTGCGCTCCCGCAGCGGAGGCCAGGCAGCGGCGCTGGGCTTCGCGCAGTGGGTCTGGTCGCGGGTGCCGGCCGAGTCGTGCTGTTCGCTGCTGGTGCTGCCGTTGCACTCGCACGCCGAGCACTACCGGGCCAAGCGCCAGCACGGTGTCGCCGATGCCGGGGTGGGTGCGATGCACTGGCGCACCGACCCCGTACGGGCTTACGCCGACCGGGCGCTGCGCTGCTGGTTCGAGCACTCCGAACGGGTGGAGTTGTCCGCGGTCGACCTCAACCACCTCGCTCACGCGTTGTGGGCCGACCGGCGATTCGACGAGGCGGCCCGGGTCTTCGAAGTCATCGGCCCGCACGCCACGAGCGCGCCGTGGATGCACGTCGCCAACACCGCCGGCGACCGGGACTCGGGCGCGGCGGAGTTCGCCAAAGCCCGTGCGCAGTGCCTGAGCATCGCGGGCAACGCCGGAGCGCCGCAGGCCGGGCCGGCACATTCCGTACCACTGCCCAGGTGACCATCCATTTCCCCTCCGTCAGCACCCCTTTTCCACTTCAACGCAAAGGCCAATAACGATGTCGCATGCCGGGTTCCACTCGGGTCCAGATCTCGATGACGACGCGTTTCTGCAAGGGCTGGGTTACAAACCGCAGCTGTCCCGGAAGATGTCGCGCTTCGGGAACTTCGCTATCTCCTTTTCGGTGATCAGTGTGCTCAGCGGATGCATGACGCTGTACGGGTTCGGGATGAACACCGGCGGTCCGACGGTGATGCTGTGGGGCTGGGTCATGGTCGGCGCGATGGTGATGGCGGTCGGCGCCGCGCTCGCCGAGGTGACGAGCGCCTACCCGACCTCCGGCGCGCTGTTCGACATGGCCAACCGGCTGGGTGGCCCGCGCTGGGGCTACACCACCGGGTGGCTGAACCTGCTGGGGCTGCTGGGCGGCATCGCGGGCATCGACTACGGCGCCGCCGGCTTCTCTTCAGCCTTCGCCAGCCTGCAATGGGACTACACGCCCACGTCCGGAAAGACGATGCTGATCTTCGCCGGGATCCTGGTCCTGCACGGGGTGCTGAACCTTTTCGGGGTGCGGCTGGTGTCCGTGCTGAACTCGATATCGGTGTGGTGGCTTGTGATCGGCGTCGTGGTGATCGCCGGCGCGCTATGGGTCGTGCCTTCCGAGCACCAGTCGACCCATTTCGTGTTCACGACGTTCGTGAATCGCACCGGGTGGGGCTCGCACTGGTATGTCGTCGGGATCGGCCTGCTCTTGGCGCAGTACACCTTCTGCGGATACGACGCCTCCGCACACTTGAGCGAGGAGACCACGCAGGCGCAGATCAGTGCGCCGCGGGGCATCATGCACGCGATCGGCTGGTCGTGGGCGGCCGGGTTCGTGCTGATCGCCGCCTTGACCTACGCCATCCAGGACTACCCGGGCACCCTGAACACGGCCACCGGTGTGCCGCCCGCGCAGATCTTCCTGGACGCGCTCGGGGTGACCGGTGCGAAGATCCTGCTGCTGATCGTGATCGTCGCCCAGTTGTTCTGCGGCAATGCCGAGGTGGCCGCCTGCTCGCGGATGGTGTTCGCGTTCTCCCGCAACGGCGCGCTGCCCGGCTCCCGCTGGTGGGTGCGGGTCAGTGCCCGCACCGGGACCCCGATGGCGGCGGTGGGCTTGTCGGTGGTCGTCGGCGGCCTGCTGGCGCTGCCCGCTTTGTGGAGCACCGTCGCCTACGGGGCGGTCACCGCGATCAATGTGATCGGGATTACCCCGGCGTATGCGGTGCCGATCTACCTGAGGCTGCGCGCCGGCTCCCGGTTCACCCCCGGGCCGTGGAGTCTGGGCCGGCTGGGCAAGCCGATCGGCTGGATCGCGGTGGTCTGGGTCGCCGTGGTGACGGTGCTGTTCTGCCTGCCCCAGACCAAGCCCGCGCAAGGTCTGCTGTCGGTCCAGACCTTCAACTACGCGCCCCTGGCCCTGGCGGCCGCGCTGCTGATCGCCGCCGGGTGCTGGTTCGGTTTCGCCCGGCGCACGTTCCGCACGCCGGTGGTCGCCGCCGGCCGCAGCGCCGACTTCGTCGACGAGGTCGTCTGATGACCCACGACGACTCACCTGAGGTGCATCCGGAGTTGCGCGCCTACGCCGACCGACACCGCGGCCGCGCCGACCACGAGTTGAAGACCTTCGACGAGCTGCACCAGCTGGTGGCGGGCGGGCAGTTGGCGACGGTGCTGCTGGGGCTGCCGGACATGCAGGGCCGCCTGGTCGGCAAACGCTTCGACGCGCGGTACTTCCTGGAGCACGTCGCGGCCGAGGGCACGGAGGTCTGCTCCTACCTGCTGGCCACCGATCTCGACATGCGGCCGCTGGACGGCTACGGCCTGGCCTCGTGGCAGACCGGATACGGCGACATCTACCTCCAGCCCGACCTGACCGCCTGGTGGCCCGCCGACCGCGCCCACCGCAGCGAGGAACCGCAGAAGATCCGCGAGGTGATCGTGCTGGCCGACGCCCGCCACCTGAAGGCCGGTCCGGTCGAGGTCTCCCCCCGTCAGGTGCTGCGCCGCCAGCTCCGGCGCCTGGAAGCCGACTTCGGCCTGACCGTCAAGGCTGGTCTGGAGACGGAGTTCACGCTGTTCCAGGGCGCGCAGGACGTAGCTCTCCGGTCGCTGCGGCCGCTGGGCAGCCACAACAGCGACTACGCCCTGCACCACCCCTTGGCCCTGGGGCAGTTCCTGCGGGAGCTGGAGGACACCCTGGCCGGGGCCGGGATGCCGTTGGAGGCGGTGAAGACCGAGGCCGACCCCGGGCAGGTCGAGGTCACCTTCCGCTATGGGCCCGCGCTGGCGGCGGCGGACCAGCATGTGATCTTCAAGCACCTCACCCGGCAGGCAGCCCAGTGGACGCAGAATGCGGCCACGTTCATGGCGGCGCCGACCACCGGCACCAGCAACGGCCTGCACCTGCACCTGTCGCTGTGGTGCGGGCAGGAGTCGGCGCTCATCGACGACGGGCGCGACGCGCTCTCGCGCACCGCACAGCACGCGCTCGGCGGACTGGTCGACGTCCTCCCGCAGCTGATGCCGCTGATGCTGCCGTATACCAACTCCTACAAGCGCCTTGCCCCGGGGAGCTTCGCGCCGTCGCGGATGTGCTGGGGCCACGACAACCGCGCGGCCGCGGTCCGCGTGGTCGGACACGGGCAGAGCCTGCACCTGGAAATCCGCATCCCCGGAGCGGACGCCAACCCCTACCTCGCCCTTGCCGCGGCCCTGGCGGCCATCCGGTCCGGTCTGGAGCGCAGCCTGCCGCTGCCCGAGGGCGTCACCGGCGTCGACTTCGGCCAGGCCCCCCGGCTGCCGCGCGACCTCCCGCACGCCCTGAGCGTGTTCGCGGGCAGCGACCGCGCCGGGCAGCTCCTGACCCCGGACGTCGTCGCCCACTACACCCGCGCCGCCCGCCACGAAGCCGACGTCCTCGCTGCGACGGTGACCGACGCCGAACGCATCAGGGGGTTCGCCCGTGCCTGACACCGCCAGGCACCACAACGCCGCTGTGGCCCCAGCAGCTACTTCCGCTGTGCGCCGCCTGTCCTCCGGGGAGATCGCCGTGTTCGTCCTGCTGGCGGACGGTCTGCGCACCGCCGGCATCGGACAGCGGCTCCATATCTCCCCGAGCACCGTGCGCGCGGTCCTCGACCGCATCAGGCACAAAGTCGGCGGGACTGGCCAGCATGGCATGGTCGACCGGGTCTACCGCGGCGGCCACCTCCCCGCCCCCGCGGTCCGCCCCCCGCTGCCGGGCACCGAACTCGACCCAGCACAGCGCCACATCCTGCTCCTGATGGCCGCGGGCGCGACGGCGGGCGAGATCGCCTTCGAACTCCGTGTGTCGCCGCACGTCGCCGAGACCCGCGTCCGGGACCTGCGTGGGGTACTGCGCGCCTTCACGACCGCCCACGCCCTGCACCTGGGATGGCAACGCGGATACCTCCACCCCGGACAAGCACCACCCGACAGGCCCGGCCAAGCTCGCACCACCAACACCGGTACAAACCCCGACGGCGAGGCCGCCACCACGCCAGCCGCGGCTGCGCCCACCGCATACGCCCGCGCCGCAAGAGTTCCCGCGACGGTCGGTCTGTACCCGCTCAACCCCCCTTGAACCTCTGCGGACCCGCCAGAGCACACGCCAGAACGCCCGCACGTGCGCCAGCGTGCGGGCCCGCTGAGCGGCTCACTACCGCGAGCGCCCGCCGGCACACCCCTTCGGCACGGGCAGCACGCCACCGGCCGCCACCGCACGCATCACCGGCGGCGGCCCGACCCCCACCACTGCACGACCGCACGCGATCGAGGACCCCATGAACGCCCTTCCCGCAAGCGACCTGTCAGCCGATCTCGTCACCGACTCGGCCTACGCGAACAGCATCCACCCCGTCGCGCACCGCTTGACCATCCTCGCGCGGACCGCGGGGCTGCGCCTGATCGTCGGCTCCCCCCGCCACGACGATGATGCCGCCGGGGAGAGACTCCCGCTCACCGCAATCAGCGAGGCCACCGCCCGGGACCTGGCCGCCTGCCTGACCACGGACCATCAACAGCCCCCCGGCCTCGCCGAAGCTGGCCTCGCCGGAGCCGGGGCCGACGGCGTAGCAGCCGAACTGGAAGCGGCTGCCCGTGCGGCCGGCATCGGCCTTGAGGTGGGGAGCGCCCATACCGGGCCGGGCGGGGAGCGCTGGCTGCCGCTGGGCGAGGTCGACCGCGCCACCGCCACCGCTCTCGCGGACCGGATCGAATCGAGCATGGCGGGCCTGCTGCACTGCGCCCACCTCCTGCAGAACGCGGTGCGCGCCGCGGGGATCGACACCCGGGCACGCGCGAGCGGCGGGGTGGTGGCCGTGGGCGACCTCGCGGTCACCGACGGCCTGGCCCTGCTGCGCCGGCTGGCGCCCGACGCAGCCCCCGACGACATCGATCCCGACGACCCGGCCACAGGGCAATACCTGGCCGATTCCCTCACCACCGCGATCCGCGCCGCCAGCGGCAGCCCCGGCTTCGAGGCCCTTTACGCGGGATTCTGCCGCCGCTGCCGCTGCGAGCCCACCCTCATCCTCGGCAGCCTGGAACCCGAGCACGCCCACACCCTGACCACCCAGCTCAGCAGGGCCGCTCGGTGAGCCGGCCGATGGCCGAGCGGCTGGCCGACGACACACACCAGACCCTCACCGAGTGGAAGAACGACGGCTCCTGGGCGGCGTGGCTGGAGCACGGCGGCATCCACCTCGCCCGCTGGCCCGCGCTGCTGGGCGCCAATCTGGTGGAGGGGCTCCACCAGTCCCGTGACGGTGCCGGGCTGCTGGAGGAGGCCGCCCGTGCGCTGGCGATCAAGGCCGCCGCCTACATCCACGGCAGCAATGACCGCCCGGATTTGCTCCCCGTCGCCGTGCCGGTCGACGAAGCCGTGCACGCCCTGACCGTGCAGAGCGACCTGCTGCGCGCCATCTGCGACCGGGCCGGGGTGCGCATCCTCCACCGCACCCCCGCCCAGCCGCTCCCCTACCGGCCCGGCTGCCTGGCCCACGACGCCTACACCGCCGCCTGGGGCACCCCGCCGGCACGCTACTGGCTCGACCACACCACCGCCCTCGCCCGCAGTCACCGCCTGACCCGCCTGTACGCACACATCGGCATCACCGCAGGCCGTACCCCCGACGCCGCCGTGACCAGCGGATCGGCCCCCGCAGTCTGCGAGAAGGGCTCTCCGCGATGACCCCTTCCTCGGAGTCTGTCGACGGTCTCTCGCGGGAGCTGTGGGTGTTCGCCGAGCAGCAGGTCGGCCAGATCCACAACGTCGAGGACTGCTCGGGGCCGCGGGAGAACTCCCGGGTGTGGCGGATCACCGCCGGACGCCACCACCGGACCTCCTACCTCAAACAACACCCCTCGCCCACCTTCCACGCCCGCGAGGTCCAGGCATACGCCCACTGGACCCCTGCCCTCCCCCACGACCAGGCCCCGCAGTTGCTCGCCGCCGACCCCGCCCTGTCCGCGATGCTGCTCACCGCGCTGCCCGGGATCACCCCGGACCAGCACAGCCTCCCGATCGAGGACGAGCAGGAGATCCACCGCCAACTCGGCCTGCTGCTGGCCGCCTTCCACCACAGCCAGCCACGCCGCCCACCGACCCAGGACCACCCCGACCTCGGCAGCCTCCAACGGCACCTGGCCGCAGCCTCCCCATACCTCACCGCGGGCGACGGCGTCCTGGCCGGACGGATGGCCGTACGCCTGGCCACCCTCGCACCACTGCCCCACGTCCCCACCCACGGCGACGCACAGCTCCGCAACACCGTGTGGAACCCCGAGACCCGCACGCTGGCCCTGATCGACTACGAGCGCGCCGCATACGCCCCGGCTGTCCGTGACCTCATCCGCCTCCAATACGGCCCCTGGGACAAACGCCCCGACCTCAAGACAGCGTTCTTCACCGGGTTCGGGCAGGCCCTCACCCAGCACGAGACCCAGCACCTCCAGGCCATGGCGGCCCTCGACGCGATCAGCGGCATCGCCTACGGCGTCACGGCCGGCGACGACGACGTCATCGCCCGCGGCCACCGCACCCTGGCCCGCCTCCACACCCCAACCAACCCCCACCACCCACCCAGCACGGAGGATCTGACGTGATGCCTGTGAACGCACTGCGCGTAGCGACGTTCGTGGTGGCCTGCGCGGTGATGTTCGTCCCCGTGATGGCGCGCTGATGATCCGGCCCCGTGGCTGAGCCGCCGGCCGTGCCCCACCTCGTGCCGGCGCCGGCTGCGAGCGGCATCTGCCTGCGCCGCCGGCCCCGAACACGTCCCTCCCCCGCACCCGCACAGCAGTTGCGCGCCCTCAGCGACTACCGGCCCGTCGTCCTCGACGTCCCGGACATCGACACCGCCGCGTAGACGGGCGGCCCCGCGCATGCCGAGTCCTCGACCGCTTCGCTCGCCAACCGCGGGGCCGTGGCGGAACGGCGTGCGCACCTCGTCCATACCGGCCGCCGCAACTCCCGCCGAGCACAACCCGGCCCGGCCCCCGAGAAGATCAACCCCCTGAACAGGAAGTTCGAAGCGCATGGCAGTCCCACGGCTCTCTTCTGACCGGCCGGTGCACCCCAGCGTGGGTGGCAAGGCCGGCCCGCCACTGCACTACGTCACGCTGCGCGAAGGCGAGGAGCAGACAGACCTCGCCACGCTGCAGGTCGCATACGACCGCGCCGGGAAAGCGACCCGTGTCCAGTGGCAGGACCCCCAGCCGCGTGACTGGGACGACCGCGGAGTGCTATGGGTCCGCACCGAGCAGAACCGGGACCATGCCGGGCGGCTGTGGGGCAAGCCCAAATTCTCCCTCATGCACGCGGCCCGCCAGCGGGAGACCATGCAGGAACTGCGGTGCTCGGTCTGCGTGGGCCAGCCCAGCCGCACCCGCGAGGGCTACCTGTTCCTGCTGGAACCCGAAGACTCACCTCTGGAGGGCCGCCTCACCATCCAGCCACCGCTGTGCCTGCCCCACGCCCTCTACGGCATTGACCACTGCTCCTACCTGCTGCGCACTGGCTGGAAACTCGTGCGATCACGAGTCCCCCGCCTGCACGGCGTCGTCGGCGGAATCGTCACGCTCGGTCCGGACGGCTCCCCGCACCTGGAACCTGCCGTAGCCGGCCTCGACGGACGGGACCTCCCCATCCCCTACACCCGCCACAAACTGCTCCCATGGGTCGTAGCCAGCCAACTGGTCCGACGACTCACCCACGTCACACCCGTGAACCTCGACCAGGAACTGGCTACGGCCCGCATCACCCACCGGGCACCCCGCTCGCCTTCGTCCAGGTGATGCGTCCCTGTCAGGGTGGGCGGTCGTCGCAAGCACCTCCTAGCCCCGGCCGCACGGCGGCGGATGGAATCGGGTCGCCCCTCCGGGGGGAAGCCCGCCGGCGCCAGCGGGGTCGACTCTGAGCTGCGCCGCCGGGAGGGGCGGGCTGGGTCCTGGTCTCCGGCACCTGAGCCGGCCTGTGGTGCTGCTGGAGCGCACGGACGGCAGTTGGCTGGTCGCGGACCTGTTTGGGCGGCCCCACGCCATCCGTCACTGCGCTGCCGCAGTCCGGATAGCCAGCGGCGGTCCCTCCTTGCTGACGAGCTCGTTCCTCCAAGCTGTCCACCACGCACCGGCAAGAACCTTCAACCGTGACACTCGGCGAACCGAACGGAATGTATGCAGCCTCCGTGCGGAGCGGGTCTTCGGGAGTTGCCGAGGCGAAGCGTGCGTACGCGGCGCGCCCCGTGCCGCGGGGCGCAGAGCGGATGGCCCGGGTAGGTGATGGGTAGTGAATGGGCGTCTGCAAATGCATAAGGTGGCGGAGGCAAGATCTTCGGCGCTGTCCTCCGGGGGGCCATGTGCCTGGATGCGGAAGACGATCGATGGGGGCGATGGATGAGCGACGATTTACCGCAGACCGCGGACGGCGGCGGTGCTAGTCGCCGCGTGCGGCAGGACCGGCCCCACAGCGCGAGGATGTACGACTACTACCTCGGGGGGAACACGAACTACAAGGTCGACCAGCAGGCCGCTGACGAGGTGATCCGGAACTTCCCCGCGGTGCGGACCGTCGCGCGGGTGAACCGGGCCTTCGTTCACCGGTCCGCCCGGTTTTTGGCCCGCACGCTCGGAGTACGGCAGTTCCTGGACGTGGGAACGGGCATTCCGACCGCGCCGAACCTGCATGAGGTGGCGCAGGACGAGGCGGCTGAGTGCCGGGTGACCTATGTGGACAATGATCCGATCGTGCTGGTCTATGCCGACAACCTTCTGCGTGGGACGCAAGAGGGGCTGACCGCTTACGTCGAAGCGGACCTGCGAGATCCGGCGCAGCTGCTCGAGGTGGTGCGGAGCGAAGGGTGCGTGGATCTCGACCAGCCAGTGGGACTGAGCCTGAACGCTGTTTTGCACTTCATCCCGGGTGAGGAGGCGTACGAGATCGTACGGACGCTGACGGCTGACCTGGCGGCCGGTTCGTATCTGACGCTGTCGCACTGCACGCCGGACTTCGACCCGGACAGCTGGGCCGCCATCACCGAGGTGTACACCCGGGCGGGCACACCGCTGCGGGTTCGCAGCCGCGATGAGGTGCTCGGCTTCTTCGACGGCCTGGAGCTGGTCGATCCCGGCCTGGTGGTGGCGCACCGCTGGCGTCCTGAGCCGGGCAGCGGGCCGAGCTTGGTCTCGGACGCCGATGCGTCGCTGTATGCGGCGGTCGCGGTCAAGCCCTGAGACCGGAGGCCGGCGCCGCGTGGTTCGCGGCGCCGGCACCCATACCTGCGGTCAGCGGTATGTCATCGCGTACTCGGCGAGCTTCTTCTTGCACGCCTGCCGGTGGTGCGCCGCGATCTGGAGGCGGTCGAAGCTCTTGACCCAGGTGTCGACGCTGTCCTCGTCCTGGAGGTACAGGCCACCGATGAGGCCCTCGACGTAGACGATCGGGGGAAGCTGGTCCTCGGCGAAGTCGAAGATGGCACTGGTACCCATCTGAACGGGTATGTCGTTACCCCTGCTCGGGATGAGCCGGAACGTGATCCGCGGATGGTCGAACAGTTCCAGAAGGCGAATGATCTGACGGAGCATGACCTTTCTGCCGCCGAAACCGCGTGAGAGCGTGACCTCGTCGAGCACGTACACCAGCTCCGTGGTGGACTCCTCGGCGAAGCGGTGGGCGCGCATCTCGCGGAACTCCACTATCTTGTCGATCACCGACGGGGCGGCGTCGGGCATGTTCGCCTGGACCAGGGCCCGGGTGTAGTCGGAGGTCTGCACGAGGCCGAACAGCTGGCCGCTTTCGTAGCAGCGGATCCGCTGGGCGATCTCCTCCAGGCTCGTGTAGGTCTGCAGCTCCTTCGGGGCCACATCCAGGTAGCCCTCCCACCACGCTTTCTTGTTGGCCAGCCGGCACATGCCCAGCAGTCGCGCACGCTCTTCGTCGTCCGTGATCCCGTAGAGGGCGAACAGGCGCAGGACGTCGGCTTCCTTGAAGTCGTGGACCCCGCCCTCCATCCTGCTGATCTTGGAAGCCGAACAGCCGTTGAGGTGCTCGGCGGCGTCCTTCTCCTTCAGGCTGCAGGCCTCGCGGTGTTTTCGCAGCGTCGCACCGAAGATCATGCGTTGCGCGGTGGGGGCGCGGCCTGCGGCCGGGTGGAGGTTCAAGACCGTGCGGGGACTGCGGGCCGGCTGGGCGGACATGGGCGGTGCTCTCCTGTAGTCAGATGGTTTTCACAACTCGCCCATCCTGCCCCATCGGGCTGACACCGCACCCGCGTTCACGGGATGGCTGGTTAACGGCCCACAGTGAACTCCCCTGCGGCCACGGCGGCGAGGAACGCTGCGGCTTCAGTGCGAGGGAACTGCAGAACCGGGCCGTTCGGATCCTTCGAATCACGGAAACCGACCGTTTCCTGACCAGAACTGCTCACTTCCACGCAGGCGCTCTGGTGGTTGCTGTAGGAGCTTTTCCGCCATGCCTCAGGTAAGACCGAGGCGCCCCCCTCCTCTATCCGCTGGTGCCCGTCCGCTTCGCCGAACCTGTGACCGGCCATGATCCCGCTCCTCAGCGTCAGAAAAAATGATCAAGGGCCGAATCTGCAAATGCAGATTGGCCGCCTTCATCTAGAGGATCGCCGCATAAGGAGGCATCCATGCACCCGTCTGGCATCGGGTCGCGCCGGCGGAAGCACAGCGGTCTGCAAGTGCACGCCTGAGGCAACTTCTTCCTCAGTGCGCCGCCGGCGCAGCCGAACGCGCCCGGCGCTCAGCGGGGAAGCATCAACGCGCTCCTCGTGCCGCACTCGGGAAGAAAACGTTGTCATGCGCTGTCACCAGGGAAGATCACCCGGGAGTGTGCCGAGGATGGATGGGATAACACAAAGTCCCTCGCAGCGGGACGGCGCGGAAGACAATTCGGCATTACCGTGCCGCGAGAAGGCGACGCTATGCCCGAACGGCCGCATCACCCTCGCGGATAGGGCAGAGTGAGGTTCTGCGATCGGCCTGCGGTACGCATTCGAGTTCCATACGGATGTGCTGCCATGGTTGTTCGCCGCAGGACCCTGGCTCCCAAGGTTGGTCGCCGCGGCGCCAGGGCCCTGCGTATCACTACGCACCGAAGGGAACTCTCATGTGCCATTCCCCCGGCCGTACCGGCGGCAAACACAAGGGCCGCCGCCGCGGGTCCCAGGCTAACAGCGGTCTGCAATTGCGCGCAGGGAAAACGTGGGCTGTCAACGCCTGCGCCGCCCTGCCGGTGTACGGCACGGTCACCTTCCACCTGCCGCCCCTCCCGCCGGGACCGGCGGCGCTGCTGGCGGCTCTGGCCGGCTCAGCCCTCGCAGCCTGGCTGAACGCCCGCACCGGTCGCACCGGCAACTAGCGCAGCGGGGCTGCCGATCACCACGACCGGCAGCCCCTCCGCCGACCACTGCACCCACCAGGCCGTGACGCAACGCACCAACGCGGCCGCCCAGCCGGACGAAACCCTCCGCTCCCATGACGTTTCGTCACTCCTCATCGCACCCACGGAGGTATTCCGTCGTGCACGCACCCATGACCTGCAGGAACTGCGACGCCCCGCTTCCACCGCGCATGGGCACCGGCGGACGGCCCGCCGACTACTGCAGCACCGCCTGCCGTCAGTCCTCCTACCGCAAACGCCGCCGCGCCGAACCCACCACCAACAAGCACACCGCCGCGATCGACGCCGCAGTGCAAGACCTCGCCCACGACGTCGTAGAAGAAGCACGCCACCTGCTGCGCCTCCTCACCCAAGCCGACGCCCCCATGCTCGACCCCATCGAGCAGGCCACGGCCCTCGCCCGATCCGTGGACAACCTCACCGCCGGCCTAGTCGGACGCGCCCGCAGCAGCCGCACCCCCTGGGACGATCTCGGCCCCGCACTCAACATGCAACCCGACACCGCCCGCCGCATCTACCGCGCTGAAACCGTCAACCGGCGCCTCCAGCAGGCCACCCACCGCGGCGCCGCACCTCCCCCCACTCCTCCCACCCCGACAGTCATCCCCCACCACACACGCTCCCACCTGGCCCCGGTCCTCTCGCGCCTGCACCGCGCCTCGCAGATGCCGCTGCGCACCCTGGCCGCCCGATTAGGCATCTCCGCCTCCCAGGCATCTCGCATCCTGTCCGGCGAACGCTTCCCCAGCTGGTGGCTCACCGAACGCTTCGCCCGCGCCTGCGGAGCCGACCCCCAAGTCCTGCGCACCGTATGGGAGGCCGAAAGACTGCGCGAGCCCCAGCCGCCGGCCCCCCCGGCCGACCCCGACGACGACTGCCCCGCCGAACGCCTCCCCACCGCCCTGCACACCCTCCACATCAAAGCCGGACGCCCCACACCCCACGACCTCGCCACCCGCCACGCCGGCCTGGACACCCGTCAGATCGAAGCAGCCCTCAACGGCCACACCCCGTCATGGCGTCAGCTGTCCCGCATCGTCCACGCCCTCGACGGCGACACCAACTACTTCCACACCCTCTGGACACAACACCACAACGCCGAAAGCGAATCCATCAGGCCACATCAAAACGCCACCCGGCACTGCCCCGTGGATACCCACGAGGACCACCTGCTCGAACTCTTCGAAACCTTCGGACCCACCTTGTCCGCAACCCCGCCCGCCCGCTGAACCCCGCAGACAGACGCCCTGCACCGTCGCGACACGGCGATGGCATCCTTGGGACCGATGCCGACGGCACGAGGGCGGCCTGGGCAGCGGAACTGCAGGACTCCCGGATCGCAAAGGTCTCCGCCGTCGCGGGACGGTCAGCCGGCTCTTTGGCCAGCAGGCGCTCCACCAGATCGGCCGACCAGGCGGGCACGTCCGGGGTGATGATGTCGACGCGCGGCGGTATGTGTTGCGCGTGCGCGATCGCGTATGCGTAGACGTGGTTCGACTGGAACGCCTCCTCGCCGCTGGGCAGTTCGAACAGCACGGCACCCAGCGCGTACAGGTCGCTCGCGGGTGAAGGGGGCCCTCCTTGCCAAAGCTCGGGTGCCAGGTAGGGCGGGCTGCCGATGCTCTGGCGCGTCAGCGTGAGGGCGGTGTCGTCGCCCACCATGAAGGAGATGCCGAAGCCGAGGATTTTGACTCGCGCGGGCTCTCCCGGCGGCCCCACCAGGACCGCGTTCGACGGCTTGATGTCGCGGTGGACGACCCCTCCTGTGCAGGCCTTGGAGTCCCAAGGCGATGTCCCGCCCCCGCTCGAACCGACCGCGCGACTCGGCAGTGACGGCCGCCGCCGAGACCAGCTTGCCCGCCACCGCCCGCCGTAACGTCAGGTTCAGCTCCGCCAGACCTGCCCCATGCCCCCTGACCGAGAAGCGATTCCAGCCGATACCGATTGGGTGCGGCTCGTCTTGAGTGACGGTATGACGAAGCCGGAGCCGTGAATCGGGGTCAGGTTGTGAGGTCTCGCCGGGTTCGGATGATCTCGGCGACGAGTCGTTCGGCTTCGTCGCGGGGATCGTTGGTGTCGGCCTGGCCGTGGTCGGCAGCTTCGTTGCCGGACGCGAACAGCGGGACCGGCGACTCGTACTCGAGCACAGCCTGATAGGTCGTCTCGTCGATGCTGCGCTCGAGGATGGCGATCCGCAGCGCGAGCAGGTGCGCGCTGTCGTGGCAGCCGGCCCAGCCTGCGCAGATCCGGGCGATCGTGCTGTCGGCGTCGGCCTGGTGGCACTGGAACAGACGGGGCGGCTGGTCGACGGTCGGGGCGTCGTAGCGGCGGAGCTTCTCGTACTCCTCGTGCGCCCAGACGTCGGAGGGGACGTCACGCCGGTAGGGACAGCTCTCGCAGGGACGCGGTGCCGGCCGGCGCAGTGACGACATGCAGGCATTATGACGCGGAGGATCACACGGTGTCCGGCCCGTCTCCGAAATCCTCCTCGGCTGGGTCCGTCAGCTTGTCAGGGCGTATCTCCGCTGGTCGGGGGCGGGTTAGAGACGTTCGTGCTCGCGGAGACGGTGATCGCGCCAGTAGATGTCGAGGTCGCCGTTGGCGACGACGGCGCGGAGCCGGAGGACCGCTTCGGCGCCGGGCAGGCCCCAGCGGGCGCCGGTGATGTCGAGGCGGTTGGCGATCAGATGCCGGCAGGCGCCCTCCACCGCGCCCGTGGCGATCGGCCAGCCGTTGGCGAGGGCGGTGTCGTAGTGCAGCTGGTCGAGGTGCCCGGTCAGGTAACGGCAGCAGGCGGTGACGGCCTCGCGCGGAGCGGCGGGAAGCTGTTCCCGCTCGGCCTGCGCGGTCATGGCCCGGGCCGTCTCGGCCGCGTGACCGGCCAGGATCGCGGTCAGATGCCCGGCCGCCCAGGCTTCCGCCTCGGTGGTGCCGGGCTTGTGGAAGGCGTGCGCGGCCGTCCACGCGTATTCCGCGACGTGCACGAAGTCCAGCAGCGCCTGCACCGTGACGCCGCGGCGGGCGGTCTCGGCAGCAATCAGGTCGAGCTGGTGGCGGGCCCCGTCGACCAGGACGATCCACGGCCGCAGGTGCCGCGGGTCGCGGGCCTCGGCCTGGTCGAACGCGTCCGCGATGACCCGTTCAGGTGATCTGACCAGCGAGGCGGTGCACCACTTGTTCACCGCCTTCGGCCCTGGACGGGCGGGCCGTTCGCCGCTGCGGCCGCCGGGCGGGTGGATCACGTCGTGCGGACGCCTGGGAGCCGGGTGCGTGTCGAAGACGCAGGCCACCGTCGCCATTCTCTTGCGGTTCGGCTTCTCGCCCGGCGCGAGCCGACTCCGGTGGGCGGCCTGGGCCTTCTCCGCGGCCCGCCGGGTGGGCTCGCGCAGCGCTTCGGGCCTCATGACGACGCCCTTGCCGTCGACCTGGATCACCAGGGGCATCTCCCGGCTGCACGGGACCGGGATCCTCGTGCGGTAGAAGGTGTCGACGTCGACCGCGGCGGCGACCACGAGTTCTTCCAGCCGGCGTTTCCCGAGCACGTTCCCGCAGCGGCGCCCGATCGCGTCGTGGGCATGGTCGAACGAGCCGCGAACCGCTTCGGCGACCGCGAGGCGGCGCAGTCCGGCCGAGTGCCGGCCCGCCGGCAGCGACAGCGCGGCGTCCGCGGGGTGGACGTTGCCCAGGCCGGGGCCGCGGTGAGCAACTCGGGTGACGCGGATCAGCCCGAACACGGTGGCGAGCCAGCGGCCGTGGCCTGGCTCCCGCCACGGCCGGACCAGCCCCTCCGGACCGGTCACGACCGTTGCGGTGCCGGCAAGCAGGAGCTGTTCCTCCAGGCGGGCGAGCTGGTCGAGGTGGTCCTGCAGCAGTTGCCGCAGCAGGTCCCGACCCTCCACTTCGAGGTGCTCTTCGAGCTCGGCGTGCGTCCACGCGCTCGCGGTGCTGCCCGACAAGGTGGCGGTCAGCGCCTCGAAGGCGGTCAGGGAACGCGCAAAGAGGTCAACGAGGTTGCGGGTTTCGTATGGTGGCATCTCCGGGGCTCTTCTCGTCCTGCATCCGGCAAGGGTGGCACCTTCGAATGTAGGCGTGGAAGAGCCCCGCCGTCACCGGGAGTTGGCCGATCCTTCGGCGCGTCGGCGGGCCACCGTGAACAGTCCGGGGGTGTCCTCGTCCAGCCAGCCCCGCTCGACCAGCCGCTTCATCTTCGACCGCGTGCCCTCGATCTTCCCGGCCTCGGCCGGCAGCCCGATCCTGGGCACCACCTGCTTCGCCCGGACCGGCCCCGGCGCGTCCGCGACGACCTCCACGATGTCGCGGTAGTCCCGCGGCAACGCGTCCGTCCTCATGCCGGGCTGCCACCGCGGAACCGTCAGAACCCCGACGACCTGCCGCTCGGCTCCCACATACGCCGACACCACGGGCTCAGCCTCGGCCGCATGCTCAGCATTGCGGATCACGGTCGTCGTCTCGGGGGGCATCTCCGCGAGCACCTCGGCGACCGTCTCCCGCGCGATCCGCAGCCGCACCAACCCCTCCCGGGCCGCCTCCAGCCGCCCGGCCAACGCCACGGCCTCGGTCTCCAGCTCCTCCACCCGGCGCAGCGCGACAGCCTCCCGCGCCTCCAACTCCTCGAACAACGAGCCCATCCGCGACCCCTCCTCCACCACCACGGTAGAGAGCAGCAGCCACGAACACAGCCCCGCACAGCGGTCGTTCTCCCGGCCGGTCCTTCACGTCAGCGGAGCCGCACCCTTCGCCGAACTGCTCACCGACCAACTGAGGGTGCTGGGCCCCGACCACCCCGACACCCTCACCGCCCTCGGCAACCTCGCCTCTTGGCGGCGACGGAGCGAGGGGGGCACGGGTACATCGGGCTAGCAGCGCTGCCTGCACCGGGGAAAGCGCGCGGCTCCTCCCAGCCTCCCCGCAGGATCCACGGACGGCGACCGCAGCCGCTTTGTTGCCGGTTGCTTCGGGGGGTTTCAGGTGTTGCTGTCGTGCTGGTGCTGCTGTCGGTGCAGGGCGGTGACGATGCGTCCGGCGGGGAAGGACAGGCGGGCGGCAGGCACGACCCACTGCCGCCAGGCGGCCAGCCGGGCGGGCAGGTCCAGGCCCCCTCGGGCGAGGGCGGCGGAGCGGGTGACCTGGAGCAGTGCCTGGTGAAGGGCCTCCCACTGGGGCGCCTGGGCGGACGGGATGTGCGGGTCGGCCTCGTTGCGCCACTGTCCGGTGTGCGGATCGCGTTGCGGCTTCAGGGTGCGGCAGAAGTCGGCCCAGGTCCCCTCGGGATCGTCGAGGGCTTGGCGGTGCAGGCACAGGCACAGGGCAGGGCCGAGGGCGGGGTAGGCGACCAGTGCGGCCAGCAGGACCATCCCGGCGCGGTAGGGCCGGTACGCCGGTATCACGCTGCCGTCCGGGGCCGTGGCCGCGGGTACTTCCCGCAAGTCATCGTCGCGTGAGGGGCGGCGCAGGGCGCTGAGCAGTCCGTAGCTGTTGGCCAGGCGTTTGACGCCGCGGGGGGTGGAGACCAGTCCGGGCGGTCCCAGCAGGTCCAGCAGTGCCAGCTCGTCCGGGTCCAGCGTCAATGGATCGGTGCGCTCGATTACCTTGACGGCGGCTACCCAGGGCACGCCTTCCTCGCTGGACTCGTCGCGTGCGCGGTCCTGCTGGCTCGGGTCCTCTGCGGACGGTTCGGCGCCACCTGGGACCTGCCCGTCCGGAGCCGCATCCGTTGCGGGGGCGGTGGTCTGGCTGGGGTCGGCTGGTGGTTGCTGGTCGGCGCGCGCCCCGACCAGGCTGCGGAGCATCTGCCGGTATCCGGCTGCGTCCAGCGCAGGCAGGGTGAAGACGACCTGGAAGATCTTCTCCAGGTACTGGGCGGGCGTGGACACCTCCGGCTCCGTCTCCCCGCCGGGGCCGGTGGGGGTGCCGGCCGGCGCGGGGAGATCGGAGACGTCGAGGATGTCGCGGTAGTGCAAGGCCACCGAGCGAAGCAGCCACCGCGGGTCGATCGCGACCACGACGACGAACAGCGGTACGGCCAGCAGCAGGTGCACGGCCTCCAGCATCTCCACCACCCGGGCAGGCGGGCAGCGGTCGAGGTCGTCGATGTAGAGGACGATCCGGTCCACGCTGGGCAGCCTGTCCCCGGCCTCGTCCCCACGCTCACCCTGACCGTCACGTGCGCGCTGCCCTGCCGGCCCCTCGGCCGTTCGGGGGTCGGCGCCCGGGTCGGCGGCGCGGGCCAGCAGGGCTGCCATGCGCTGGAAGTCCTCGCGGATCTGCGTCATCACCCCCAGCTGGCTTCGGTAGTCCCCGGCCGCGGCGCGCTCGCTGATCAGGCCGGCGAGCTGTCCGGCCGCGGTCAGGTTCTGCATCTCCCGCTCCAGGGCCTGCACTTCGGCCTGCGCGACATCGGCGGCGGTCTGCACCCGGGCCCGCTGCGCATCGGCGAACTTGCGGACCGTCTTCCATGCCCGGTCCAACGTCGTCCACGCCTCCTTCACCTGCTTCCATGCTCCCCGCGCCCCGGTCAGTGCCCACGCCGCTGCCACCAGCGGCGGCACGGCGAGGGGAAGGGCAGCGACCCATCCCGGCAGCCGATCCCACAGCCACACCGCCCCGACCGCCCCCGCCACCACGCCCGCGCACACGGCGAGGAAGGCGGCGATCCGCGCACGCCCGACGCCCCGCACGCCCTCGCGCAAGGCGCGCGCGCCCATCCACAGCACCGCGGCATCACCGGTGGCCTGCCGGTACAACCGCTCGGCCGAGCCGTCCTCGCCGAGCAGAACCCTGACGCGCTGGCGCTGACCGGCCGGCAGCGCGTCGAACAGCGCCCGCCCCCGCCCCACGGCCCTGTTGAGCTGGTCGCGCCGCTCCCGCGCGGCGCTCAGCCGCTCCCCCAGATGGCGCTCGGCCACCAGCTCGGCCGTCAGCCGGGACATGCTGCGCTGCGCCTCACCGGGATCAGGATCGCCGGCATCCTCCGGCGGGGCTGCCAGCTGCGCGAACAGCTCGGCGACCAGGCTCGCCCACAGCCCGCTCTCCGCGTAGTGCCAGGCGTTGAACCGCACCTGCCGAACCGCCTGATGCGCCAGCACATCACCGCGCCCGACCACCTGCGCCACCTGCGCATGCAGCAGCTCCAGGAAATGGCTCTTGCCCTCACCCCAGTCCCCGAACAGGCCCACCGCCAGCGGCGGCCGCGCCGACCGCGCCGTGACCAGCTCCGCCAGCGCCCCCGCCTCCCCCCTGCGCCCCAGCTCGTCCACCGCGCCCGGCGCATCCGAGCCGTAGGAAGGCAACCGCGCCACCGCACGATCCCCCAGCAGCTCCCACAGCGGCACCGGCCCAACGCGCCCGCCGGCGGTCAGCAACAGACGCTGCCCGACCTGCACCCACGCCACCGACCACACCCAGCCGGTGTGACCAGCGACGGGTCCGCCCAGGGGCACAAGCCGGTCTTCGTGCAGCTCCCACAACCGCACCGTCGCATCGTGGCTGCCGGTGGCCAGCACACAGCGCTGCCCGACCTGCACCCACGCCACCGACACCACCCAGCCGGTGTGGGCGGTGACGGGTTCGCCCAGGGGCACGAGCCGGTCCTCGTGCAGCTCCCACAACCGCACCGCCCCATCGTGGCTGCCGGCGGCCAGCACACGACGCCGCCCGGCCTGCACCCACGCCACAGCCTCCACCGAGCCGGTGTGGGCGGTGACGGGTTCGCCCAGGGGAACGAGCTGCTCCTCGTGCAGCTCCCACAACCGCACCGTCCCGTCGCTGCTGCCGGTGGCCAGCACACGACGCCGCCCGACCTGCACCCACGCCACCGACACCACCGAGCCGGTGTGGCCGGTGACGGGTTCGCCCAGGGGCACGAGCCGGTCCTCGTGCAGCTCCCACAACCGCACCGTCCCGTCGCTGCTGCCGGTGGCCAGCACACGACGCCGCCCGACCTGCACCCACGCCACCGACCACACCCAGCCGGTGTGACCAGCGACGGGTTCGCCCAGGGGCACGAGCCGGTCCTCGTGCAGCTCCCACAACCGCACCGTCCGATCGTCGCTGCCGGTGGCCAGCACACGGCGCTGCCCGACCTGCACCCACGCCACCGACCGCACCCAGTCGGTGTGGGCGGTGACGGGCGCGCCCAGGGGCACGAGCTGCTCCTCGTGCAGCTCCCACAACCGCACCGTCCCGTCGTGGTTGCCGGTGGCCAGCACACGGCGCTGCCCGACCTGCACCCACGCCATCGACACCACCAAGTCGAGTCGGCCGGCGCCGGGTTCGATGAGGGGCACCAGGCGCAGGGCAGGATCGGCAGAGGCGGCGGGTAACCCAGGATCGTTCGTCACCGTCCGATCATGGGTCCACCCGCCAGTCGCCGGGGCCCAGTCCGGGAAAGCGGGGCCGGCGTGTGATGCGGCCGCGTACGACCGCCAAGAGCAGGGCGAGGAGCACAGGCTCGGTCAGGCGCGAGACCATCACGCTGTGGATGCCGATCGTCGCCGGTTCCACCGCGGTGCCGCGACGCTCCTGTCTCCTGGACGACGCCGTGCACTCACCACGGCAGCACGGGGGGGGATCCTGGAGCAGTCGGGTACTGGAGCCGGCCTGTGGGGGCAGGTGCACTTCGACGAACAGGAGGGATGGGCGTGGTGGTGGCGCGGATGAACGGGCGGGTGTGGGTGGCAGCGGCCTTCGCGGTCGCGGTGCTGGGAGTGACGGGGTGTCAGCCGAAGGATCTGTCGGACGGGGCGGCGCCTTCGGGCGGGGCGGCCGTGGACGGCTCCGGGGGTGGGGGTCCGGCTGCTGCGGCGCTGGCGAAGCTGACGGTCCGGCCCGATGGGTCGATCTCCACCTACGACCGGGTGAAGGACTTCGGCCAGGCGTGGACGGACGACCAGTCCGCACCCGGCGGCCACAACGGCTGCCAGACCCGCGACGACATCCTGCGCCGGGACCTGACCGGAACACGCCTGGACGGCAGGTGCGAGGTGGTCTCGGGCACCCTGAAAGACCCCTACACCGGCAAGACGATCCGCTTCACCCGCGGCCGCGGCACATCACTGAGCGTGCAGATCGACCACATGGTCGCCCTAGGCAACGCCTGGACCACCGGCGCCAGCCGCCTGTCCCAGCCACAGCGGGAGGAGTTGGCCAACGACCCGCTGAACCTCATCGCCGCCGACGGCCCGGCCAACGAGGGCAAAGGCGACGACGACGCCGCCAAATGGCTCCCGCAGTCCCGTGCCTTCCACTGCGAGTACGTCGCCCGCCAGATCGCCGTGAAAACCAAATACCACCTGTGGATCACCACCAGCGAGAAGACCGCCATGAGCAACGTCCTCACCGCCTGCCACGCCCAGGCCCTGCCCACCGAGTCCAGCCGTGAAGTCGCCCTGGCATCCTGACCGCGCCGCGCCCTTCCGCGCCCATGGCGCGGCCGCAGCGCGGTGACACGACTGTGCGGATCCGGTGCCGGGGTGGTGGGGACCGGCCAGGGACTGCGGTCGGCCCCCACCACCCGGTGCGCGCAGGGAGGCCGCCACCGGCACGAGGACGGGCTACGCACACCACGCGTCCCAGCAGTGCGGGGGCACGCGAGGGACGCTCATCACATGAAACGAGCGTCGAGCAGAAACGTTACGTGGACAGCAGCCGCCATATAGGAGCTGTGGCCAGCCCCGCACCTCCCGCCCCCGCGGATGACGTCGCGCCCGGGGCCCTCTCGAGCACCAGGTCCGCCGCTACCCGTCCTGGTCGCGCTGGGTCACCCTGGCCATGCTCGCGCACGCCTTCCTCGCCGTCGTCCGAGCCGATGAGCATGCCCGCCAACCGGCACCGGACGGCCTCATACCGCTCACCTGCAACGAGATCCAGCCTGTTCATCACGCTCGTCGTTCAACCCGTTCACGATGCCGCTCATCGGCTCGGCTGGTCCAGCTGGCGACGCCGCCACCAGGCCCGATCTCAGGCCGCTCACTACTGACGACAAGCCACTCAGGCCTGAAGATCACAAACTACGGCTGGAGTATGAGGAGGGGGAGGCGAAGCCACCGTCGCCTTCGGTACGGCATCCCCTGAGGGCCTCGGGCAGTCCGCCCGGGGCGGCTTCCGGCCCTCCGACCGGGTGGCACAGAGAGCCGCGTCGCAGGAGATCAGCACAAGCAGACGAAATAAGGACACGAAGGTCTTTAGTGCAGAAAGCACGCACCTTTGCCAAGTGGTAGATTTTTTTTACCAAGCCCACTTCCTGGAATTTCGCACTACCTGGAGCCGCACTTCCGATCACGTTGAACGGTGCATACACCATCAACAATGCTATGCAGCAGTGGAGTTGCATCGGCACCAGTGACCCCCCTCGGCATGCTCACGTCGTATTTTGGCCGCCTTCCGCTTTTGGACATGCGTTGACGGATCGCCTGGACCTCCGCTTGAATCCCACAGATCCCGCAGGTCACTGGCATGGGAGCGGCGCGGGACGCTGTCGCAACGATGCGCAGTGGCCCAGCATGCGTATCTCGTGACCCCCCCAAAACCGGAGGGCGTGGGGCGTCCCGGATCACGGCCGATATGGCCACCATTGGACCCGGCGGCGGGGAACGGGTGCCGCCAGTCGGCAGCTCAAAGGAAGGGGCCAAGATGATCGTTCGTGAAGTGGAAACTCGCTGGGGATCCGATGATCTTCCGTTCAGCGACGCGGATCTCGCCCTGGTCGGTGAGGACTTGGCGAGAATTCGGCGGATGGGGATCGCCACGAAGTGCCCTCCCCTAGAGGAACTCACGGCACTGGATGCCGGAGTCGTCCTCGGACGTCTTCTGCTTCGTTATCGGTCGGCCTTGGCGTCAAGGGAGTTGGACTTCACTGCGGCGGTGTGGAGGCTCGAGCGCCTGCAGGAGGCCGCCGAACCGGAGGTGCCCGCCGGCGCCGGCGGCATTGCGAGGATGATCATCGGATCGGTGAACGTCCAGCGAGTCCTCGCGGAGGTGGGCGGCTCCGCGACGGCGAGCCGGTGGAAGATGCTCGCGGAACCGTTGCCCGCCGACCAGTCCGCGACGGCGCTGCAGGCGTCCTCGCTCGTCGAGCGCGGGGTGAGCCTGCGCGAGGTCTACTGCGCCGTCGGCCCTCTGGGGCCCGAGCAGACACGAGGTGTGCGCCGGCTGACTGGTGCGGGCATCCAGGTGAGGCTGGTGGACGACGCCCCGGTCAACATGATGATCATCGATTGGGAGACGGTAGTGCTGCCGCTCGACCCGGACCGGCCCTCGGCCGCCCTTGTGGTTCTTCGCAGCGCCGCTCTGGCCTACCTTGCGGGCTTGGTTTTCCACGACACCTGGCAGCGTGCCGCAGCCCCCTGCTGACGGTTCCGACTGCGCCACCCAGCCCCCCTCGCCCCTCGTCGAATGCCCTGCCGTGTGCGGCGGCAACAGGGCGCACCCTCTTTTGGCCGCCCCAGCGAAAGGGATCCCTGAAACCATGTCGACCAGCCCACTCGCCCCCTGCCCAGATCGGTCGCCCTCCTCTCTGACCAGCCCCCCGGTTCCAGCCCGCGCCGCCTCCTCTCGGATCAAGGACCCAGGTCCGCTGGTGTATCGCGCGTTGCGCAGTGAAGGGGGCAGCACCCTGGCCGAACTCGCCTCTCGGCTGAGCTTGCCCCCGCACGAATGCGCGCGGGCGCTGCGCGAGCTGGGGCGCCTGCACCTGGTGGAGCCGGCCGGGACCGGCGGAACGCTCGTGCCGCTGGACACCGATAGCGCACTGGTCAAGCTCTTCGAAGCCTACGAGGCCCGCGTCGAGGAGCAGATGGAGGAACTCGAGCGGTTTCAGCACAGCGTCGAGACGCTGCTTCACCAGTATCGGCCCGCGGCCATGCGCCAGAGCGTCGAGGTCGATATCGAGGTCCTGCCTGCGGGCAAGCAGCCGGCCGCCGTGCACGCCCTGGTGTCGGCCACCAGGGCAGGAAGCTGGTCGATGCATCCCGGTCCACTGCCCTCCGCCGACGTCCTCAACGCCGCACTGGCACAAGACAGGATCCTGATCGCCCGCGGGGTAGAGGTACGAGCCGTGTACGGCTTCAGCGCCGCCGCAGGCAAACGCGGCCAGCGCTACCTCGCAGCGCTTACGGCCACGGGCGTGGATGTGCGGCTCGCACCGCAACTCCCCTTCGATCTGGTGATCTTCGATTCACACACCGCCCTGCTCCCAGGGAACCCCTCCGTTCCTGCGGAATCCGCCCTGGTCCTGCGCGGCTCCCGTCTGATGCCCACCTACGTCGCCCTGTTCGAAGACGTGTGGCTGCGGGCAAGTCCCTTCAAACCGGAGCTCCCCCCCGAGGAGACTGCCGAGAGCCCCGACGACAAGCACCGCGCTGTCTTGCGGCTGCTGGCCAACGGACTGACCGACGAGCAGGTCGGACGTCGCCTGGGAATCTCCCCACGAACCGTCGGACGCACCGTCGCCGAACTCATGGAGCGCATGGGCGCCCTCAGCCGCTTCCAGATGGGCACACTGGCGGCTAGGGCGGGCCTACTCGACACGAGCCCTATCGCGAACACCCACCCGAACATCACCAGCGGCGCGGAAAACGACAGCTGAGCCGCCCAGCAATCTGCCCACCCCCGAAACCCTTCCCCTCACAGCCAGCGGAGAAGATGTCTCATTCAGATGGCTGTTGTGCGGTCTTCGGGCGGTGGTGGCGTGGCGACGCGTGCCTGCTCGACGGTGTGGAACAGCCGCAGGACGGTGTCGGCGCCTGTGAGGGAGAGCAAGCGTCCGATGCCGTCGGGCACGGCTGCGATGCGCAGGTCGGTCTGCCGGTGTGTGCTCAGGAGCAGATTCAGGAAGGTGGAGTCGCCGAAAGTGATTGCGGCGGCGTCCAGGATCACGCTCGCCCCCGCCTGGGCGGCCGCTGACATCTGCGCGCTCAGCGGCTCGATGGTGCTGGCGTCGATGTCGCCGTGCGGAGTGAGGACCGACAGTGCGGCCCGCTCGGGTGTGGCCATGCACT
Source organism: Actinacidiphila polyblastidii (assembly GCF_036353415.1). NCBI lineage: Bacteria > Bacillati > Actinomycetota > Actinomycetes > Kitasatosporales > Streptomycetaceae > Actinacidiphila > Actinacidiphila polyblastidii. Next base: position 38,043 of record NZ_JAZEWV010000014.1, read on the forward strand.
GAGTATGGCGGCAGCGATATCCGGCAGTGACGACGGCGTGGGCAACGTTTCGGCAACCGGTCGGTACAAGTGCGAGTCGGTGCGATGGGGCGGCCCTGGCGGGGTAGGCGCGGGGAGGGCCGATACTGTGTGCGGTGACGACGCATCGTTCCACAAGTACGGTCGGCCGGTGGCAGTGGCCGTCGCAGAGGTGGCTGGGTGAGGATCGCGTGGTGCAAGTCAGCCAGGAGTTCCGTGGTGAGACCGTCGACATCGGTGCTGCCCGGCGACTGGTAGAGGATCTGTTCGCCCGCCTGCTCGGCAAGGGGGTCGAGGTCGCCGCCCGGATCGTTGCAGACGTCCAATTGGTGGTCAGCGAGCTGGTCACCAACGCGGTCAAGTACACCGCCGGCCCGTTCGGCGTGGCTTTGCTGGCGTCCGACGCCGTCGTGGAGATCACCGTGTGGGACACCTCGACGGATGCGGTGGCGGCTATGTCCTCGGACCCGACCCGGGTGGGCAGGCACGGCCTGGAGATCGTCACCGCGCTGTGCGGCGAACTGACGATCACAGCGACGTCCGCAGGCAAGCAGATCACCGCGCAGATGTCCCTGCACACGACCGCCGCCTGAATGGGTTCTGTTCGTGAGAACCGTTCCCGGACGGATTCGACAAATCGCCGCCGCACAGGTGGGGGTGGGGTCGTTCTCCACCAGCCTGGAGAAGCGCCCGGTCAGGCTCTCCGAGACGAGTGCATTCCGCGGCCCCGCGCCAGCTCGGCAGCCCCCGCAGCCAGAGCCTTTGCCCTCAGCAGGCCGCGGACCGCGGACGCTCGTGTCGCGGACGTGGCCTCCGGCCGCCTGCGCTGCCGTCCGGAGCCGTGAACATTCGTGGACAGCTGCCGGTCGCACTGCCGCCCGAACTGCTGTCAAACGCTGCTCCTTGTCGTGTACGAAGCCACTTGTTCAGTACCGCCAGTGGAGGCGGGCGGAGGCGACGGCGGCCGCGCCGAGCATGATCACGGGAGCGGCAACGGCGCTGTCGGCGATGAGCCGTACAAGCTGTAACCGCACGCCGAGAACATGGCCTTTTATGCCGGTCGTGCCGAACGCTGTCGGGGAATCCAAAGGCCCGGAGGTGCCGTGGCTGAGTGAGTCGGACAGGACGCGGTGGTGCCCGGTTCGGGGTGGTGTAGATCGTGGGGCTTGGTTGTCGGCGTGCGACACTGGCAGGACGAGAGATTGACCGGTAACTCGCGGGTGCCGGTTCACGGGTTCCGGGAATCGCCCCCCTCACGGGCATTCGGAAACCGCCATCGCTGCCGGGACCGCTTGGTCGGGGCCCCAGCGTCTTTGGGCTCATGACCCCCTCGAAGGGGGCGCCCGTCTTGCGCATCACCACCCAGAACGATGGCGTCACCGTTGTCATACGCCCGCGCGGGGAGATCGACTTCGCCGTGCTGCCCGAGCTCCTCACCGCCGCCCACCAGCTGCCACCCGGCGTCACCCACGTCATCTGGAACATGCAGGAGGCGCGGTTCATGGACGTCGCCGCCCTTCACCTGCTCGTCCAGCAGCAACTGGAGTGCGTGGCCACGGGGAGGACGCTTGCGGTCACCGGCCTGCACTATCAGCCGCAGCGGCTGCTTGAGCTGGCGAAAGAGCTGTTCCCTGCCTGGGACTGGGACGACTTTTTGCCGCGCGACCTGCCGCTGACGCGCAGCTCCAGGGTCCGATGACGTACGCGAGCGGTGAGGGCGGTCACGCTGCCTGCGTGCGCGAGAGCGTCGGTGGTCAACTCGGCGACCACCAACAACGCGACCCCGGCTGTTATATCGGGCCGCGTTCGTCCACGACGTACTGCTCCCCGGCCAGCGCGCCCGGGCAACCGCGGGCGGCGACCTGGTGAAGGCCGGACAGCTCTCACCGGGGCGTTGCGCCGGGTGCGCCGGATCGTGCGCGAAGGGCTCCGCGACCGTGCAAAGAGGAGCACCCGAGAATCACACCTGTTGCATGGACGGCGTGACCACCTTCGCCTGCACGGCGCCCGCCGCCGCGCACGCGCCGGGGGCGGCGGCCGCCGTGCAGGGGTCAGGCAGGGGTGATGTTCTCCGCTCGGGAGCCCTTTGCCCTGGGTGAAGTCGAAGGTCACCGTCTGACCTTCGTGGAGTTCGCGGAAGCCTACGCCCTGTACAACGATGCGATCCGCACCCAGCGCCGGGGCGTGGAGGACGGTCGACAGTAGTGGTCGGAGCGGAGCCCGCGGTGCCCCTGGGGCTGATTCTTCCCGCGCCGCCGGATCCCACGGTGATGCGGGAAATCCGGCAGAAATCATTCGCTGGCCGCCGTTGGAAGCGCACTTCGGGGCGGTGCAGTCGCCGATAAGAGCTCAGCTTGAGCAGCCACAGCGGGCGCATCAGTCGAGCACCGCGGGCCCCGTTCCCCGGGTCGCGGAGGTGGAAAGCCCCGTCGCAACCGAGAAAATTCTGACATGTCCTAAACCGGACAGTTGGATGGCCACGAGCCCGAGCAGCCCTCAGCTTCGCGCCAGTACAGGCCATTTGCGCAGGTCAGCGCCTTAGAATACCCCTGGTCTCACAGAGCGGACAGCACCGACGATACGCACCTATCGGACATTTTTACGAATATGCAGGTCAGAGCGGTTCTCGCTGGTCCGTTGACAGCCCCCGGGAGCGGGTTGAAGATCAGCTCACTCCCGCTCATCCGCACCTCTGCCGCGAAGTTCACTGGCTGGGCGGGCGGTTTCCCGCTGTCTTCTACCGGAATTCAAGAGCAAGTGACGACTTTTTTCCGACCGCCCGTTGGGCCCGCTGCGAGCGGCCCGCACTACGCCGAGACGGCCCCGACCATGACCAAATACCCAGTTTCGCAGGCCAATTGGCGGTAGGCACGCTGGGGGTGGGGAGCGGCGGCGGCTCGCTTCCCGCCTTTGGGGAAGTAGAGCCAATGTCGAGGATTGTTTAGCTATGTCTAGATCTTGCTGGCGGCCCTGCGTATGTTCTTGGTCCCACCGCCGGGCACCGGGCCTGGCGGACGGCTGAAAGGAGCGGCCAGCGACCGGCCGCAGCGTCACACGACAGCATGACGACCACCATGCGAAACCGGCGACCGAGGGACAGAGTCCCTGGACGCCGGCCGCGGTGAACTCGACGCCTTGCCGGGCGCGGGTCCGCCTCACACTTCCGCACCGGCCCTTTGGACAGGGCAGCCCGGTGCGGCCTACTCAGGGAGAGTCTTGCATGCCCAAAGCCGTGCGCAAAGCGCCCCGGCACACCGCGGTGGCGCCGCGCCCCGATCACCGGGCCGGTCCACGGCCGGCAGAACTGGCGCGTCGTCTGACCGCGATGATGCCCCGCGCCGCCGTGCTGACGGTGGTCGTGCAGGGTCCGGACAAGCCCTGGCCGCATCTGGAGGTCCGCGCCCGCGACGCCGCCGGAAGGCCGGTGGGCCTCTCGCGCACCCAGCAGCTGGTGTCGGCCCGCTGGATCATCCGCGCGCACCCGGACGCCGGTTGGCAGGTCCCACGGACCTTGGACGTGCGCAGTGCCCGCCTGGGCGGTGAGGCGGCCTAGTGGCCCGCATCCGCACCATCAAGCCCGAAGCCTTCTACTCCGAGGATCTCGCCTCGGTGTCCGTCACCGCGATGCTGACGTTCTTCGGCCTGCTGACCCTGGCCGACGACGCCGGGCGCTTGCGCGCGCATCCGGCGATCATCCACGGACGGCTGTGGGCCCTTCGCCCCGAGCACACCGTCGTCCACGTGGCCGCCGACTTGGAGCAGCTCGCCGCCGCCGGGCTGATCTGCCTGTACACCGGCTGCGACGGCCGCAGGTACCTGCACATCGTGACCTGGGCCAAGCACCAGAAGATCGACCGGGCCAGCGACAGCCGCCTGCCCGCCTGCCCCACCCACGGCTCCCACGGCAAGCACGGATGCGGCGGCTGCGGCCAGACCGTCTGCACCCGCCCCCACCTCGAGCCCAGCATCCCCACCCCGGTCACCACCGGGGCACCGGCTCCGGCTCCGGCTCCGGCTCCCGCTCCCGCTCCCGCTCCGGCGGAGGCTTCCGCCGACGCGGCTCCGGCCCCCGTCGACACAGCGGAAGGCACTCCCGAAGACGTTCGTCGAGTCCTCGATCACCCGGTTTCCACCGAATCTGCGCCGGGGCCGGACACCCTGCCCGACTCGGAGGACGGCGGCGTCACCCCCGTGGGCACCGTTCCGGGCGGTGCGGGAGATTGCGCAGGTCAGACGGTATTCGCGGAAGCCTCGATGCATCCTCGCGAGGGCTCGTCGCCTGGATCTAGGATCTTGGATCCTGGATCAGTACCTGTGGGGCGCAGCGCGCCCGCGCCGGACCCCTGCCTGGTGGAGGTCTCGGCCAAGGACCTGCTGGGTGAGTACATCTCCGCCTGCAACCGCCGCCCTCCGAACAAGACGCTCGGGCACTTGGGCAAGGAGATCCGGATCCTGCTCGGAGAGGGCTTCGAGCCCGGACCGATCCGGTCGGCGCTGGAGCGGATGCGGGTCAAGGGCATGCACCCCAGCGTGCTGGCGAGCCTGGTCAACGACGTCGTGAACGCCGATCCGAAGGCGGTGGGCGCCTCCGGCGGGGGCCCATGGGCCCGCACCACCACCCCCGCCTACGTCCCCTACCAGAACCCCCACGCGCCCGCGCCCAGCAGCTTCGGCATCGGAGGACGGCGATGACCCGCGCCCGCCTGGAAGACCCCCGCCCCGTGGGTGGTGACCGCGTCGCGGCCTGGATGACCGCCAAGCTCGCCGAGCGCGGCCTCACCCTGGCCAGCAGCCCCGTCGAGCCTGAGCGTCCCGAGCCGTCGCCTGCCGAGCAGGCGGCGCAGAAACGTATCCCCTACGACTACCGGCAAGCGGTCGCCGATCACCGGCAGGTCACCGCCTGGGTGCAGCGGATCGCTGCAGCCGCCACGGCCGGGGACCTCGGCGGCCGGGGCCGGCGGGAGATCTCCCACGGGTCTTCGCTGCTGCTGTGGGGCCCGACCGGCACCGGCAAGACGCACCAGGCGTACGGGGCGATCCGCGCCCTGACCGCCGCCGGATGCGCGACGCGGTGGGACGCCACGACAGCCGCCGACCTCTACGGCCAGATGCGCCCGCGCCCTGGCATCGACGTGGAGTACCAGCTCCGCCGGATCGTGCGGGTGCCGCTTCTGCTGCTGGACGACCTCGGCGCTGCCAAGGGCAGCGAGTGGACCGAGGAGCTGACGTTCCGGCTGCTGAACTGGCGCTGCCAGAACCGGCTTCCGACGCTGATCACCACCAACCTGCCTCCCGTCCGCGAGGAATGGATGGACCGGCAGGCCCGGGTGCTGCGCGACATGGTCGGCGACCGCGTCCTGTCCCGGCTGTCGGGGATGTGCGACCCAGTCGAGTTCACCGGGCACGACCGCCGCTTCGCCGCCGCCTGACCACCACCGGCCCCATCCCTTCGCCCGCGGCCCCAGTGCCACGGCGCCCTTCGCTCCACCCGCCGGCCGGGCCTGCCCTGCGCCCCTGCGCTGCCGTCCCGCCGACCGCCACACACGACGGAGAGTTCACCTTGCGCTACATCACCACCCACGACGCCCCCGCCACCGGCCTTCGGGGGATCGGCGACACCACCTGGCAGCACCACGGCGCCTGCAACGGCCTGAAGCCGAAGGTCGCGGACCGGATCTTCTTCCCCACCGCCCGCAACTTCGCCGCTGTCGCCCAGGCCAAGACGATCTGCGCACGGTGCCCCGTCCTGGAGACCTGCCTGAACGCCGCGATCGACACCGGCACCAAGGACGGCATCTGGGGCGGCCGGACCGAAGCCGAGCGTGAGGACTCGCATGCCAGGGTCGCCCACCGCCTGGAGTACAAGCGGGTGCGCGCGGTCGTTGCCGGCCGCGACATCCCGCTGTCCACCCGGGAGCGCGCCGCTGTCGCCCGCGAAGCGGTCCTGCGCGGCTGGAGTCCTCGGCGCCTGGCCAGCGTGCTGGGCTTCAAGGTCAAGCACTGCCGCGACCTGATGGGTACAGCCCGCCACGAACTCCACCAGGCCACCGGCGGAATGATCCCCAGCACCCCGCCGTCCGCCCCCGAGCACCACGACCAGGACGACACGGAACTGGACGACATGACCACCGGTGCCGAGGAGTTCGACGCCCTCGAAGGGCCCACCGACGCCGAACTCGCCGAGCAGTCCGACGACCTCGGGCAGACCGCGTGACCAACCCTCACCACACCCCCTCCCCGTTGCCGGGCCCGGAGTCGACGCCGGTGGGCTGGTGGGACCGGGCCGCGATCATCGCCCTGGGCGGCGCCGGGTGCGCCCTGTCCTACGACGCCCTGCAGCAGATGGCCGTCGCCATCCACGTCCGCCCCCAGCTGTCCTACCTCTTCCCGCTGGTCATCGACGGGTTCATCGCCTACGGCATCCGAGCTCTGCTGGTGATGTCCACCGCCCCGCTGCGTGCCCGCCTCTATACCTGGACCCTGTTCGCCACCGCCACCACCGCCAGCATCTGGGCCAACGCCCTGCACGCCGTCCGACTCAACCAGCAAACACAGGAGAGCGGACTGCGCTTGGGCGACCACGTCGTCGCGGTCCTGTCCACCATCGCCCCGCTCGCCCTGGCCGGAGCCGTCCACCTGTACATCCTCATCACGCGCCATCACCCCGCCCGCGACACGAAGAAGGACCGGCCCGGACCGGACCGGCCCACCACGCTGGTGACGGTCCGGGCAGACCCCGACGGCACCATCCGGACCGGACCACGCGACTCCTTCCACCATCCGGTGCGCGCGGACCACACCCACGACCGCGATCTGGAAGCCGAGCGGACCGCGGACCGCGGACCGGACCCCACCGACCGACCGGACCACAGGACCAGCGGACCGGACCAGACGGGCGGACCACAGCGCGGACCAGCGGACCATGCGGAGCCCGGACCGCTCGAGCGGAGCGGCGGACCACGCGGGGACCGCGCGGACCACAACGCCGCGGGCCAAGAAGCCCCGGACCACGACGCTCCGGACCAGCCGGGCGGGGACCACCGCGGACCGGACGATCCGGGACCGGCCCTGCACAGCACCGCGACTCCCGGTGCCGAGCACAGCTTCGAGCCCGCCGACCACGACCCCGGCCTGGCCGACCGGCCACGGGACCATGCCGAAGCGCCGACCACGGAGCACCAGACAGCAACGGAGGCAGCGCTGAGCAGCAAACCGGAGGCGAAGACGCCCGATCCGGAAGAGGTTTCCGCAGCTCAACCGCCCTCTTACGGACCGGTCGCCGACCAAGAGCTCGAAGCCTCCACCCGGGAGCCGCTGTTCGCGGAACCGCCTGCGGAGGCCGGGGACCGTACGGAGGGGCGGGCGGACCAGAGCGCGGAGGCGGACCGCGGACCAGCGGACCACCCGGGGACCGCGAGCGGGGACCGGCCTCCCCGGGGGGCCGGCGGACCGGACCACCCCGCGGACCACGATCACCGCGGGAACCATCCCGGCGGACCGGGCGAGGGGACCAGCGGACCGGACCACCGTGCGGACCGCGAGCCCGGGGATAACGATGCCATCGGGGACCGCGGACCAGCGCCGGAGAGGCGGACCGGACCAGAGACCGACGGCGGGGACCAGCCGCACCCGCGGACCACGGAGCGGACCGGCACCGGACCGACCGGTGGCGCCGAGGAGGCCGGCGAGGAAGCCGGGCTCGAGGAGCTGCTCTCGATCGCGCGGGAAGCGGCCTTGTTCGAAGGCCGGTTTACCCGGCGGCTCCTTCGACCGCATCTCAACGAGGCCGGCATCCCGATCAGCAACCGGCGCTTCGCCGAACTGCAGCAGCGCCTCTACGCCGACCCAGCACTGGCGCACCTACCCCGACCCGGCCGGAGGCACTGAATGAAGACCTGCCACCGCTTCGACCTCCTCAAGGCCCACGGCGAACGCGATATCCGCATGCACAAGGCGCACGCCGCCAAGCACGCCGGCGAGCCCTCGGCCAAGCAGTCCGCCACGATGGCCGCCCTCGCCCGGCAGGGCATGGGCCGCGCACTGAGCCGGCACTACGCGAACTGCCCCGAATGCGCCTGAACCACCCCTGACATTCCCCTCCCCGCGGTGGTGGCCCGCCCCCTGGCCGGGCCACCACCGCCCCCACATCCTGGAGTTGACCGCTTGATCCCTCCCCGCCCCCGTGCCCGGACCGCGAGCTGGGCCGAAGCCTGCGTCTGGGCGGACGTCCTGGTCCGCTACGGCCTCCTGGACGCCGCGCTCCCCACGCCGAGCGGGCAGTGGCTGGTCCGGCTGTACCCGGACGGCCCGGTCGAGGTACTGAGCGGCCCATCCGCAGTCCTCGACCTGGCCGCCCACCTCCAGCACCAGAACCGAAGGATCCGCAACCGGTGACCAGCCCCGAAGAACCCGAGCCGACCAGTGAGAATCCGCAGGTCGGAGAGCCACGCCCTGCGCGAGCAAGATATAGCAAGAGCATTGCTCCCGTTGGGAGCAATGCTCTTGCGGACCCCGCCCCCGACGCGGGGGCGGGGGCGGGGGCGGGGGCCGGCCGGCACCGAGGGGCGCCGGCCGGAGGGGATGCGGCCGAGGGCGGCCTGCATCCCGTGGTGGAGGAGCCGCACACCTGCCACACCGCGAACTGCACGCACACCGCCCCCGACATCGCGCACGTGCAGCAACGTGAGCGCCAGTACGCCGAACGCAAGCGCCTGCGCCAGCCGAGCTGCCGCATGAACGACGACGAGTACCAGCTCCTGCTCCAAGCCGCCGCCGCGTGCCGCATGAGCGTCGCGACCTTCCTCGCCCGCGCCGCGATGAAAGCCGCCCGCGACCTTGAACGCACCGCCGCCGAGATCGCCACCGAACGCGAGATCATCGCCGAGCTGTTCGCCGTCCGGCGCCAGCTCGGCTACCTCGGCAACAACCTGAACCAGGTTGCCAAGGTGCTCAACTCCGGTGCCGACGCCCCCCATGCACTTGCCGTCCTGGACGCTGTGCAGCGTGCCGCAGCCCGGGTGGAGACGGCCACCGGCCGCCTCCTGCCCGAGGCCGGGTGAAGGCGGTCTCCCAATGATCCCCCAGATACACGACCACGGCTCCAACACCGGCCGCCTGCTGGCCTACCTCTACGGGCCCGGCCGCAGCGAGGAGCACACCGACCCGCACCTGGTCGCCGCCTGGGACAGCCTGGTCCGCGACCCCGGCCGCGACCCGCAGGCCACCCTGCGGTCACTGAAGGAACTCCTCGACCAGCCCGTCAACGCCCTGCCCAGGAGCAGACGGCCGGCCGAACACGTCTGGCACATCTCCATCCGCAACGCCCCCGGAGACCCCATCCTCTCCGACGGCGACTGGGCCGACATCGCCCGCCGAATGGTGGCCGCCACCGGCATCGACACCGGCAATGGAGCTGGCTGCCGGTGGGCGGCGGTCCGACACGCCGAGGACCACATCCACATCATCGCCACCCGCGTCCGCGAGGACGGACGCCAGGCCCGGCACCACAACGACGCCAAGCGCGCCCAAGCCGAAGCCCGACTCCTCGAAGTCGCCTACGGCCTGCGGCAGCTCAACCCCGGAGACGGCACCGCAGCCAGCCACCCCACCCGCGCCGAACACCACAAAGCCGAACGCACCGGCCGCGAACGCACCGCCCGCGAGGAACTGCGCGAAACGGTCCGCCGCGCGGTCGCCGGAGCGCAGGACGAGGCGGAGTTCTTCGACCGCCTTGGCCGGGCCGGCCTGCTGATCCACACCAAGGCAATGCCCTCGGGCGACCTCGCCGGATACAGCGTCGCGCTGCCTGACGATGTGAACGCCGACGGCGAGCCGGTGTTCTACTCCGGCTCGACTCTCGCTCCGGACCTGTCGCTGCCCCGGCTCCGGCAGCGCCTGGGCACCTCATCCGATGGTGACGCCGAAGAATTGCTGCCGGCATCGGCCACCGGGCGCTCCGGGTGCCGCCCGGCACCGGCGCGCCGCCGGACCGCGGAAGCCGCCTGGGCGGCGATCCTCGTCATCGACGACGGCGGCGACGGGGCGGCGGCAGCGCAGATCATGGCCGCAGGGGAGGTCCTGGACGCTCTCGCGGCGACCTCGGCCGCCCACACCCGGCGTGAACTGCGCGAAGCAGCAGCAGCGTTCGAGCGGGCGTCACGCTCCCATGTCCGTGCCGAGCGCCGGCACGGGCGGGCGCTGCGGCGGGCGGCCCGTGAGCTGGTCTACTCCGGACCCGCTCTCGGGCGGGGCGAGGACGGGGCCGGCACAGCGATGGCCATCGATATGATCTTCTTCCTGGTCATGGCGACCGCCCACTGGCACGGCCGCAAGAGCCACGCCCAGCAGGCCGCCGCCGCCCGCAAGGCCGCCGACCACCTGCGCGCCGCCTACCGCAACGCCGCCGGGCCGCCCCTTAAAGCCGCCTCTCGGCGCGGCCGTTCACTGCCCGCCCCGGTCCGAGCCCGGCAGGCCGCCGCCGTGCGCCAAGCGCTTCCGGAGTTGGCCGAGCAGATCCTGGCCGAGCCCGGCTGGTACGCGCTGGCCGCCACCCTCACCGACACCGAGCAGGCCGGCAAGGACCCGGCCCGCCTCCTCGCCCAGGCCGCCGCCCGACGGGAGCTGGGCAGCGCGGAATCCGTCAGCGATGTCCTCATCTGGCGAATACGGCGTACCGCGGGCCTTCCCGCCGACCCCACCGGACCCCGACGTCAGACGACGACCCGTACGGCAGTCCCCAACACGCCTACACAGCAACGGCGTTCCGGGCGCGATCCAGGCCGCTCCGTCTGAAGAATTCCTGAGTAGAAACCGGCCGTGACCTGCGAGAGAATTAAATTCACACCGCATGAACAGCACCGGGGAGGGCCATGTTCAACCGCCGCCGCCGCCGCAGAGCAGAAGCCATGCGACGCAAGTTCGACCAGATCGCCGCCACCGCCCTGCACCTCAGCCCGTACGACTTCGACGCACCGCTCCGCGAAGCCACCCCGGATCCCGCACCCGCACAGCCGGCCTCCGAGACCGGTGAGGACTTCCTTCCCCCCAGTCTCCGGGCGCGTGGACAGCGCCAATACAAGGGCCGGATGATGAGATTCGCCGGCTCACTGGAAATCGACGGCACGGTACGCACCTGCCCGCAATGCGGGGTCGACCGCGACTGGCTGGTGCTGTGCTCGGGACTGCACATATGGCTGCGCTGCCGCAGCGCTCACGAAACCTACGAGCCCGCCCTCAACAGCACCTGGTACGACGGAATCTGCGGCCCCATCGGCGGAACGTTCTCGACCAAGGACGAAGGGGTGACGAAGGAAGGCTTTGACGGAACGTTCTCCGGCATCACTTTCCCCGAATGATTCAGGCAGATGACATGCCAGCGCAAGCCAACTTCACCCGGAGAACTGCCGCGCATGAATCACTATGACCGACGCATAGCGACCGCCTCACGACGGGCAACTGCGGGCGGAATCAGCGCGGGGCTGATTTACGGTGTCGGCCTGTGGGCCGATCACCATCACATCCATACGGGAAGAGAAGGGACGATCCGCCAGGCCGTCTTCGGACCGGTGGCAGCGGTGCTCCGCGCGGTCGCCGCATTCGCCGTGCCGGTGGCCGTCCTGGTCCTGCTGGTCGGTGGCTCCGCGTTGTGTGTGGCCCTCGTGGTCTTCCGCAAAGAGGCTTGCCAAAGCGAACTGCCAGTGGAGGGCTCCCACCTCAAGGGACCCGATAACTGACCCAGCGGGTGCCAGGACAGAAGGAGGGCGGGCCCCAACCGGATTCCGGTTGGGGCCCGCCCTGTTTCGCTGCGAGTTCGGCCTTACACGGTGGTTACGGTGGTCAGTGGGCGGGTGGCCGGGTCGGGTGGGCCGTGCCGGGTCACGGGGCGGGGGTCGGTGAGGGCGGCGGCGAAGGCGGCGACGAGGTCGTGGGGGGTGGAGTGACTGAAGGCGGCACACCACAGGTAGCCAGCGCCCCTTTGGGGTTCGGCCCAGGCTTGCCAGCCCGGCAGGTGCGGGGTGGGGTCCTCGTCCCAGATGCCCTCGGGCAGGGTGCGCAGGGTCAGGCAGGCCACCAGGTGCGGATCCCACACGGTGCTGTCGGGATAGGTCACATCCGGTGACCAGCCGGCACCCAGCAGTTCGTCGACCACCGTGCCGTGGGCGTGCCAGCGGGCGGTGGGGTCGGGGCTGGCATCGGCGGCCAGCGCGAGGTCGGCGACGGCCTCCCCGGGCAGGCCGGACGTCAGGTAGGCGTTCCAGGACACCCGCCGCCGGTCGGGGGCGCTCCGGGCCGATACCCGCCAGGCCACGGGCAGGTCGCCCAGCAGCATGGGCTGGTCGGGCAGCACCCACTCAGCGCTGACGAGCTGGCCGGGGGCGGCGAGCAGGAGGGTCTGCTGAGCAGTGGTCCAGCCCGTCCAGCCGTTCCGCGTAAGGGTGTCGGTGACGTGGTCGGCGAGGGTGCCGTCGTCGCCGGCGAGATAGCGCGGGGAGACCAGGAAGCGGGCGGGGCCGTTCGGCGGCCGGGATGCGGGCAGGGGCGGCTCCGGGGTGTCGGGGTTCGTGCTCAGTTGTCTTCGTCGACCACGCGCAGCGGGCCGCGCCGGGTGCGGGCGGGGGGCTGGGTGAGCGGCTGCCAGCCCAGGGCCTGGGCGGCCGGCACGGGCAGGTGCTCCTGGTGCCCGTTCTCCGCGATGAAGACCATCGGTTGGCCGTTCTCGTCCGAGGCGGTGATGCCGCCGATGCCGTGGGAGAAGGGGAAGTCGGGGTTGATGGCCAGCCGTACGGCGCTGGCCGGGTCGAACGCGCGCAAGAGCTCGATCAGTTCGCCGACAGTATTCATGCGGATCCTTTCAGCGGGGGGCGTTGGGGGCGTGCGGTCCTGTTCAGTGGGGGCACTACGGCCATGTTCGGCCGCAAGAGCCGCACGGCGGCAGAAACCGCTGCGCGGCTTCGCCCGGCATCATCGTTTCGCCACTGGGCAGCACGACACGCATGGCGCCTGCTTCGTGGCTGTAGCTGTATTCACCTGGTGCCCCCGCTTCCGCCAGGAGCGCGGGGAGGCTTTTCTTCGGGAAACTGATATCCATGGCACGACCCGTACACCTCCCGCTATGTGGGGCGGTCTCGGGCCTGTTCTCCTCCGGGTAGCGGTTGACGGGAATGCGTCAATTTTGACATGACCGGAGGTGTTATTCCAGTCCGTGTGGGGTATTTTCTGTCTGCCGTCGGCGAACTCACGGGTTTCCGGATACAATAAAAGGCGGCGCCCTGATGGGCGCCGCCTATATATGCTCGCTGAATCCGCGAAGGAATTTCCGCTACGGGGCCGTTTCCGGGCCGCTGGCGGAATCCCTGGTTATTCCTTTCGCTTTACGGGCTTGCCGTGGGAGCGCCGGTAGTGGACGCCGGACAGGGCCCCGGCTCCGATGATCATGAGCAGGCCGGCGGTACCGGCGAGCCAGGTGGTGGAGTCGGCTCCGGTGTGGGCGAGTTGGGCGTGCGGGGCGGAAGCTGCCAGCGTGCTGGAAGTGGATGGCGCTGGTCCGACCGCGGATCCCGAAGGGTTCGCGGTGGGCTGGCCGCCGGAGACGGGGGCGGCAACCGGGGCGGAGGGCGATGGTGTTGTGGGTTCGTTGGTCGGCGGGGTGGCCGGTGGTGTGGTGGGCGGCGGGGTGGTGTCGGTGAGGGTGATGGCGATCAGTCCGGCGGGTTCGGCGCGGACGGTGACGGGCTTGCCGTGGGCGGGGGCGCCGTGCGGGCCGGAGCGTTCGGTGACGGTGTAGATGGTGCCGGTGCGGGCGGTGACCGGCAGGCTGACCTGGGCGCTTCCCGACGGGCCGGTGGTGAGCGTGAACGCCTTGCCGGTGCTGCTGGTGACGGCGATGAAGGCGCCGGGGACCGGCTTGCGGGCACGGTCGGTCAGGTGGACGCTCAGACCGGCCGGGGTGAACGGGTCGGTCACCGTGACCGGCACGGTGACGCCGTCGGGAACCACGACGTCGCGGTCGGGACCGGGCTGGACGGAAGCGGAGCCGGTCGCGGTCTGCCGCAGGTGGTAGACGCCCGCGGGCAGTTCGGGGAAGCCGAGGGTGCCGTCGGCGCCGGTGGTGCCGGTGGCCGAGGTCGTCCCGGCCAGGTCGGTCAGGGTGAACGCGGCGCCGGCCACGGGCGTCCCGTCGGTAGCGGTGACGGTCAGGCTGATGCCGCCGGGCACCACGACGCGGGGCACGGCCGTGCGTGGGGCGGTCGGGCTGGGTGCCGGGGTGGTGGCGGAGGCTGGGGGCTGGGTGAGGAGCGAAAGGGCGGTGGCGGTCAGGGCGAGGGCGAGGGCGCCGGAGCGCAGCACAAGGTGGCGGGGGCGGTGCACGGAGAAGGGGTCTCCCGGAGTCGGATGAACAGGCGAAGGAGCTTGGTGTGAACGGCTGCCGGACTGCTGGTCAGCGCGACCGCTCGGAGGGGTGCATAGGTGGCAGCAGTCGTCGGCTGCTTCATCGGGGCCGGCGGGGTGTCCGGCCGGCCGGCGGGGTGGGCAGCGCGGTCACGCCGCGGACCCGGCTTCGCCGGGTTGGGCCCGGGGTGTAGGGCGGGATGCTGGTGTTGAACCACATCTGCACGTAGTGGCTGAGCGCCTCCTGCAGGCCGGTGAAGTCACCCTCGGCCCACGGCGGACCTTCTGATGAGCCGTCGCGGATAGTGCCGGGTCTGAGGTTGATGTGGCCCTCGGCGCGCAGGCGTTCGTCGCGGGCGGTGAAAGTCCCGTGGTCGGCGAAGGCCAGGTGGTGGCTGTCGATGGGGCCGTGGTCGGGGTGGATCACGGCCAGGTGCAAACCGCTGTACACGCGCTCTCGGATGGTCGGTGAAAAGCGGATCCGCAGCCGCAGCGGAGCTGCCGCGGCAGGGGCGGCGTAGAAGGTGTTACCGATGACGACAGCGGCGTCCAGGGGCAGGTCAAGGGTGTGGGTGAAAAAGTCGGTCGCGTGCAGCGCTACGGGAGACCTCCAGAGGTTGACGGGTTCACCGGCGCGGCTCCGGCGCTGGCCCCACACCAGCGGCAGCAGATGCTCCGGGCGGCAGGTGCTGGGTCGTGGTGCTGGTGGACCAGCGCGGCACGCTGACCGCGCCGTGCCGGAGCCTGGCGGCGCTGCCGGCGCGCGACCTCCAGCGGTGTCGGCACCGACGCCATTTCCGGCACAGGAGCAGGGAGGTGGAGCGGGGTGGCGTACGAGGCGTCGCGGACCGTGCGCTGCTGCCGCGCGAATCCACTGGTGTTACGGGGAGTTGCGGTCACAGATGCTTTCTGTCGAAGGGGCAGGACGGGCGGGAACTGATGAGGGAGCGGTGGAAGACGGCTGAGGTCAGCCCGGTGAGCTGGCAGCCCGATGGGGTGTAAAAGCTTTGCGGGCTTTGGCGAACGCCGCTGCCAGAGCGATGGCCTGGAGGACAGCCAAGCCGGTCAGGAGCTGGCCGAGGGCAGCGGGCGGGGTGCAGGCGACCAGAACACCGGCCAGCGGGAACGGCAGGAGCAGAATGAGAATCGTGACGGCCAGGGTCGGGGCGAACGCCTGCTCGGGGACGAGCTGGGAACGCAGAGTCCGCAGCACCACGGTCATCCCAGCTTCGGAGGCCATCAGGACCGCGACCAGCACCGTGTAGGCGGGGAAGCCATGGGCTTGGGCGACACCGAGGCAGGCGGCGGACGCCACGGCCGCGGACAGCGCGCCGACCGGCCACAGCCCCCAACGGTCGATCGCCGGACGGCTGGCCGCCACCACGAGCAGCGTCGCGGCGGCGGCCACTGACCACACCGCGCCCACCGAGGCACTGGAATGCCCCCAGTTCCTGACGACGATCACCGGAGCGGCGGCCTCCAGCGTGCCGGTGGCGAGATTGGAGACAGCGAGGCCGGCGATCAGCCACGCAAGTGCGGGCAGCGCCTTCAACGTCGCCCAGCCCGACACGGCGGGCGCCGCAGCGCCGTCGCGGAACCCCGGGCCTCGGGACGCAAGTCCGGTCGGAACGGTAGCGGCGGCTGTCGCGGACATCGCGGCGACCGCGCCGAGGAGCGAGCCGGGTCCGGCCCATTGCAGGAGCGCTGCGCCGGCTGCGGGTCCGGCGAGCATGGCTCCCTGGTCGATGCCCAGCAGCACGCCCTGCACCCGGTGCGGGCGGGTGGTTGCCTGGCTGGCGGTGGCACCCGCGGTCTCGGCGGCGACGTAACTGAACTGCGAGAGCACCCCGTTCAGCACGGCCAGAGCCATCACCGTCGCCGTCGTGGCCGCCCCGCTGGCCGCTCCGGCCAGCACCAGGATCGCCGCCAGGAGGACCAATGCGCGGATGGCAGCCGCCATCCTCATGACCTGGCCGGCGCCGTGGCGGGCGACCAGGGCCCCGGCCCGCCGGAAGGAGGCGAGCCGGGGCACCCATTCCAGCGCGAACGCCAGGCCGGTCAGGGTGGCCGAGTCGGTGGTGGCCAGGACCAGCAGCGGCAGGGTGAACGTGGCGGTCGCCATCGCTCCGGCGTCCGCCGCCCGCGGCAGGTACACCCCCCGCCACAGGCCGTCCGGGGAAGCCGAAACGCTCAAGCGGACCGCCGGGCCGCCGGTGTCCGGGAGGGGCCGGGGATGGTGGTGCGCAGCCCTGGCCGGGTGTCGGTGCGGCGCTGGAGCAGGCCGGCGTGGGCGCGTGCCCAGGATGTCAGCGCGGTGAGCGGGCCGCGCAGGTCCTGCCCGGCGGCGGTCAGGGCGGGTTCGCCGTCGCGCATCACGTACATGAAGCCGTTCTCGGTCAGGCTCCGCTCAGCCTCCGCATCCACGCCAACGGCACGGTCCGGGCCGGCGGTGGCCAGCACGGTGAGCAGGTCCCGGTCGCGCAGCAGCCGCAGACCGGCCTCGACCCGGGTGACGAAGTCGCCCTCCTCGGCGGGGAAGTGGTGCTTGCGGGCCCAGCGGGACAGCGCGTCGTGGACATCGCCGAGCCCCTCGCCCGCAGTGGTGAGGACGTAGCAGTCACGTCCGGAGTCCTTGCCGTAGGCGACCAGGCCCCGGTCGCGCAGCGCCCGCAACCCGTACGTGTACTGGTCGTGGGTGAGGTCCGAGAAGGTGCCGGCAACCAGGCCGAGCGGCACGGGCCCGTGGTCGGTCAGCTCGGCGGTCAGGCGGGTGGTCCACTGGCGCCCCAGCAGCTCGGCGGCGGCAACGACCAGATCGGTGGTGGAGGAGGGTCGCTTGCTCATCGGCCACGCCCGCCCGTCGCACCGGCACCGGCCAGCGGCGCGGAGGGGCCGCCGTGGGAGAACAGGACTCCTGACCGCCACTTAGCGCCGGGTCCAGGGGCGGTCGACAGCGCGGGACCGGGGGCGGGGATCGTCACCCCCGCCAGAGCAACGGGCCGGCGGGGGGCCGCCGGGCGGACCAGTCCCTCCTCCTGCTGTTCCTCCATCGTCCAGATGGGGTGCTTGCGTGCCGAGGAGGCGGGGCGGCCTGCCGCCCAGGCCGACAGCGCCCGGAACACGGGCGCGAGGGAGCGGCCGTGGTCGGTGAGGCGGTAGCCGCGGCTGCCGGTCCGCTCGGCGAACTCGTCGTCGACCAGCTGGCCCAGCGGCGCGTACAGCCGCCCCGCGGTCAGCGATCCCGGCAGAATCTGGGCGAGTTCGGAGCCGGTCGCGGTACCTGCGGCCCGCAGGCCCCACATCACCGCGGCGGTGTGCCGGGTGGTGATCAGCGCGAGGGTGTCCTCGGCGTTCTGGGCGGCCGGTATCCGCTCCGGCTCGAACATCCCCGGCAACGCCTTGCTGGGGACCTTCCGCTTCTCCAGCCGGGCGTCGCCCCACGCGACAAGCTCACGCAGGGCCGGGGCGATGGCCTGGCCCCGATCGGTCAGCCGGTAGGAGACATTGCGGGCGCTGACCGCCTCGCGTGCCACCAGGCCGTCCGCGGTGAGGGCCTTCAAACGGGGGCTGAGCTGGCCGTCGGCCAGCAGCGCCAAACGCGGCTTGATCTCTGTGTAACGCAGCAGCTGATCGGACAGGGACATCAGCGTCCACACGCTCCAGCGCGGAGCGAGCATCTCCAGCGCTTGGGTGACACGGTTCAGGTCGGCGACAGCGGCACGGGACAGACCGGTGGCGGTCAAGAAGAAAACACACTCCTGGTGAAGGGGACTGGGATACGCGGTGTTGGGCGGGAAGTTGGTTCAGCGGGTGCGGAGCAGGTCCGCGGGCTGGGCGGGGCCGGCGACCAGGGCTGCGGGCTGGGCGGGGCCGGCGGCCAGGTCTGCAGGTTGTGCCGGCACGGGCATCGGGTCGCGGCGGCGCAGGCCGTCCAGGACCGCGGTCGCGGCGGCGAGGTGAGCGGTGCGGGCGGTGACCGCAATCGCCAGGCGCTGGGCGGTATCCAGCAGGTGGCGGGCGGTGGAGTCGTCGATCTCCCGCCCGGGGTCGCTCAGTTGGCGGAGCCGGTCGCGGTGGTAGGCGATGGTGCGCTCGGCGAAGTCGGTATCGGTGTGCAGCCGCACAACGGCGCCGAGCATGGTGCTACCGGGATGCTCCTCGGCCTCCTGGCGCAGCTCGCCGAGCGGCTGGCCCCACAGGGCCTCGATACGGGAGGCGAGGTCAGCGGCGGTGACGGCCGGCACCCGCCTCCACCACCGGCTCCCCGGCCGGCCCCGGGCGGGCGGTCAGCCGGCCGTCGGGTGCCGAGATCGCGGCGATCTTGGACTGGGTGAACTGCACCGGCCGACGATTCGGCGGGGAGGCCGCCGGCGTGACAGCCAGCAGTTCTTGGAGCGTGCGCCGGTATGTGCGGCCCGTCTCCAGCGCCGCCTCCAGCAACGCGGTCTGGAACCGCAGATGCTGCGGATCCGCGCCGTACAGGTCACCGGCCGGGTCGACGGCAAGGCGGATGCGGTGACAGATCTTGGCTGCCTGGTCCTCGACCAGGGCCAGGAACGAGCGCAGTTCGAGGACGCGCTGCACCGCGGGTTCCGCAGTGCCCGCCACCGCCTGCGTATACAGCACGGTCAGCGGCCGGCCGAGGGCTTCGACGATGGCGGTGTCCTGGGTGGTGGGCATCTCAGCGGCGTTCATCGGCGCACCCCCGTTGTCGGTGCGGACGCCGGGGTGGCCGGTCGGGGCGGCATGCTGGTGGTCAGGGCGGGCGGGCGCCGCACCCCCAGCGACTCACCCCTGGCGGCCTGGTTCTGCTTGCCGGGGGCGTCCGGGTTGAGCAGGAAGCGGACGACCAGAGCCCGCCCGTCCCGGACGGTCACTGCGGCGTCCACCGTTGCCGCCAGCATCATCTGGTCCTCGGTCAGCGGCGCGGTGTCGCCGGTGGCCAGGACGTCCACCAGGGCGTTCTCGGCGTCTTCCAGGAATTTCTGGGCTTCGGTGACCTGGTCGTACCAGCGCAGCACCTCGCTCGCGCCCGGGGCCCGTTCGGGCTGGGTGGCCGTCAGGGTGCGCAGGTCGCCCAGGCTGTGGCCGAAGCGCTCGCGGACCTCGGCCGCGAGCACCTCCAGCACCCCGTCGGCGTCCACCGGTGCTGGGGCCGGCGCGGTGGGGACGGGTTCGTGTGGCGGCGGAATGCTTCCCGGAGCAGTGAACGTGGGGAATTGACGCATGCGGAAATGGCCTCCTGGCAGAGGTGGTGGGCAAGGGGGAATTTCATGTGCCGCGGGTGCGGCGGGGGACGGTTCTATGATCCGAAGAAAACGCGTTTTGCCTGACGGTATTTTCCGTGCTATCTACCGGCGCGGGACGTCAGCGGCGCGGGCCCGAAGCCCCCGGCGGCGGAGGAACCGCAGGCCGGGAGGCTGCGCCGGGCCGGGAAGTGCGCAGTGCTGGAGGAAGCGGTCCGGGGCGCTCGTCCAGCCATTCCTGCGCGGCGTCCTCATCGGCGAATCCGCCTTCGCGCAGGGTGTAGGTGCCGGCACCGATAACCGCCAATTCGATGAAAATGCGCACCGGAGTACCGGCTGAATCCGGGTGCGTATCGCGCAGCATCGCCCAGGACTCGAACGGGCCGCCGTCGTCGGTGTAGTGGTCGAGGAGCGTGTACCGGCCGGGCGACGTCCGCAGGTGCGTCTCCAGCGCGGCGCTCTGCTGGTCGGCGGGCTGGCTGGCGCGTTCGGGCGGCAGCACGATGGCCTCGGGCGGGCACCCCCGGGCGACCAGCCACTGCTGGGCCAGCCCCACCATCGGCAGGGCTGCCGTGTCGAAGTCGAACGTCCGCCACATCGGGTCGCGGACGACGTGCACGGCCACGAGATTGGCGGTGCCGGGGATGTCCCAGGTGGCCGAGGAGTCGAACAGCACCGCGAAGCTCTCGTAACCCTTGTGACAGCTCGTCAGTAGGACGTACTCAGGCTCGTTGAGCAGGAACGTGTGCAGGCGGTCCGTTGTCTCGCCGGCGGCCTTGAAGCCCTTGGTCCGCAGCGCGCGGCTGAAGATGAACTTCCGCGAGGGCCGCTGACGGTCATCCGCGGTCGTGCCGGCGGCGGGCCCAACCTCGTCGGCGGGGAAAAGGGAGTCCGGATCGGGTAGGCGGCCTTCCCCGGGCCGGTTGCTGTCAGGGTTGGGCATGGTCCTCCGGGAAGGTCAGGGACAAGGAGAAGAAGCACGCTCCGCGGCGGGGGGTCGCCGTGACCCGGCGGCGAGTTGCGCGTCCAGCAGCCTCGACAGCTCCCGGAACGTGGCGTCGCGGCGATCTGCCTGCCGGGCCAGCAGCCCCCGAAGCTCGGCGGTGCGGGCCGGCGGGTGGGGGCGGGAGGTCAGCCGGGCCCGGGTCACCGCAGCGTCTTCCGCAGCTTGCAGGACGGCGGTGTACAGGCCCAAGGCCCGCTTACGCCGGGCCCTCTCGCGCGGCGAACCCTCGTCCTCATCGTGCGGGGGCCACAGCATCTCGATCAGTTCGGCGGCCTGCCGCAGGCGCTGCCGGAACGACGGCTGCCCGGAAGCGGACAGGTTCTTGTGGTGGTGCGTCGTGGGGTTGATCGCTTCTCCAGTCAGCGGCGAAGGGCAGCCTGCAGCGGCATGCCCGAGGGCGGCCGGGCCGCACGGGCGGGAGCCGGGCCGATCAGCGTCCGGCGGCCGAGGGCGGTCAGGGCAACCGGCTGGCCGGCGTGCAGCGGATGGGCACGGTCGACCTCGACGAGACCGGCCTCCTCCAGCCGCTGCAGAGCCGGGAAGGGCAGCCTGGTGCCGGAGGCGGTCACCACCGACAGCCGCTGCGTGACCACGTGCTGGTGGAGGCGGGCCCCGCGCACCAGGCCCAGCAGGTGGGCGAAGTCCGGCGCGGTCAGGTCCGGCAGTTCCCCCTCGTCCCGGGATTGCGCCGCATTCTCCAGCGGCGCCAGCACCGCGGCCGTGGCGTCCAGGTGCGCGTCGCGCCGGGTGACGGCGTCGGTGAGGTGGCGCATCACCCGGGTCAGGCGTTCCAGCAGCGCCTGACCCGCCAGGTCTTCGCTGCCGCTGAGCTGGTGCAGGCGCCCCAGGTGATAAGCGACATCGGCCTCTTCACCGGCCAGGGCCTGGTGAGCTTCGGCGAGGGCGGTCAGGCCGGGGGGAAGCAGCCTGTCGGCGTGGTGGCGCTGCAGCTGCAGGCCGGTGTATCCGGTCAGCGCGTGGATACGGTCGTCCAGCACCGTGGGAGCCGGAGGTGAAGTGGGCGCAAGCGAACGGCTGTTCAGCGGTACGCTCCCGCCTCGGCCGCCAGCAGGGCACTGAGCCGGTAGGACTTGCGGCGCCGCCCATCGGGCAACGTGGCGTCCCGGGTGGTCACCTCGTACGGGGCAAGAAGGTGAGCGAGCCGGGCCTGGGTGAGATCGGCGAACCGCCACCTTCCGACCGCGAACCCGGGTGCGTGCCGCAGCAGGGCAACCAGGTCCCCCGAGGCCACCGCCTCGGGATCGCCCAGTTCCTCGAACGCCACCAAGCACGCCTCCACGATGCCCACCGGCGGCGAACCGGCCGGCCGATACGGGACGTCGGGCCTGCCGGCTCCCGGGTGGTCGCTGGAGTCCGGGTCGAGGAGGTCGCTGAGGAGATCGGCCGCGAGCGAGAGGACCCCGCAGCATCCGGCGGGATCCGGTGCACCGGGCCGTTGCCGGTCGCCGCAGCACCGGGCGGGCCTGAGCAGGTCAGCGGGAACGCGGTGGGTGGAGCAGGTCAACGACTTGAGCCTTTCGCAGGGGTCAGAGCGGAGGGAAGAGGAACCAGGTGCGGGCGGGGAGTTGTGGTGACCTGGGGTGAGCGGGCTCGGGCGGCGTGCGCGAGGGCGCTGAGCGGCTGCCGGTCCAGGCCGAGGCGGGAGGCGACCGCGGTGTAGACGTCGAAGCGGGCCCGAGGTCGGACCGCCGCGATGAACACCTCCCGGGCATGCTGCTGCGCCACTGGGGCGGGGCGCAGTTCATAGACCAGGCGCCAGCGCGGATCCAGCGCGACGCTGCGGAACCCTAGGAGCGTGCCGCCCAGTTCCTCACCCTGCACCTCGCCGCCCAGGACGGTCGACAGGCATTCCAGCGCGGCGGTGCAGATCTCGGGCGGCGCGAGCAGCAGGTCGTCCACCACCCGGGGGTCAACGGCCAGGCCGAAGCGGGGTTCCCCGTTCACGCCGCCACCCCGTTCTCAGCCGGCTGCTCGTCGCCGGGGGTGGGCACGGGGCCAGGGCTGGGCAGGATCCGGTGGGAGGGCCGGTCCAGGCTGGTCATGCACGCGCTGAGCGGGCCTCCGGGCGCGCGGATCGCGGCCATGGTGTGGGTGAGGAAGTCCCGGTGCCACACCGCCGGGCCGCTGAGTCCGGCCTCGGGGTCGGTGTGCTGCTGATACGCCATCCACAACGCGTGCAGCCACCCGACGACATCCAGGTGCTCGGCCCACTGCCGGCACCACGGCATCGCCGTGGACACCTCCGCGCCGTAGGTCGGCAGCAGGAAGTCGTGCACCCAGTCCGAGAGCGCGTCCAGCTCGGCCTCGAACGCGACAGCGTCCAAAGTGAGGATGAACCGCGGCTCCGGTGCCGCGACAGGAAGCGGCAGGCCCGGCGTCATGCCCGGGGTGAACCTGGCGTAGGGCAGGGCCGAGTCGTCCGGGGCGGCCGAAAGGGAGTCCAGCAGCCGGGCCTGCTGCTCGGACTCGGCCATCAGCCGGCGGACACTGGCCTCCAGGCCCTCCACCCCCCGGCCGGGAAATCGCAGAGGCTCCATTTCCCCCTCATCCCGGGGATCAATGGAATCGGGCACAGGCAGCTCCTAGCACCGCCGCAGCGGTCAGATGTCGAATGGGAAATGGGCGTACGGAAGCATCGGCTATCGGCTGGGACTGCCCGGGGCGGGAGGATGACCCGCCCCGGAGACTTACCGGTCAGGCCGCCAGGGTGCAGCCGTCCTGGGTCAGGGTCTGGTTCACGGCCTCGGTGAGACGCTCGGCGGCGACTTCCGCGTAGTGCGGGGTCTTCTCCACCAAGATCGCATCCCGACCCTCCAGGATCGCGGCGACGCCGGTCGAGCCCGACCCGGCGCAGAAGTCCAGGACCGTGCCACGCTCGGGGGCGATCTTCACCAGCTCCCGCATCACCTCCTCCGGCTTCTGCGTGATGTGCTTCCGCTTGGCACCCGAGGGCTGGGAGGCGCTGTAGAGGCCCGGCAGGTAGACCGCGCGGGAGGAGTCCATGGGGCCGTTGGAGCCCCACACGATGAACTCCGTGTTCTGCGTGAACCGGCCCTTCTGCGGTCTGGCCTGCGGCTTGTGCCACACCAGGATTCCCCGCCACAGCCACCCGGCGGCCTGTAGCGCGTCGGTGGTGATGGGCAATTGCCGCCAGTCGGTGAACAGCAGCGCCGTCCCGCCGGGACAGCTGAGGCGGTGGGCCTCGGTCATGATCTGGGTGAGCCAGAACCCGTAGGAGCGCTGGTCCATGTTCTCGCCGGTGAAGTCGGCAAGCCCGTGCTCGGCGTCGGCCGAGGTGTACTTCTGCTTCGCGGTACGGGAGGTGCGCTCCTTGGCGGTGCGTCCGCCGGAGTTGTACGGGGGGTCGGTGATGACCGCGTCCACGCAGTCGTCGGGAAGGCCGGCGAGCACGCTGAGCGCGTCACCCTGATGGAGGGAAAAGGGCAAAAAGGAACTCCAGTGGGCAGAGAAAGAGGGAAGGTCCGGGGTGAGGTTGTCGCCTCGAACATCCGCTGCCCGTGGCCGGCACCGAAAGACCGGCTTGGCGGCGTGAGCGGGTTCGGGAGATTCCAAAACGATAAGCCCCCGGTGTCCGTGGCGACGAGTCCTTCACGATATTTCAGATCCAAGACGCGAATTATTTGGTCGACGGCCGATCACGTCGTACAGTTTTGGAATTCCCGCCACCAGATCCCGCCCACACCGCTCCCCCGAACGAAGGACCCGCACCCTGACCCACCATCTCGTTCGACCAGTCCGCCGCCCGCTGCACACTGACCGGCCCCGGAGCCGCCACGGGTGAAGTGGCTGGCGGCCGTCCTCGGCCTGCTCTGCCTGACCCCACTCCTGATCGCCGGCCTGTCCGCGGTCTCCGCCGCCGGAGCCGGACCCGCCTCCCTCACCGCCGCCTGCACCACCGGCACCGTCGACACCGCCGCCGTCGCAGCACAGGTCGCCGCCATCCTCGGCGGCACCACCCCCGGCCCGGACTCACACGTCGACGGATTGGATCTGCCCGCCGAGCAGATCCCCAACGCTGCGGCCATCATCGTCACCGGCATCACCCTGCATGTCCCAGCTCGCGGGCAGATCATCGCCCTGGCGACCGCGCTGCAGGAATCCCGGTTGCGCAACCTCCCCTCCGGAGACCGCGATTCGGTCGGCCTGTTCCAGCAGCGGCCCACCCAGGGCTGGGGCACCCCCGCCCAACTCCTGGACCCTGTCTACGCCAGCTCGAAGTTCTACTCCGCGCTTCTCGCGGTGTCCGGCTGGCAGCAACTGACCGTCACCCAGGCCGCCCAGGCCGTGCAGAAGAGCGCCCTGCCCGACGCGTACGCGACCTGGGAACCGCTGGCCACCGCCCTGCAGCAGGCGATCACCGCCACCCTGCCCGCCGCCGAACAACCCCCCGCGAGCGCTCCGGCCGACCCGAACAGTCCGGTTGACCCGGCCGGTACGCCTGCGCCGGTCACCGGCTGCGGAACGGGCGACGACGGCTCGCTGTACGGACCAATCCCGCCCGGCACCATCCCGGCCGGCTACACCATCCCCGCCGACGCACCCGCAGCGGTCAAAACCGCGATCACCTGGGCGATGCACCAGCTCGGCACCCCGTACCAGTGGGGCGGCTCGTGCACCAACTCGCACGGCCCGGACCCGATGGGCCGCTGCGACTGCTCCAGCCTCGTCCAGCAGTCCTACCGCGCCGCCGGCATCACCCTGCCCCGCACCACCTACACCCAGATCAACGCCGGCGTCCCCATCCCACTGACCGCGATCCAGCCCGGTGACCTGCTGTTCACCGAAGGCAGCCCCGACCACCCCGAACACGTCGGCATCTACCTCGGCGCCGGACTCGTAATCGCCGCCCCACACACCGGAGCCGTCGTCCGGATCGACCCCCTGAGCCAGTGGGACGTCCTGGCCGCGCGCCGCGTCACCACCCAGCCCGCCGGCTGATCCATTTTGCCGATGTCCGGCGGATCTGTCGTCCCGGTGTCGGCTCGACGCGGAAAACCGCAGGTCGACGGTCCAGACGATCTGTCGGTTACCCCTCAACGTGTCCACACGGTCGAAGAATCCGACAGATCGGCCGGACGAATCCACCGACAAGTCGCCCGCAGAGAGTCCCCAAGCCCCTGGTCACGCCGGCGCCGGACGACAAGTTCAGCCGGAACCTACAGCTGACGTATCCGGCGAACCCCCCGCACTCCGTCCCTGCCCTGCTTTGCGTTCCAACCAAGGAGCTCGCTCATAGCCTCACCCACCCCCTCGTCCCTGCACGCCCAAGTGCTGGCCTACGACCCCGGCATCAAGCCCGCCACCGGCGGCCTGCCCGGACTCGACGTCCTGCAGAAGATCGTCAGCAGCATCAACCTCTACGGCATCATCGCGGTCGTCGGCGCGCTCGCCGCCTCCCTGGCGATGTGGGCCTGGGGCCACTTCTCCGGTGGCCACCAGGCAGAAGCCAACGGCAAGAAAGGCACGATCGCCTCGGTGGGCGCCGCCCTCGGGCTCGGCGCCGCCAACGGCCTGGTGCTGTTCTTCTCGGCCCTGGGGTCGCAGATCAAATGACCCCTCGCCGAAGCCCCGTGCCGCACCCGGCCGCCTGGTCGCCGCTCGCCCAGCGCACCGCGATCATCGCCCTGGCCACCGCGCTCCTGCTGGCCCTGGCCGGCACCGCCGCGTGGATCACCAACAGACCCAGCACCACCCACGCGACGGCCACCGCCACCACTACTCCGACACCCAGCGCCGTACCTTCGTCCGCCGTGCCCTCAGCGTCGGCGACTCCGGGCACCGGGTCGGTCGCCAGACCGCCGCGCGTCACGGATCCGCTGGTCTATGCGAAGGCCGCAGCGCAGCTGTTGTGGTCCTACGACACCCGAACCACCAGCCGTGACCAGCAGCTCTCCGGGATGCGCGCCTGGATGGCCACCGGCACGCAGTACGCGAACTGGGCGGCGATCAGCGGCCAGGAGCCGGATCCGGTGCTGTGGTCGCGGCTCGCGGACAACCGGCAGTACGCCACCGCAAAGGTCACCGAGTCCCACTTCCCCAGCGCCTTCAAGCAGGCGCTCGCTGATGATCCGGCGGCGCTGACGAAGGCGTACATCTACGCGGTTACCGTCACCGGTACCCAGACGATCGCCTGGAAGGGCGGCGGCGCTGGCGCCGAGTCGCGCGCCGTGACCCTCGCGGTCCAGTGCCGCCCGAACAGCGACTGCGCGCTGGTCGACATCGCCCCGGCCGTGGCGCCCTGACCGCCCACTTCCCACCTTCCCCGACAGAGAGGTAGCGCCCGCGTGGGCTTCTGCTCCATCCCCGTGGCCGGCAAGTTGTGCGACGCCGCCGGGGTGATCGACTTCGTCACCGACCCCGGCCACGCGATCACCGACGGCATCGGCGCCTGGATCGCCAAGTCCGCCGGCGAACTCGCCGCCGCCTACGCCGACCTGGCCGCCGAAGGCGTCGACACCACCACCCGCGTCGATCTCAATGCGACGTGGTTCCGCGACAACTACGAGATGATCTTGCCGATCGGCCTGGTCTTGATGGTGGCAACCTTCTGCGCCCAGCTGGTGCGCGCCGCCGTCAGACGCGACACCCGAGCCCTGTCCCAAGCGTTCGTCGGCACCGCCTCCGGGGTGCTGTTCTCCTTCGCCGCGATCTCCGTCACCACCGTCGCGCTCACCGCCACCGACGCGCTGTCCGACGGGCTGTTCGCCGCCGGCCATACCTCGATTCAGGACGCGGTCCGACGGATGGTGACCGTCTCCGAGATCGGCGCCATGTCCGGACTCGGCTGGCTCGTACCGACGTTCGCAGCATTCGGGGCCGCGATCGGCGCGGTGCTGTTCTGGTGCGTGATGATGGTCCGCAAGGTCGGCATCCTCGTCATGGTCACCCTCGCCGTCTTCGCCGGCAGCGGCGGAGGCTGGGAAGCAGCCCGGCGTTGGCGCAGGGGGTGGATCGAAGCCACCGCGACCCTGGTCTTCTCCAAGCTGCTGATGACGATCATCTTCCTGCTCGGCATCTCCGCGATGGGCCGCACCCAGGCAGCAGACGGCATGGGAGCGCTGGCCGACTGCATGTCCGGCATCGTGATCCTGCTGCTGGTGCTGCTGTGCCCGTACGCGGTGTTTAAGTTCGTCCACTGGGCGTCCGAGGGCGCCGACGCAGAAACCATTCACCGGGCCGGCGGCACCGGGGCCATGGTCGCCCGGCAGCACACCGAGCGCGCTGCCCGCAAGGCCGCGGCGGCGATGTCCGGCGGAGCAGCAGGCGCAGGTGCCGCCGCAGGGGCCGGATCCCCGCAAGGCCCCTCCCAGATCCCCGGACAGGGCCCCGACGGCATCGCCCAGATCAACCCCGCCGGCAGCATCAGCGGCCAGGGCCAGGAATCCGGACCGAGCGGCTCGCCTGCCGCAGCCAGCCTGGCCAAGGCGGTGCAGCCGCACCCGACCAGCCCCACCGACGGCAGCAGCAAGCAGCCCGGAGGAGCACCCGCGCCACCGGCCGCGGACTGGGGCCAGAACACGGGAACGGATTCCAGCCCCAACGGTGCCCAGCAGTCTGTCTCCGATTCCAGCGCGGCACCGCCCCAGCCGTCACCGACCGGAACCTGAACCGGCCCGGGTGAACCGACCACTCAACCGGCCTCTACCAGAAACGGTGTTCACTCATTCCTGATCAGACCGTGCCGCTCACGGTGCGTTTTCCCCACCGGCCGCGTCGCGGCATCCTGCTCGGCCTGTCCCTGCCGCAACTCCTGGCCACCTCCGCCGCCACCGGTCTGCTGATGATCACCGTCATGACTGCTGGCGTCCTGGGCGCGGTCGCCCTCCTCCCGCTGTGGGCCGCGGTTGCCGCGGTGGTGTTCGTTCGGCGCGGCGGGCGCACCCTGGTCGACTGGGCACCGGTCACCGCCCGCTACCTGTACCGGAAGTGGTCGGGGCAGCGGCTGTGGCTGGCCCGCCCGGTCTCCCGCCCGCAGGTCCAGGGCCTGCTGCACCTTCCCGGCACCACCGCCTCGCTCCGCGTCGTCTCGCCCGCCGGAGTGGAAGCAGCAGCCCTCCACGACCCGCGCAACCAGACCCTGACGGCCGTTGCCCGGGTGAACGCCCGCGCGTTTGCGCTGCTGGATCCGGCCACGCAGAACGCCAACGTGGCCGCGTGGGGGCGGGCGCTGGCCGGCGTCGCTCGCACCGGGCACATCAGGGCCGTCCAGGTCCTGGAGAGGACGGTTCCCGACTCCGGTGACGCGCTGGCCCGGCACTGGCAGCAGCACGGAAGGCCGGACGCTCCGGTCGCGGGGCAGGTGTACGGCGAACTCGTCGCCTCCGCAGGACCCGCCGCCGCCCCGCACGAGGCGTATCTCGTCGTCGCGCTGGACCTGCGGGCGGCGCGGCGGCTGGTCTCCCAGGCCGGCGGCGGCCTGCACGGCGGCTTCACCGTCCTGGGCCAGGTCACCGCCAGCATCAGCGAAGCCGCCCGCAACTCCGGCCTGGCGGTGACCGGGTGGCTCTCCACCCGGGAGATCGCCGCAGTCATCCGTACCGCCTACGACCCCGCCGCGCTCTCCCGACTCCAGCAGTGGTCACCGGCCGGATACGCCGAAGCCGACCCCGCCGCCGCCGGCCCCGTGATCCAGGTCGAGGAATCCGACCGGCTCATCACCGACACCGCGCAGCACGCCACCTACTGGGTGGAAAACTGGCCCCGGACCGAGGCCCATCCCGGGTTCCTGCACCAGCTGCTGTTCACCGCAGGCGCCCGCCGCGCCTTCTCCCTCATCTACGCACCACAGGGGCTCGAATCGGCGCTGCGCGACGTCCAGCGCCGCAAGGCCACGATCATCGCGGACGCCGCCGAGCGGCAGCGCAAAGGCCAGGTCGACTCCGAAGCCGACAGCATCGAGTACGCCGACACCAAGCAGCGCGAACGCGAGTTGATCGCCGGGCACGCCGACGTCGCCCTGACCGGCCTGCTGAGCCTGTCCGCCGACACCCGGCAGGCCCTCGACGCCGCGTGCGCCGCCGTAGAGACCGCCGCCGCCGGAAGCCAGATCGACCTGCGACGCCTGACCTACCAGCAAGCAGAAGCGTTCACCCTCGCGGCCCTGCCTCTCGCCCGGGCCGCCCTGTGACCGCC
This sequence comes from Actinacidiphila polyblastidii, assembly GCF_036353415.1. NCBI lineage: Bacteria > Bacillati > Actinomycetota > Actinomycetes > Kitasatosporales > Streptomycetaceae > Actinacidiphila > Actinacidiphila polyblastidii. Next base: position 67,875 of record NZ_JAZEWV010000014.1, read on the forward strand.
GAACCGCCGGGCCTCCCGGCACACCGCGCCGTCTCCGGCGACATCCAACTCCGGGAGCAACTGGCGGGGCTGCTGAACGAGAGCCGCGTTCGGGCGGCGAGGCGGGAAGCGCTCCTGGCACCCCATCTCGACGCCGACGGATAGGTCGTCGAAGACCAGCGCGCCGCGTACGACGACGCCAGGCTCACCAGCGCGCTCGAAGCGGCCGACTGGCTCGACAGCCTCACCGCCCACCTGGAACAGATCGCCGGCGCACCACCGCGCGAGGTCTACACCCTGGTGTTCAGTGTTCTCGGCGCCCCGCCGGACAGTTTCACGCTCTACGGCACCGACGAAGACGATGCCCTGGCCACGCTGCGGAAGCTCCCGTCCTTCCTACGCTGGTCCGACAACCAGGCTGATGCCGGTCCTCCCGGTACCAGCCCGGTGCTCGAATTCCACGGCGAATGGGCCCATCCCTATCTGGCCGCGCCGGGCCGCCGCTACGACTTGCGGGAAGAACAATCAGCTGCTGCCACCGCCCATCCTGCTGCCCGCCGCCCCCTCGCACCCTCATCCAGACCGCCCACGCCTCCCGTCGGCACCACCCCGCCCCGCCGACGCTGAACCACCAAGCCCCCACCAAGGAACCGCATTTGACCCCACCGCCCACCGCCCACGGCGAGACACACCCGTACCTGCGGGCCGCCAGCGCAGGAATTCGCCGCCACACCACGACCAGCCAGCTCGCCGGCGGTGCCGCCGACCGCGCCCACCTGGACCTGCTCCACGCGCACCTGATTACCTGCCACCACCTGGTCGACCAGCTCGACACCGCGACCCGCCCGACCTCGCCGACCGCCGGACGCCACCTGGCCACCGCCCGGACCCGGCTCTGGCAGGCAGCCGCCGCCGTCCACGACGCCTTCCACACCCTGCCGCTGACCGGACCGGCCAGCACGACACAGGTCTGTGATCCGCCGGCACGGCTGGTCGGCGGTCCGCCGTTCGTCACCATCTGCCAGCGCCACCAGGCCGCCGTCCACACCGCGCGCCGCACCACCACCTCCGCCGAGATCGACGCCCCGATCCACGGCCACACCACCACCTGCACCCGATGAACCCACCAGCCGGTCAGCCGGCTCCGACCCGCGAAGGGAGCCAAGCACCTGGTGAGCACCGGCAACCGCCGTCGTAGCAGCGCCAGCGACCTGTTCACCCCGCGCAGCACCAACCGTGCCGCCCGCAAGGCCGCCCGGCTCGCCCTGGCCGAGGCCACCGCCCGCGCCCGCGACACCGCCGACCGGGCCCCTGCGGACTCCCCGCTGGTCGAGGCGGAGATGCCCGCCCCTGCCTACCCGGCCGCCGGCCGACCCGGACCGGCATCCGCAAGAGGTGGACGGCTGAAACTCCCGGCGCACCGGATGACCACCGCCGTCGCCTCCGGCGCCTATCCCTTCCTCGCCGAGGGCGGCCTCGGCGCCGAGGGTGTCTATATCGGCCGCGACGTCCACGCCGAGGCCAGCTTCACGTTCGACCCGTTCTCCCTGTACGGGAAACTGGAAGGCTTCACCAACCCCAACGTGCTGCTCGCCGGGGTCATCGGGCAGGGCAAAAGCGCCCTGGCAAAAAGCCTCGCCCTGCGGTCGGTCGCCCACGGATACCGCGTCTACGTCCCCTGCGACCCCAAGGGCGAGTGGACATCGGTCGCCGCCGCACTCGGCGGCACCACCATCGCGCTGGGACCCGGGCTGCCGGGCAAGCTGAACCCCCTGGACGCCGCCCCCCGCCCCGACGGCACCGCCGAAGACGACTGGGCTAGCGAGGTCCGCAAACGCCGGTTGCTGCTCCTGGGGTCGCTGGCCCGCACCGTGCTGGGCCGGGACCTGCTGCCGATGGAGCACACCGCCCTCGACGTCGCCCTCGACGCCGTCGTCACCACCGCGAGCACCGCGAACCGGACACCGCTGCTCGGCGACATCGCCGCCCTCCTCAACACCCCCGATCAGCTCGATGCCGCGGCCGGATCCATGTCCGGGCGTCTGGGGGACGCCGCCCGCGACGTCGCCCACGCCCTGCGGCGCCTGGTCGCCGGCGACCTGGCCGGCATGTTCGACGCCCCCACCACCGCCGCCTTCGACCCCCACTCGCCGATGCTCACCATCGACCTGTCCCACCTGGGCGGATCCGGCGCCGACACCGCCCTCGTCCTCGCCATGACCTGCGCCAGTGCGTGGATGGAGTCGGCGCTCGCCGACCCGCGCGGCGGGCGGCGCTGGATCGTCTACGACGAGGCGTGGCGACTGATGAGCCACGGTCCCCTGCTGGAGCGGATGCAGGCGCAGTGGAAACTCAGCCGCGGCCTGGGCATCGCCAACTTGATGGTGATCCACCGGCTGTCCGACCTGCTCACCGCCGGCGACGCCGGCTCCCGCGGACGCGCCCTGGCCGAGGGGCTTCTGGCCGACTGCTCCACCCGGATCATCTACCGGCAGGAAACCGACCAGCTCATCGCCGCAGCCGGGCTTCTGGGCCTCACAGGTGTCGAAACCCAGGCCATTTCCGCCCTGCAACGAGGCCGCGGCCTGTGGAAAGTCGCGGGCAGGTCATTCGTCGTCCAGCACGCCCTGCACCCCCACGAAGCCCGGCTCTTCGACACCGACGCCAGAATGCACTGAAAGCACTGAAAGCACGATGACCCAGAATTCCGATATCCGCAGCGACCTCACACCCCGCGACGACACCCTCCACCTTATCGGCTCCCTCGGAGCCCTGAAAAGCGAAATCCTGGGCGTCGCCCACCAATGGCAACTGCTGGACGACGCCGGCCATGTGCCGGCCGAACCGTTCTTCGCCGAACTGCTCCAGCACGCCGCCGGCGCACAGAACCTCTCCCGCAATGTCGTCCAGCAGACCGCCGACTTCGCCCGGAGCCCGCACAGCACCAACCGGGCCGGCAGCGCCGTACTCGCCCACCTCGCCATGGCAGTCACCCTGTCGAGCAACGCCGTACCGAACTTCGCCGAGACCGCGGAGATCGCCCTGGCCCTGCCCCGGTCGACGAGCCCGACCGACCGGGAACACCGGGCACACCGCATGGTCATCTGCCACGCCACGGCGCGCGCCTACCTGCGTCGCACCTCGGAATCACTCCAGGACGCGGTCACCGAACTCGACAGCCACCTCGACCTCCACCGCTTCTTCACCACTGCCTCACCACAGCAGAAGCCGGTGCCTGCGCCGCCCGGGCCGGCCCCGCGGCACCGCTAGACCACACCACCCCCATTGCCCCCCAACCCACCGAGGAGACCGTGAAGCGCCCTGCCGATATGAGCGACAGCGAATGGGCTGATTGGCAGCAGTGCCAGGACGAGCACGACGACCTCATGTCGCAGGTCGCCGACCGCGAATACCAGATGGAAAGCGGCCTGATCGACTCTTACGACGAGTATGAGTTCGACTTCGGTCCCCTGCCGGAGCCGAACACGCCCACTCGCAGGACCATCACCAGCAGGCTGGCCCCGAGCCCGCCCCCACCACCCTCCAGGAGGAGATAATCGCACCCCACCCCCACACGATCGTCCCGATACCCGGCGACCACCAACTGCAGGCACGCGCCGACGATATGCGTGAACGCGGACCGAACCAGCCGGTCATGCCGCAGCGCACCCCGTCGCTGTTCCACCCCCGGCGCACCCTCCAGTTCGGAGGCGGCATGTCGGTGCGGATGGACCGCGCCACCGACACCGACCTGCTGGCATGGAGCCTGCTGTCCCGACGCTACTCGTCACGGACCGGCCTGGCGGACAACGACGTCCTGGACTACATCGACCAGCGCATCGACGCCTTCCGCGACCACCCCGGGATCGTGCTCCTCGGTGACCTCGAACGGACCGTCTTCGGCTACGCCGACGACCCCGACCAGCCCATCGATGCCGAACCGGACGAAGAACAGCCCAACCGGCCCCCACATCAGCCCCATGCGGCTGAGGATCATCGAATCGGAGAACCGCAGTAACGACTCATGACGCGGCCACAGCCGCCGCTCAGGCGCAGAAACGGGCTGACGAACTGGCCGCCGAGGCCGAGCGCCTCGAAACCGCAGCGTCGGCCGGATACGGGCGCTTCGAGCGCGGCCAGCCCATCCTGCTGGGGCACCGCTCCGCGCGGTCGGCGCTGAGAGACCGGGATCGGGCCGACAGCCAGACCCGGCGTGCCATCGCCGCCCGCCAGGATGCCCGCCGTGCTCAGGCAGCCGCCAACCTCGCCCGCGACGAGGCCCAGGTCGCAGCAGTGCGCGCCCAGCAGTCCCGGCCCTGGGCCCGCGGCGACTTCCAGCCCGGCGACACCGTCGAGGTCCGCGTCGGCCGCCGCACCGAGAAGTACCTCGTGGTGCGCGCCAACGCCAAGACTCTCACCTGCCGCAACGCCTTCACCATCGACGACACGAAGAAGACCTACGACCGGGTGCTGTCCCGGACCCGGGGCGGCGTAATCACCACCGACCCCGGCGCCGCCCTGCCGCCCGCCCCGAACAGCAGCACGGCGCCCCGCCAGGCCCGCTGACCGCGAAGCGCGGCTCTCCCCCTCGACCCCGCCTCCAGGAGGCTCACCTGGCCACCCGCTCCTGCATCGCCCGCCCCACCGCCACCGGGTACCGCGGCATCTACGTCCACGACGACGGCATCCCCAGCACCCACCTTCCGCTGCTGCTGGCCGCCTACCAGTACCGCTTCGCCCGCGACACCGAGTCGCTGGGCCGCTATCTGATCGACACCGACGCGATCGGCTGGGACTACCTCGGCGACGATCTGCTGGACGGCGCACCCGGCGACCTTCGAGCAGCGCTCGACGCGTATGCGATCGGGCCCAGCAAGCCCACCGACAGCTCCCGCGTCTTCACCAGTGACGGCAGTCCTCCCTTGCGCATGGTCTTCGACGAGTCCAGCGCACCCGACCGGCTGGAGTGGGCCTATGTGTTGCGCCCGGTCGGCGTCGAGGTCATCGCCCTCACCCAGGACACCCGCGGCCCGGTCGTCGGCTGGGACAGCGACCCCCTCCTCTCCTACAGCGACGAACCACAGCTGTGGAAACCGGACGCCCCGGCGCCGCTGACCGGACTTCGGCCCGCAGTTCCCGGTCTGACCGCCACCCGCCCGCCGGCCGCCGTACCGCCTTCCGCCCGGCAGCCCACCACGCACCGCTGAACCACTCCACGCCGAGCCCCTCCCCGACGCGCGCCCATTCCTCCCGCTACCCCTTGGAGCAGTTCATCTCCCGCATCACCCGCCTGACCCTCACCGCGACCGCCACCGCCTGCCTCGCGCTGACGGCATCCGCCTGCGACAGCAGCACCGGCGCCCCGGCGCCGGCCCACACCAGCACCCGTGCCAGCGCGAAGCCCTCGCCGCGGCCCACCGCGACGCCCGCACTGGACCGGCAGGCCGCTCTGAACCTGATCCGGCACTACTCGCAGGTCAACAACCAGGCCAACGCCCGTGACGACGCCCGTCTGCTGGACACCGTGGAGAACGACGCGCTGTTCGCGATGTCGGTGGGCGGGTACAAGCAGGACTCCGGCACCCCGGCCAAGGACCGCAAGCCCTACAAGCCGTGGTCGTATGACGTCGCTACCGCGCGCCTGTACATCCCGACGTTCCTGCCCGGCACCCCGCGGTGGTTCGCCGCCGGCCTCACCCAGACCGGCACCAGGCACCAGAGCCTGGTCGTCTTCGCCCAGCAGTCGGACCGCAGTTGGCAGATGGTCCTGGCCCCGGACCTGGACGGCATGCCGCTGCCGGACATCGCGCTGGACGCCCAGGGCTACGCCACCGCGGTCGCCGCCGACGGCAGCGCCACGCCCGGCTTCGACGCCGGAAAACTGAGGACCGGCATCACCGACATCTTCGCCACCGGCGGCAAGAACTCCGGCGCCCAGTTCTTCACCCCGACGCCGGCCAGCAAGCGGCAGACCGGCATCCACGACAAGGACCTCAACCGGCTGGGGAAGAAGGGCACCACCGCCTTCGCCGCGGCCAACAACGTCTGGAACACCGCCTACGGCCTGAAGACCACCGGCGGCGGCGCCGTGCTGCTGTTCGCGCACACCCACACCCAGACCGACACCCTCGCCCCCGGCTGGCAACTCACCGCCGGCCCCGAGACCAGAGCGTGGCTGGGCAGGACCCCGCGCACCGCGGTCACCGACACGTTCGTCTGCAACGATGCCGCCCTGATCCCCACCCCGACGGCGAAGGCGCAGCTCCTGGGCTACGGGTGCGAGCTGACCGCCGCCGACGGCCCGCCGGCAGCCCCCATGATGCGCATGTAGCCGTCACGCCCGGACAACCCGGAGGACTTGCCGCTGTTCCCCAATCCCGACTTCGAGCTCTACGACAACACCGGCCGTGCCACCGAGCAGATCCACGCCCACCACACCGGCACCCCCACCACCGATGACCTCGCCCGCTGGAACGCCGCAGCGGCCAAGCCACTGATCGACGCAGCCGGACTCCCGCCGTCGGGTCAGGGCATCACGGGCTGGACCGATCTGCTGGGCAGGGCCAGTAACGAAAGTGAGTTCCACGGCATCGCCAGCGCCGTCCTGGACGACGACGACGGCGCGGTCGCCCGCCTCCACCAGTTCCTGGTGACCGCCGCCAACTGGTACGACCAGCGCGGCGACCAGGCCAGCAGCCGGCAGCCGGCACTACCAGGGCCTGGCCGACCAGTTCGACGCGCTGGCCGACGACATGGTCCAGCTCACCGAAGACCTCGCCCGCACCGCCTACCACCGCGCCACGACGGCTGCTCAGGCGACCCGCCCCACGACGCCGCCGGTGCATCCGCCCGCCCCGCCCGGGGACGTCAAGCCGCCCCGCCGCTGACCGCCGCCGGCTTCAACTCGAAAGGAGCATGCGCGATACCCGACGTCACCGTCGTCATCGCCACCCGCCTTCGCCCCGAACGCCTCTCCTACCTTGAGGAGTTGCATGCCAGCCTCGTAGCACAGGACGCCGATTGGGAGGCCGTTCTCGCCCTCGACGGGGCCGATCCGACGCTGCTGCCCGGGACCTTGGCCGCCGATTCCCAGGTCCGGGTGCTGGCCCTGCCCCGCCCGGTCGGCGCGGCCTGCCCCCGCAACCTCGCCGTCAACCTCGCCCGCGAGAAGGCCCTGACCTGGGCTGATGATGACGACGTTCTTCCCAGGTGGAGTTTGAGCAGCCGCCTGCACCACCTGGACAACACCGGGCTCGGCTGGGTCGCCGGCTACAGTGCCGACCTCCACAGCGACGGCTCGCTCCATCTGTGGCGGTGTCCGGTGCCGCCGGGCCGGCACGAGCCGGGCGCGGTGTGGACGTACTGGCCCACCCCCCGCCACGCGATTCCGATCGGCCCGACGACGATCATGGCGCGCACCGGCTTGTGGTCCGCGATCGGCGGCATGGGCGGCCTCGTCCAGGGCGAGGACTACTGCGCGCTGAAGGTCACGCATCTGGCGGCCGGGGAACTGCTGCCGCAGGTCGTCTACCACTACCGCAAACACGAATTCCAGCTCACGAAGCTGGCCGACTACGACGAACTGGAAGACGCCGCACGGCTCTTCGCCTGGAAGTCCGGAAACGACCTGGCCTCCGTCCTTGGCTCCCGGCCGCGCACCGGCCTGAGAACCGTCTGATGAACAACGCCGAAGAACCTTCGTTGGTCGTCTCCCTCGACCGGCGGCTCGCAGACCTGACCGACACCCTCCCCGCCAGCCCTGCGGCGATCGACCTGGCCACGGCCACCGGTCACGTGGCACGCCTCAGCCACGTCACCGAGTCCGCGACCACATGGATCCGCACCGTCATGTCCAGCGAGGACCATGTTCCGTTCGCGGAGCGGGGAGCCATCGAACAGCTCACCACCGCGATGATCCCGATGGCCGACGCCCAGCAGGCCCTGACCCGAGCACTGGCGCATGTTGCCCACGGCTACCGTACGGCGGCGGTCCCCAGCGTCGCGCACAGCCACCTGCGCGCCGACGACACCACCTCCCGGGCCATCGCCGCAGACCTCTACGGCCAAGCCCGCGACCACCTCGCCAAGGCAATCGCGGAACTTCGCCGTGACCCGCGACCCGCGCCCCGCATCCCGCCGCCGCCCGCAGCACCGGCATCAGTCCCGCACGCAGGCCCCCGCCGCTGACCCGCACCCCGTTCCGTACGAAGAGGAGAACCACCTCGGCCACCCCCGACACCCCGCCCACCGCAACGACAGAAGGACCGCCGGCCGCGCCGGCCGACCGCATGTCCCGCCTCGCGACCGGCCTCGCCGCACGGCTGCCCGGTACCTGGACGAGTTCGGATCTGGACTGGTCCAACCAGGCCGAGCGCCAACGGGTGACGGACTTCCTGTGGGACCACGCCGCCATGGACCACGTCATCTTCACCTACTACCTGCCCCGCGGGGCGCTGCTGACCGCGAACGACTTCACCCAGCTCCTGATCATCGACCGCCCCACCAGGCCCGGGCAGTTCTTCGTCGGTGCCCTGCACCCATTGGGCATCGACATCACCGGACGCGACGACGTGCCACTGACCCCGCACGGCATCGCCGTCACCTCTCACCCCGCCAAGGCCGCTCACCAGGTCAGATCCCGGCTCCTGCCGCGGTACTACGCCGCGTTCACCGCCCTGCTGGGCCCGCCCCCCTCACCGCACCACCTCACCCCGGCCACCCTCTTCACCGGCGTCCCGACGCCCGCGGCCACACCGAACGCCGCGGGAGCCCGCCGATGAACAACGCCATGCTGAGCATTGCTCCGCGCTACCTGGCCGCCAGCACGGTCGAGGACCACCACGCCCACCTGGTCCACCTGGCGAAGACCGCGGCATGGACACTGCAGGCCAACGCAACCGTCACGGCCGCGACCAGCCCGTGCGGACTGGTCACCGCTCTCGCCGACCGCCCCGACAACCCCGACGCCGCGCACCTGTTCCTCAGCGCCCGCACCCACCCCGCCCGGCCCGCACGGTGGAAGGCCACCCTCGGCGGCGACCTGCCGGTCGAGTTCCTTGCCGCGATGACCACCGTCCTGAGCGCCGAGCTACTGCGCGACCCCGACTACGTGCTCTACAACCTGCCGCGCGACGGCCGACTCGTCGCCCTGCCCGGGCCCGGCATCGCCGGCTGGGACTACCACGCCGACCTCAACCTGGTGGAATGGGAGACCCGCCACCGCGGCACCCGCGCCCTGGCATACCTCCGCGACCGGGGCTCCACAGCACCGCTGCTCGCCGGCGGCGAGGACACCCTGATGATGGCCGCCGCCACCCTCGCCATCCCTGGGGGCACGGAGGTGATCTGGTGGGCCGGGTTCTCTCACGAGATACCGGCAGTGGTTACCGGCGCCTTCCTCACCACCTTCCTGGATCCCGAGCCGTTCACCCGCCCCGTCGGCGCGTTCGCGCGGCCCGACCTGGTGCCCCTGCTCACCACGAACCGCACCGCCACCACACCAGGCACCCCGATTCCACCAGGCTCGCTTGGCGGGTGGGGACGCAACCGCGGGCCGGGGGGCCGGTGAGCAGCAATATGCTGCCGGCCGGGACCCAGATCACCCTCGCCTTCAGCGCCCGCACCGGGATCGTCGCCGTCACCACCGGCACCCGCTACCAGGAAGCGGCAACGCTCCTGGTCACCGCCGGGTTCACCCGGCGTGAGGACGGCACCAGCACCCTGGCCACCGCGGACGCGGGTACAGCCCGCCGGGCACTTACTGACCTGACCCGGCTGGCCGCCGACCAGGACATGACGCTGACCGCCAGCAGCCGGGTCTGGCTGGGCGACACCACCGACCGAATCGCCGCAGGTCTGCCGGGAGTTTGGCGGTCGAGGATCGAGGTCTACGCCATGCCCGTCTGGCAGCAGGACCTCGATGGGTGCCTGTGGGACTCCGGCGGCCTGATCGACGCCGTGCGAAGCGAGCGCATCCCCTTCGGATCGGTGCTCACCGACGCCCGGGGCACTCAGCTTTTCGTGGTGGACAAGCCGGGCACCGACGGCGAACTGCTGGTCGGCGCGCTCGCCCCGGGCGGCCTTGACCAGCCGTTCGCCGGCGACCCGGCCGCCCCGCCCTCCCTGACCGTGCCCGCTGATCCCGCCCTGGCCGCGCAGGCGATCACCACAGCCCTGCTGCCCGCCTACCACCAGGCCGTGCACCAGCGCCGCGTCGAGGAAGTCGGAGACCGGCTTGACCGTGCGCTGTCCGCCGAGATCGCCCGCGTCCTGGTCCGCGGAACATGGCCGCCGGACGACGGGACCGGGCTCGGCGCGGTCATCCTCGGCCGACTCGAACACGCCCACCACGAGGCGCTGTGGGACGACTTCCGGTCCTTCCTCCTCCACGGACCCCACCTGCTGGACCACCTGGACACCGTCGCCGCGCGCCTGCGGCCGGCCGAACAGCCCGTATTGCCCGCCTTGCGCGAAGCGCTCCGGCACGGCCGCCGTGTTCACAGCGAGTGGCTGGACACCGTGCGCCGCGTGCGCGAGGGCGACAACGCCCTGGCCGGGACGACCTATGCCCAGGCCGCAGCCCAGCGCACCGCCGACGCCCGGCCGGCGCTGACCGCCTGGCTCGAACACGGACCGGCCCTGGTCGACCTCGCCCACCGGCACCCGCCCACCGCCGGTCGGCCGGCGACACCACGCGCGCTTCCACCCGCCCCTCTAGGCGGACCGCCCGGCAAACACCGCGGCACCATTTCCTGACCACGCCACCCACCCATGGAGGGCCCCGCATTCCCCACGATCCGACCCCGGCCACTGAGTTGCTGAACCACCTCACAGCCTTCGCGGTGCGCTATCGCGTCGAACACCTGGCCTGCGCCACCACGCTGCGGCAACTGCCCCGAGCCTACGGTGAGATCACCGAGCCGGCAGCCGCCCGCAGCGCTGTCGAGCACCGCAACCGCCAGGTGACCGACGCCTTCACCGCCCATCTGCTCCCGCACGCCGCCGGCCTGCTCCGGCTCGCCCACCAGGGTCTCGACGCGATGCCGCCCGCCCGCCACCACGCCGGGTGGCGGCTGCTGCTGGATGACCTGGACCACGCCACTGAACGCATCCACCACCACTTCGCCGCCAGCCCCAGCAGCCGCGCCGACGCGCAGCTCTGGTCGTACCTGACCACCTGGGCCGAGCACGCGCTCATCGTCCGCGACCTGGTCGGCCAGCATCGCGCCGCTGCCATTCCGGTACTGCCGGTGCCCGAGCGGGAAAAGTTGACCTCGCTGGCGCTGGCGGCCCGCGACCGCGGGGAACTGGAGCCATTCGAGTCCTGGTACGACGCGGCCGGCCGCCTGATCACCCTGGCCCACCTCACCGAGCACGACGACTCCACCGTCGTAGCACTGACCGTAGACCCCACCGGCGACATCACCGCCCTGGGACAGTACGAGAACGAGTACGAAGCAGGCCGGGCCAGTCCGCCCCCGGTTCCCGCCGGAGTGCTGCGGCCCGACGCACCCTGGCGCTCCGAGCAGCCCCAGCCCGACAGCGAATTCGGCATCCTCATCCGGGACGTGCTCACCTCCGCGCACACCGGGGACGTCTCCCGCTCCATCGCCGAGGTTGTCGACGACGGCGGGCAGCTCCCGCAACTCGCCAGCTTTTTGCGCGTGTGCGCGGAGTTCGCCGGCGCCCTCGACACCGTTCAGGGCCGCATGACCGCCGCCCGCCTGAGCGTGCTGGCTGCCCAGGCCCACGCCCTCACCGGAGAACTGGCCGCCGCCGGAGAGGAACTCAGCGCCCAGGTCGCGATCCTGCCGCCGTACCGGGTTCCGCACCCGCGGCACGTGGCCATGCCGCCCGGTCCGGCGCTGCAGACCACCTCACCGCCCCGGGCAGGCTGCAATATGCCCGTGGCCAGCGGACGCAGGAAGTGACCACTACGACCGATACCGCCTACCGGCGCCTTCACAGCGAGCGGCCGGAGCTGTTCCGCAACGCTCCCGGAGCGCCCATCGTCCTGACCGGCGGCACCAGCGGTACGACCGCGCCGTCGGCTGCGCGATCAGCCTGCTCCTGCGGCACACCGGCCGCGAGCAGCACTGACGGCGTGGTGTACCGGGACCGGTACCTCACGGTCCTGCGCGATCCGGTCCGCTTCCTCGACGGGACCCCCGGAACGTATCTGCGCGTGCTGAGCACCCCTGGCCCCACGGGGGTGGCGGTCCTGCCGGTGCTGCCCGACGGGCGGATCGCCTTGCTGGACCACTTCCGGCACGCCACCCGCCGCTGGCATCTGGAGATCCCCCGCGGCGGGGGCGAGGACGGCGAGGACGCGGAATCCACCGCCCGACGTGAGGTGCACGAGGAACTCGGTATGCCCATGGGCGAGTTGTCCTGCCTGGGAGACCTGTATGCCGACACCGGGATCCTTGCCCATCGCACCGTGCTGTTCCTGGGCCGCCTCACCGACAACGAACTCCCCGCCGGTCCGAGCCGGGGCGCCCGGCGGGAAGGGATCACCGGGATCCGCGCGGTCACTCCCGCGCAGCTCGCCGTGATGATGCGGGGCGGGCGGATCACTGACTCGTTCACGCTGGCCGCCCTCGCGCAAGCGACCGTACGCGGCCTGCTGCCCCTCCTCCCCGGCCCGCCGGGAGGATCGCCGTGAGCCGCCCCGGCCGGTCTTCCCCGGCCACCGCCGGTGACCCGGGCACTGCGGCTGCCCTGCACTGTGACCACGTCCTGCGTCTGCTGGGCGGAACTCTGCTCGGCCGGCTGCCCAACGGCATGGCCCCGCTGGCGGTCCTGCTCCTCGTCCAGCACGACGGCGGCACGCTTGCACATGCCGGAGCCCTGTGCGCGCTCTACGGCATCGCCTCCGCCGTCGGGCAGCCGCTGCTGGGCCGCCTCGTCGACCGGCACGGCCAAGACCCTGGTCACCGGCAGCGCCACGGCACCACAACGGCGCTGCTGGCCCTGCCGGCCGCCCTCGATGCCGGCCAACCAGCCGCCGCGAACGCGCTGGTGGTCCTCGCGGGCCTGACCACACCGCCGCTGGAGGCGGGGCTGCGGGCCCTGTGGCCGTCCGTCCTGCCCGACCCCTAGCAGCGGCGGACCGCGCTGGCGGTCGACACCGGCAGCCAGGGCCTGATCTACATCGCCGGACCACCACTGGCCGTCGCGCTCGCCCACACCTCTAACCCTGCCACCGCCCTGGTCGCGGGGGCACTGGCGGGGCTCGTGGGCGCGGCGGTCGTCCTCAGTTCCGGGCCTTCACGCACCTGGCAGCCCATCGGCCGGCGGGCTTCGCTGCTCGGCCCGTTGCACCACTCCGGTCTGCGCCGGCTGTTCACCGCGCTGACCGGCACCGGCTTCGCCCTGGGCGCCCTGACCGTCTGGGCCGTCTCGGCCGCCGACCGGCACAACACACCGTGGCTGGCCGGCACCGTGCCCGCCGCCCTGTCGGTCGGGAGCGTCGCCGCCGGAGCGCTCCTGGCACACCGGGCACTTCCCGGCACTCCCGCCGCGCAACTGCGAAAGATATCAATGGCCTTCGCGGCGAGCTGGCTGCCGCTGCTGGCCGAACCCTCTCCCTGGGCCGCCGTGGTGGCCGTCCTGGTCCCGGGCGCGGTCCTGACCCCGCTGATCACCAGCGCGTTCCTTACCACCGAAGCGCTCAGCGCGCCCGGCATGGTGACCGAGGCGTACGCGTGGCTGATCGCCGCCGTCGGCACCGGCCAAGCCGCCGGCACCGCCCTCGCCGGCCTCACCACCACCCACCACCCGCACACCACCGCGGCACTCCCCGCCCTCGGCGCCGCCTTCACCACCGCCGTACACCTTGCCTCCCGGCGTCACATGAGACCCGGACACCCCGAACACCGCTAAAGGAGAACCGACTTGGCCGTCCGCACCACCTGGACTGTTGATCATCAATGTGGCCACCAACTGGACCATGACCTGTCCGCCCGGCGGGCCGACGAGCGCGCCGGATACGCCCGCTGGCTGGAAGCCCGCGCCTGCACCGACTGCTGGCGCACCGCCCACCAGGCCGACGCCGCCGGCACGCAGGAATGGCTCGCAGGCCGCCGCGAGCAGGAACAGGCCGACGCCGACGCCTGGGCGTCCCAGTACGACATGCCGCCGCTGGCCGGATCCGACAAGGCCGTCGCCTGGGGTCAGCGCTGCCGCCACCAGCTCGTCACCACCGCCTACCAGGCCCTGGTCGCCGAAGGCGAGTTCGACGAGCAGCAGTGGGCCGCGGTCGAGGAAGCCGCCCGGCTGGTCGACCGCGCCGGATGGTGGATCGACCAACGGGAGGCCGATCCCGGCGACCTGCCCGAGCTGCTGGCCGCGGCCACCGACGCCGACCGCACCACCGAAAACCCCTACCGATAACCGGCACCGGCACCCTCGCCACCGGCGCCGCCGGACAACCGTCGAAGGACTACCGCTGACTTCGTTTCCCTCCCCGCCCCGCCCGCCGGCAGACACCCTCACCCCACAACGGCACATCACCCACCAGCACTTCACGCCCGGCGACCAGATCGCCATCATCAAGGGCGCCTTCAAGGGCGAGCTGGTCGGCGAGGAGGTGACCGTGGTCGCCTCCTCCTGGCACACCCCGACCAATGAGGACGGGTGGCGGCTGCGCAACCCGCGCGGCGGCGAGCACTCCTACATCACCGCCCACCCCCGCTACATGATCCACACCGGCCGGTACTGCCCCGACTGCACCAGCTTCTTCCGCGCGCTGTCCGACCATCTGCTGCCCAAGATGCCGGACACCGAAAGGTCCGTGGACGGCGGCTGGTACTACCAGACCGCGCTCGACCAGCTCGTCCACACCGCCGACCTCGGCAGCAGCCGATGACCGTGCCCATGACCGTCGCGGCCAGGGCGGCGAAACTCGACGCGCTGCGCGCCGCGGCCAGGCGCCGAATCGACCAGGGCGAGGACTGGACCGGCCCGCTCAACCGCGGGCTGCAGCTGACCGGGGCGACCTGGCAGGAGTCCGCCCAGGTGTGCAGCAACGCCGCCTGGCACGCCCGCCGCACCGGACACGATGTGCTCAACGACCTGGAACACCGGCCCGTACCGGGCGCCGACATGTCCGCGCCGGTGCACCGGACCTGGTGGCACCTGTACTTCAGCGCGCTGCGCTTCGACTTCCGCTGCGGTGCGATCCGGACCGTCTTCCAGGCCCTCGACCCGCCGGGCGCCGAACACGCCGACCCCTATATACGGGCACACGAGGTGTTCGCCGTCCTGGGCCGGTCGCAGCCGGCCGGCCTCGGCATGCTGGACGACCTGCTCACCGAGAACGAAGCAGCGACTTCGCGGGAGGTGCTGCACGTGGTGCTGCAGGGCCTGTGGCTCGGGCACCTGCTGCCCGGCCGCGCCGAAAGGATCCTCCACCTCACCGGACTCCCCGTGCTGTCCCGGACAGCGGACCCGGTCGCGCTGATGCGAACGGCCGGGGCGCTGCGCCAGCTCGGCCGCCACCGGCAGGCGCTGTCGGTGATTGACGAAGCCATCGAGGCGCTGCCCGCGGGTGATCCGGCCGTCCACGCCGACCTGGTACGCGAACGCACCCTGATCACCACGGCAGTGGATCTCACCCCTTCACCGCGTTCGTACGATGAAGGGCTGACCGCTTGATCTGCTCCGTCAGCACCCGGACGACCCGCGCCGGCGCATTCTTCACCGCGGCGCTCGGACCAGACGCCCGCCCGGAGCTTCCCCTCGGCGAGAGGGTCATCGGCCACTGGCCGACGCTTGATGAGGTCTTCGGTGACCGGCACACCGTGTGGCTGGCCGAGAACTGGGTCCAGTACTTCGAAGTCCCCCTGATCGAGTACCCGTTCGCCGTTGGCCCGGGCAACGACCGCGCCGCGGTGTTCCACCTCCAGGTGCGACTGCATCCTGACGACCGGACGCTAACGGCCGAGGACTTGGCGATGATCGTCCAGCATCTGGCCTGGACCGCGGGGATCATCGACAGCGACGGCTTCGGCAACTGCCGGTGGGTGGCGATCCAGTCCGCTTCCGACCGGGTCGACTTGATTGCCAATCTGATCAACGACTCGAACGGCACCTGGACGCACCTGTCCCGGCAACTCCACCAGGCACTCGCGGACGCGGCCCACGACATCGAAGACTGGATGGACCTGGAATCCACCCGCCCCGGGGAGGGCGGCTCCCGCCACCCGGATGTCACCATGCGCCTGGAAGCCGAGCGCGGCATCACCGTCACCGTGCACACCCACCGCACCCAGGTGAGGGCGGACGTGGAAGACGCGGGCTTCACTATCCAGGACGACCAGACGTACGTCCTTCCCGCCGGCACACCCACCGACGAGGCCAAGCGGCGCGCTGCCGAACTGGTGGGCGCCCTGCGCTCCATCGGCGTCAGTGTCCTGCTCGACCCCGACCTCTACCAGGACACCGAGGGCGCGCCGGGTCCTGATGCCGTGCCCACGGGCACGGCCCTGCTGACCGGGCAGATCACCGACGCCCGCCGGCCCGCACAGCTTGCCGGCCTGATCAGCGCGATCACCGACGACCGCCTCGGAGACCTTCCTCGCCTTCGGCGCTTCGCCGAAACCGCAGCGGCCTGGGCCGCAGCGCAAACCGGACCCGCCGCAGGCGATGCGGAACACCGCCTGGAGTGGATCGCCCGCCGCCTGCAGGGCATTCAAGAAGACCTCCACGGTGTCGCGCAGATACTCACCGAACCCCCGGCCACACCCCGCCACGCCGCCGGGCCGCCCCCGCCCGTCGCGGGCGACATGTCACCGGGTCTCGCGCGCCGGTGACCGGACAGCACCCGGTAGTGCCAGAAAGCCCTGGATCCGGCAAGCCGCCGGTCCCGCCCCCACCTTCCCCGCATCACCTGGAGTTCTTGTTGATCGTTGTCGTCTCCGCCCTGCGCAGCACGCTGGAAGAGTCCCTGGCCGCCCGGGGTGAGCGAGTCCTGGCCGTGGTGCCCGAAGCTGTCCTGGCTGAGCGGCGCGCGCTGGCCGCAGGCCGGTACGAGGTACGGGCGGTATCGGACTGGGACAATCTCGGCCAGCTGGTCCGGCTGGCCGACGCGCTGAGCGAGTTGCCGGTGCGCGCGGTGGAGAGCGCCGACGAGCCGTGCCTGCGCCCGGCCGCCCTGCTGCGCGGCCTGCTGCAGACCGGCGGCGGCCTCACCTGGGCCCAGGCCGTCGCCGCCACCGACAAGGCCGTCCAGAAAGACCTCCTCGTGCGGGCCGGTGTGCCCGTCGCCGCCCACCGCCGGATCAGCGCCGTGACCGGCGCCGCGGACGCAGCCGACCGGCACCTGGGATGGCCGGTGGTGGTCAAACCCCGCCGCGGATTCGGGACGCTGGGCACCCACGTCGTCCGCGACCGAACCCACCTGGCCGAACTCCTCGCCACCGGAGCGTTCGCCGGCGCGGCCGGTCTGTCGGCATCGATGACCGCATCCGGACTGCACCGCCCGGCCGACGAGATCCCCGGCGGACTGGTGGCCGAAGCCCTGGTCCGAGTACGGGCCGAGTACCACATCGAGATCCTGCGCGATCACGGCCGGGAGCTGTACGCCGTGCCGGCCCGCTACGTCGCCCCGGTCCTCGGCAGCCCCCTGGTCGGCTCCGTCCTTCTCCAGCCCGGCCCCGAGCACGACGCGACCGCGGCGCTGGCCCGCGCCGCCGCCGACACCCTGGGCCTGTCCACCGGGTTCGCCCACGTGGAAGTCCTGCTCGACCAGGAGGGGGTGTGGCGGGTCGGGGAGATCGGCCTGCGTCCCGGCGGGGCGCGCGTGCCGCACCTGCTCAACCTTCACCACCGGATCGACGTGCCCGGACTCGCCGCCGACCTGGCCACCGGCACCCGCCCCCAGGTCCAGCTCTCCACCTCCGGCCAGACCACCGCGTGGGTGTCGGCGGCCACCCCGTCCGGCACCGTCGCCGCCATCACCCCGGCAAAGGAGATCTTGGGTCTGCCGGGCGTCATCGACGCCCACACCGACCTGTATCCCGGCGCCACCGCCGGCGGCCCGCACGGCAGCATCGCCCTGGCCACCCACGTCTTCACCCAAGGGGCCAGCGCTGAGGACGCCGAACAGGCGGCGCTGGCCGCCATCACCGCGTGGCGCGTGGACATCGCCGAACCGGCCCAGCACCAGCCCGCATAGCGTCGGCCGATCCCGGCCGCCACCCCCGCTTCGAAAGGCCCCACACCCTGCACGTCCTCGTCCTCGCCACCGGCAACCCGCTCCTGGAGAACGCTCTCCTGGCGGCCGGGCACACCATCACCCTCCTGGCTCCCGCGCCCGGCCCCACACACCCGCCGCCGGGTGTCCGCGCCGTCCACACCGTCCGCCACTGGGACGACCTGGATGCCCTCACCGCCCTGGTACCGTCCCTGCCTCCGGTCGGCGCGGTGGCCACGGTCGACGAGCAGTGCATCGTCGCCGCCGCCCACCTGCGCCACCTGCGCCATCTCCCCGGCCTGCGCGTGGACGCCGCGCACCGCTATACCGACAAGCACCTGATGAAGAACGCCCTGCGGGCTGCCGGACTCCCGGCCGCCGGCCACCGCCTGGTCCACTCCTGCGACGAGATCCCCGAAGCTGCTCAGGCCCTGGGCTGGCCGGTCATCGTAAAGCCCCGCGCGGGCGCCGCCGCTTGGAATACCTTCCTCGTCCGCTCAGAGGCCCATCTGAAGGAGCTTGTCGCGGGTGGCGCGTTCGATTCGCGCGTGCCCGACATTACCGGGCGTTTCCACGCCGGCCACGCCCTGGACTCCCTGCACGGCGCCCGCGACGGCTTCCTCGTCGAAACCTTCCTGGACCTGGCCGACGAATACTTCGTCGACCTGTTCGCCCACGACGGCGAAATCCTGCTGGCGGCCCCCGGGCGGTACGACCAGCCGCTGCTGCGCACCGTCGGCTCCGCCTCCTACGATACCGTCCTGCCGCCCGACCACCCCGAAGCCCGAGCCGTGACCGACCTCGCCCGCCGCGCCACCGCAGCGCTCGGCGCCCAGACCGGCGTCGTGCACTGCGAGATCCTGCGCACCACCGACGGCCGCCTGCACATCGGAGAAGCCGCCGCACGCCCGGGCGGCGACTGCATCACCGAACTCACCGGCCTGATGTACGGCATCGACGTCCCCACAGCGCTCGCCGCCCTCGCCATAGGCGAGCGGCCCGCCCTGCCCACCGCAGCCCGCTATCCGGCCCTGACTGCCGTGATGATCGCCGCACCGCCCGGCACCGTCACCCGCGCCGCCACCGCGGAGACCATCGAGCAGCGCCCCGGCGTCCTGTCCGCAACCATCAACCTCCGCCCCGGCGAGCCCGTCCCGGCCACCGCCGGCACCGTCACCGGAGCCGGCCGCATCCTCTACCGACCCCGCGACCTCGCTCGGCTGGACCGGGAGGTCGCCGATCTGCGCGCCGCCCTCGACATCCAGGTCGCACCGGCCCCCGCGGCGGTCGCTTCCGAACACTGACACCGTCCACAGGTTCATCCACAGGCTGTGATCAACCCCCCGATCGACACACCCTAAGTCCGTTGCGTTTAAGGAGAGTTACCGTCCCCACCCTTGCCGATATCTGCGGCACCGACGTCGAGGTCTTCCGCCACCCGTTCGCCACCACCATTTACGTTGAAAGCCGGTCCGGCGCCCCGGCCCGGCTCCTGGACCAGCTCGACGCACTGGGCCTGCAACGCTGTGGCGCCGAACCGCGGGGCGTCTGGCACCAGGTCCCCGACCACCTCGACGAACCGGCCGGCCGGCGCCTGGCCGGTGACGCCGCAGCGGCCCTGACCGTTTCGGGCTGGAGCGTCAACATCGACCCGGGCGTCCTGGCCGCCGGGACCGGCGACCACTCGGCCATCAGCGCCGCCATCGAGACCCGGACCCGCGCCGGTCAGGACACACCCGGGCCTGCGGTTGGGTCCACGCCGCGTATCCGGGGTATCGCGACGCCCTCCACCGACCGGTATCCGGCCCTGCTCGCGCTGGACACCGCGCACCTGCTGGACCGCGTCACCGAGAGCCTGGTGCGCGCCGACCGCAACAACGGCGGCTTCATCGTGATGACCAGCATCGTCCCGGAGATCAGCCCGCTGGCCGCCCTCGGCCGGCTCCTGAACGCAGCCGGCACCCACCTGCACAAGGCGGGCATCGACGACATGTCGCGGCTGCTCTTCGCGGCGGCCGACACCCTCACCGACCTCGTGGCGAACCTCAACGACCACACCGGATCCGAAGCCGGTGAAGAAGCGCGGGCACGGGCCGTACCGGGACCCCCGGCTCCCCGGCCGGCCAACGCGTCCAGG
Organism: Actinacidiphila polyblastidii; assembly: GCF_036353415.1. Classification (NCBI taxonomy): domain Bacteria; kingdom Bacillati; phylum Actinomycetota; class Actinomycetes; order Kitasatosporales; family Streptomycetaceae; genus Actinacidiphila; species Actinacidiphila polyblastidii. The sequence goes on from NZ_JAZEWV010000014.1 coordinate 88,187, forward strand.
AAGGCCCGCTGACCGGCCGTTCCCGTCCGGTCCACTCCACTGAAAAAGGAGACCCGTTTCTGTGAGTCCTGCCGATGAATGCGGCACCGACGTCGAGATCTACCGGCGTTTCGGCAGCCCGGTCATCTACGCCGACAGCCGTACCGGCGCCCCCGAGGAACTGCTGCTGCTCCTCGACACCCTGGGCCTGCAGCGGCACGAGGCCGCGCCGTTCTACGTCTGGCACCAGGTCCCCGAGGACGCGCAGCATCAGGTCGCCAGCCGGGCCTGCGCCGCGGTGCACCTGGCCGGGTACCGCGTAGCCATCGACCCCGACGTCGTGGACGAACCGGTTCTCGCCGCTGCCCTTGCCCGACCGGCCAACCGGCCGGAGCCGCAGCAGCCCGCCGCCCCTCCGCCGACACCCACCGCTGAACCGCGGCGCAGCCGCTGAACCAGAACCCGCCCCGCCTCCGCTTCTACGATTGGAGCGCCTCTGCCGTCAGGCACCTTCACCGTTGATCTCGCCCACGATGCCGCGCGTCAGATCGACCGGCTCGCCGAACACCTCGCTGCGGCCGGTCCCGACGAAACCCGCCAGATCCTCCGCGATGCGGCCACCGCCGAGGAGGGTGTCCTGGGCCGGGTCGTGATGCTGCTGGCCACCGCCTCCTACCGCGCCCAGCACCACGGTGACCCCCGCGCCGGCGTCTACGGGCAGGCCGCCAACGACCTGCACGACCTCGTCCTGAACCTGGACGCCGAACTGAACCCGGCCCCTGCGCCCCCGGCGGCGCAGCCCGCCCTGAGCGCCACGCCGGCCCTGGCAAGGCGGACACGATGACCCGGCCACAGCCCAGTTGGGGACCTGCCGCTGCCAGGGAAGTCCCCCAGCAGCACTACCTGGTCCGGCCCCGGCACCTGGCCGGCGGCGGCGACCTCACCCATATCACCGCCCACCTGACCGGCGCCGGCTGGAAGAACCGCACCCCCAGGTCCGGCTCACCGCTCCACTTCGAAAGCCCCGACACGTCCGTGCGGGCCGTCTACACCTCCCACACCAGCCCGCCGGTGTGGATCATCTCCGGCAACCCACCCGGCCAGCCCGCCTGGAACGCCACCCTCGGCGCCGCCGTCCCGGTGGAGATCCTCGCCGGCCTGACCGACGCCCTCGCCGCCCCCCGCCCCGCCCACGCACCCGACGTCCTCGGCCAGGCCACCGCCCGCGGATGGAAGCCCGGCACGGGCAAACACCCCAGCGCCGACCACCCCGACGGCACCGCGCGCCTGCAGTACCGGCGCGAAGGCGACACCACCAGATGGTGGGCCGGCGCCCGCACACCCGGCACCGGTGGCCACAGCGTCACGCTGTGGCGCGCCACGTTCTCCGAGCACACCCCGCTGCACGCAGTCGAGGCATTCGCCGCCGGCCTCGCCGACCCCCAGCCGGTCCTGCGCCCGCCGGGCCGGATCCCCTTCGCCGCCGCCCCGCACGCCGCGACCACCGCGTACCCGGTGCTGCCCTCCCAGCTGACCGCCTGGAACCAGACCCGAACCGCCGCAGGACGCGCAGCCGCCTGGGCCCGATCCGCCAGTGACCGCGCCACCGCCCGCCTGCGCCCGGCCCGGATCCGGCAGGCGGTCCCGCTGCCGCCGCGTCCCGCCGCACCACCGCGCCCGGCAGCCCCGCCCCTCACCACCCACCCGCCAAGGAGACGATGACCCACCCCCACCACACCGCCACCCCACCCGTCCGGCCCTGGCCTCGCGCCCGCATCACACCGCTGGCCCTGCTGCGCGCCCGCGCCCACCGGAACACCTCCCAACCCCCGCTCCGCCGACGGCCCGAGCACGAGGAGGCCCAGTGACGCGAAGGCACGATCCGACCACCGCGGCAGGAATCGCCGCCTCGCTGCGGAGCCTGGCCACCACTCTGGAGAACGCCGACCCCGAGGAGGCCGCCGACCTCCTGACCGGCGTCTTCGCCCAAGGCGGCGTCCTGGACGAGGTCAACGAGGTCCTCAGCTCCACCCACCGCCTGATCCTGGCCCAAAGGCCCGGTGACCAGTGGGACGAGCACCAGCCCGGATACGCGCTGTACCACCAGCTCGCCGACACCACCGAACACCTCTACGACCAGACGCAGGAACTGCGCGACGCCCCGCAGACCCTGCGCGCCCTACCGGACCCGGACCTCTGCGCGACGACGGAACAGGCGCGACACGCACTGCCGGCGACCCCGCTCCCTCCGCCCGCCGTACCGGCGGCTCCGTCCCCGACCTCCCCTAGGACGACCCGCTGACCGCTAACCCCGCCCCCGATAAAACCGCGACGGCCACCGCCGGTCACCTGCGCGAACTGAACGAGCGCATCACGCGGGCCGAACCGGCCGACGCCGCCGGCCTGCTGGCCGAAGTGCTGGCCGAAGGCGGCGTCCTCGACGCCGTCCGCGCACTGCTGGACACCACGATCCACTTCGTCGACCAGCAGGCTGAAGCCACCGGCCGGACGCAGGACCGGTCGGCGTACACGCTGTGGCACCTCCTGTGCGCCTGCGCCGACCACCTCGACGCCCAGGCCGCCGACCTCCACCGAGCACCCCAGCTCCTCCACGGCCTGACCACCTCCGGTACACCGGCCGAAACCAGACCAGGCGCCGCGCCAGAGCCTTGCCGGCCGCAGGACTGGGTACCGCCGGCAGCGATCATCGAGACCCCGGCGGCGCTGGAAGCGATCACCGCCCTCCTGGACAGGGGCACCGTCTCCGCCCCCCTGCTCGTTGCACCGGTCCTCGATCCCGACGACGGCGTCCTGGCCCGCATGTCGGACCTGCTGGCATCGGCGTCCCGCTATGCCCAACGACACGGCGGCGCGCCCGAGCTGTGGCAGGACCTGGGGCGGGCCAGCCAGCACCTGGGCGACATCAGCGAAACCCTGGCCGACAGCGTCACCGGTCTGGCCACGCTTCCCGGTGTCACCCGCCGCCCTGCACCCGCAGCCCGGAAACCGCCCACCCCACCAGCCCCGGACCCGGCTCGGGGCGCGGGCGATGCGGCCGGGCGGCGGCGCTGATGCGCGAGCATTTCTACACCGGCGCCAACGGACCCGAGGACACCGTCCAGTTCGCCACCGCCCCCCGCTATCTCGCGGGGGGCGGTGATCCCCGGCGGGTGACCGAGGTGCTGCAAGCGGCCGGCTGGACCAACCACTCCGACCCCACCTATCCGCACGTGCTGCTGGCCGGCCCCGACATGGCCGTCCACCTCACCCTGGAACCCACCGCCCCGGACACCTCCAGCGCGTGCTGGAAGTTCCGCGCCTGCGGGTGGTACGCCGCCTTCGGCGGCCACACCCCCGTGGAAATCCTCGCCGGATTCTCCGACGCCCTCCTGCCACCCGCCCCTGACCAGCCCCCCGCCCCGGACGCAATCCACGACATCCTTACCGCGACCGGCTGGAACAGCGATAACGACGGCCAGGGCACCGAATTCGCGCTCTCGCCCGACGGTTACGCCCGTATGGGACCGCGCCCGGGCCTGGACGACGCAGCGGGCCAGCCGACCTGGTCCGCCGATATCACTCCCGCCACCGGATTCGGAGACAGGGTCTGTGGTCGGCATGGTTCTCCGCCGGCACGCCCCCGCACCTCGTCGCAAGGTTCGCCGCCCAATTGGTGAGCCCCCAGCCGGTCTACCGCGGCTCCCATGGGCTGCCGAACCCCTGGGCTGCTCACCCAGGAACCCACCACCGTCCAGGGCGAACAGCTCGCCGACGAACAACGCCAGCGGCTCAAAGCCGTGCGCGGCGCCGCCCGCAAACAACGCAGAGCCGCAGCGACACTGACCACCCACGCACCGCTACCGCCCACCCCGGCGCAAGCCCGGCGCTGAACCCCGCACCGACCTTTTCTCACAGAAAGGCCCTCACCTCCATCAACCCGGCCAACCACCGGCTCCTCCTGGACCGGCTCACCGTCTACACCCGGGCCGCCGCCCACATCCTCCAGCAGTGGCACGACTACTCCGACCAGCACACCGACGCCCAGGGCTGGCCCCTGGACGAGGACGCCTACGGGCTGCGCCAGCGCCGGCGCGACGCCGAAACCTGGCATGCTTTCGAGCGGGTGCGGCCCCACATGGGCGAACTCCTCACCGTCGCCGAACGCCAGCTTGCCGCGCTGCCCGCAGCCGAGCAGCAGTCCCACTGGCGCGGCACGCTCACCCGCCTCGAACAGGCCCGGACCGGCCTGGAGACGACGTACACGTACTGGCGGGCCGAATGCGACGCGCTGCTGCCCACGTCCGGGCCCGGCACCGAGGCATACGACGAGCCGCTGGCAGAACGCAACGCCGAAGCGTGGAGCTACCTGTGCGACTGGGCCGACGGCGGCCACGTCCTGAACCGGATCGCCCGTGCCGCCATCGGCCAACGCCCCGACGCGGCCGGCCGGTCAGCAGGGCACACCCGCACCCAGGACGGGGCGCCCCTTCCGCCCCGAGGCCCGGGCCTGCCGCATCCCGGGCCCGATACCCGCGGCCGGTGACATCACCCGGCGCAGCGGCCCGGCCAGCCCAGGGCCAGGGGTCACCCTCCGGCCGCCTCGGTCATCGAACGCGGGAACCGGGCCGCAGTGAAGGAGACGGCACCGCGGGGAACCATCCACGGCAGGACGGTCAGCGTGAAACGGCCCGCCTGTACCGCCGGATCCCGCGCCATCAGCTCCACCGCCTCCTGCGCAGACACCCGCAGGAGCGACAGGCCGCGCAGCGCTTGACCGTCACCGCCCAGCAGCGGGCCCGCCGCCAGCAGATGCCCCGCCTCGTGAAGTTCGGCCAGATGCGCCATGTGGGCGTCCTGCAACGCAGCCGACGCCACCTCATCCAGCTCCGGCGCATCCGCGGCGAGCACCAGCAGCACCACCGTGTAGGTGTCGAAATCCATGCCGCGCACCCTAGGCCCCGGCAGTGACAGCCGCCCTCTCAGAGCGCAATCCCGGCGCGCGCAGCCCGCCGATTCAACAAGGCACCACCGCCACACCACCCACCCGTCGCCCCAGTTGGGAGCACTCATCCTCGATCCCGTCCGTATCACCGTCGGCCAGCACCACGCGCTCGGCCTGCTCGCCCTGACCACCGAAGAGGAGCCCGGCGTCGAGCACGACCTGCTCACCCACGCCGGCCTCACCCTTCAGCCCGGCGACTTTCTCTACACCCTGCCCGGCACCCTCGATGACCCCGCCGCGATCCGCACCGCCGTGACCACGCTGCGCGCCGGCGCCCGGGCACTGGGCATCCGGATCGGCATCGACCCGGGTCTGGCCGCCGCCCTCGACCAGGACCCGGTACCGCCATCCGCCCCCGAGCACGGGCCCGGGCCTGCCGCTCCGGATGGTCCCGCCCTGACCACGGCAATCCCCGCCCGGCCGGCCCCGCCTGCCGTGCCCCGCCCGCACCCGATCCGCTGACACCGGCACCGCCCCGGCAACCGCTCCTCTCCGGAAGAAACGTTCCTGCCCTCCAATCCACCGCCCTCCTCCGGCACGTCGGATCTCACCGACTGGTTGTTCAAGCTCATCATCGGCGCCATCGCGGTGGCCGTCCCCGCCGCCAACGCCGCCTGGCTCGGCGGGAACTGCGCTGTCGTCCTGACCCACTCCGGACCCTGGGCCCCCTACCAGCCCGCCGACGCCCTCCTCCACCCCAACCTGCTCTGGCCCACTGCCGGTCACACCACCCTGCTCATCGGCCGGTTCATCGCCCCCGGCCTGCTGATCGCCGTCCTCACTGCGGTCGCCGGGCGCTGGTGGTGGCTCCGCCGCAACGGCACCGGGACCGGCCGGAACAAGGCGGTCGCCGGGATGGCGAAGCACCGCGACATCCAGCCGCTCCTCGCCCGGGCCATCACTACCAAGGCCCGGTCCCTGCGCCCCAGCCTCGCGAGCGAGAAGAAGCCGGCCCCGCACCAGACCGGGATCCTGCTCGGCAACCTCGCCGACACCCGGCACGAGGTCAGGATGGGGTACGAGGACGTCGCGGTCGCGATCATGGCCCCACGCTCCGGCAAAACCACCTGCCTGGCCATCCCCGCCATCCTCAACGCCCCCGGCGCCGTGCTGCTCACCAGCAACAAAGCCGCTGGCGACGCCTACACCGCGACGCTCGACGCACGGGCGTCCGTCGGGCGGACCTGGACCATGGATCCGCAGCAGATCGCCCACGCCCAGCGCGCCCTGTGGTGGAACCCCCTGGCCGGCGCCACCACCCTGGAAGGCGCCGGACGGCTGGCCGGGCACTTCCTGGCCGCGTCCGTGGACGCCTCCCAGCAGGGCGACTTCTGGTCCAAAGCCGCATCCAACGTCCTGTCCCAGTTGTTTCTCGCCGCTGCGAACGACGGGCGGCCGATCACCGACGTCATGACCTGGCTCGCGTTCCCCGCGGACCGCACCCCGCTGGACATCCTGCGCGACCACCGGTTCGGCCCAATCGCGGCCCAGTTGAAGGGGACCGTGGAAGGCCCGCCGGAGACCAGAGACGGCATCTACGAGACCGCCCGCCAGTACGCGGCTTGCCTGCTGAACACCGACATCGCCGCCTGGGTCACCCCGCAGGCCGGCATCGCGGAGTTCGACCCCGAACAGTTCGTCGGCAGCCGCGACACGCTGTACCTGCTGTCGAAGGACGGCGGCGGCGGCGCGAGCGCGCTGATCGCGGCGTGCGCCGACTCGGTGATGCGGACCGCGACCACCGCTGCCGAACGCGCCGGCGGACGGCTCGACCCGCCGGCGCTGTGCATCCTCGACGAGGCCGCCAACGTTTGCAAAATCAGCGACCTCCCCGACCTGTACTCCCACCTCGGCTCCCGCGGGATCATCCCCATCACGATCCTGCAGTCCTACCGCCAGGGCCAGAAAGTCTGGGGCGACGCCGGCATGGACGCCATGTGGTCCGCCGCCACCATCAAAGTGATCGGCAGCGGCATCGACGACCCCGACTTCGCCGACAAACTCTCCCGCCTGATCGGCGACCACGACGTCGAGACCACCTCCACCTCCACCTCGGACTCGGGCAAGTCGACGTCGGTGTCGATGCGGCAGGAGCGGATCCTTCCCCCCGACGCGATCCGCTCCCTGGCCAAGGGGTCCGCGCTGCTGTTCGCCACCGGCCTGCGCGCCGCAATGCTCACCCTGCGCCCCTGGTACACCGAACCCGGCGCGCAGGACCTGGCCGCGGCCTCCGCCGCCGCCTCCCGGGCCATCACCTCCCGCGCCATCGCCAAATCCCTCACCAAGCAGGACGTCGGGAAGGCCGCGTAGGCGGACCGCATTTGGCGACTGGGGACGATGGCCAGCGCCTGGCGACGCTCGGGGCCAGCCTCACATGTAGCGCAGTTGCCGGGGCGCCTGAGGTTCCACACCCTGCTGCAGAGCGGGGCGGCCGGGCCCACGGGTGACACGCCCAGCAGCATGGGTTGTGCCCCGACCGCAGAGCCCTTCCCTTCGCTACCAACTCGTCGACGCAGAGGCTGGATGCCCATGTCCGCGCGGAGCATTCCCTTGATGAATCCTGGCGCCCGGGATGATCCGGCGAACCATACCGGGACGCGGCTCGCCGCGAAGGTGCACTTTGGGACCAGCGCCATGCCCTGGTCGCGGGCCAGCGGCGCGATTTCGGCTCCGCCGGGCGCGGTGCCGCGCGTTGCTGAGGCATCATGCCCGCATGTCCTTACGGAGAAGGCCCGAGTCTGCCCCTGTTGACGGCCGGCTTATCGACAAGCGCTACCGGCTCGCCGAGAAGCTGGGCTCAGGAGGTATGGGCGCGGTGTGGATCGGCCACGACACACGGTTCGGCCGGGAAGTCGCGCTGAAGGAGGCCCATTTCGATGCGGACGGACCGGATGCAGCCGCCCGAATTGAACGGATCATGAGGGAGGCGCGGGCGGCTGCACGGATCGACCACCCGGCAGTGGTGACAATCCATGACGTGGTCATGCACGACGGTCGACCGTGGATCGTCATGGAACGCATCCGCGGCGAAAGCTTGGGCGACCGTCTGAAATCGGAACGGCGCTTATCCGACGGTGAAGCCGCCCGGATCGCGGGAGCGGTCGCGGAGGCCCTGGGCGCGGCGCACGCACGCGGGGTACTCCACCGTGATGTGAAACCCGCGAACGTACTGCTCGGGCCCAGTGGGAGGGTCGTCTTGACGGACTTCGGAATCGCGCGAATTCAGGGCGAGCGTTCGCTGACACGCTCAGGGGAGTTCGTCGGCTCGTTGGAGTACACAGCCCCCGAACGCATGGGCAGCGCAAGGCCGGGGGCCGCCGCTGATTTGTGGTCGCTGGGCGTCATGCTCTTCCGGATGGTTGAGGGATGGTCCCCCTTTCGGCGTACGACGGTTCATGCAACGGTCACCGCGGTCCTCACCGCCGACATGCCGAGGCCGGTGCAGACAACCGGCCTCGCCCCGCTCATCATGGCACTGCTCGACCGGAACCCGGCCGGTCGGCCGACCGCCGATGACGCCGCGGCGGTCTTGCGGTCGTTGGCACAGCCGTCCCCCGAACAAGCGGCGAACGCCCGGGAGTCTCAGATTGCCCTCCCCGCGGTCGCCGGGAGTGTGTCCCGACGACCGCGGAAAGAGCTGATAACCGGGGTCATCGCGGCGGCGGTGGCCGGGACGGCCCTCACGCTGGTGGCCGCAAGCATATTGCACGGTGCCAGTGATCCCAGTTCCTCTAGCACGCCCTCGGCTACCGTGACCGGACGAAGTCCCCGCCCGTCGCTGCGGGCTTCCACGGCCCCGTCTCCCGCCTCCGGTTATGACCGCGTGATTGAGGCGGCGTTCACGGTGGACCTTCCCCGCGGCTGGAAACGCCGGGGCCCGGCCTCCGGCCCCACGTTCACGTTCACCGCAGGCGACTGTCGCGTGACGATCGTTGCCGGGCAAGACTCCGCCAGATTTCAGGACGGCGACCCGTTGGAATACCAGCTCATGGAACCAGAACTGGCCGCATTCCGAAACTCGACTTGGAGCAACGCCTACGACTTGAAACTGGCCCGGATCCACGGGCGGGAAGGAGCTCAGGGAACGTATTTCTGGAGGGACGGCAAAGGGCTGAGCCTGTACGCCGAAAACACCGTGCTGGTCGCCGACGGCCGCTTCCACGTGATCCTCGTCGAAGGCCCGGACACCCCGACCGGGCGTGACCTCGTCTACAGGGTGGCCAAATATGCATCCCAGACCTACACACCGCAGTCGACGGCCCCCGACCACGGACTGCCGAGCCCACCGCACGAGACGACTTCCTAGCGGAGGCGCCGGTCGGAGCGCCGACAGGACGTGTCGGGGCGTCAGGGAGTCGGGAACAAAGAAGCGACCGTGGCCCCCATGGAGTCGACCACGGCACCTCTGGCGAGCGGCCGTGTTCAACGCTGCGCACGGAGCGCCCGGCACCCAGTGACCCGCATCTACCCCTCGCGCTGGTGACCCGCGTCGTCGCTCACCTGGCCACCCCCGAGCCGGTCCGGCGTCAGGCCGACACCATCGCCATATTCGCCGCCCCTTTGCCCTCATCAACCCCGTCACCGAACCACTGGGCAACGCCCAGCTCGCGCCCGACCTCGGCCAACTCGGCTACGCCCGACCCAAGCCCCTCTCGGCACCGCACCCCGCCGCCCCCGGTGATCCGCCGCACCTCCAACCCCAGACCGAAGGACCCCTCCTGACCGACTCCCCCACCACGCCCAGCTCCGAACCGGCGCCGACCGCTGCTTCCGCCGACAGCACCCGCTGGATCCGCGATCCCGGCCTGGCCCACAAGCTGGCCGAGGCCGTCGCCTCCCTCCTCGGCAGCGTCCAGCTCATGCTCGAAGACGACTACCCGTTCTCGGCCTCGCTGGAAGGCGGCGCTTTCTATACCTGCGAGCAGCACGGCCTGGACTTCGCCTGGGCGCCGCTGATCGAGACCGAGACCGCCCGCCTGGTCGCCGAAGCCGCGACCGACGTCTCGCCGGGGCTGTTCGCACCCGAACTGCCCGCCCTGATTGAAGCGATCGACACCGCGCCCGTGCCCGTCCAGCAGGCCCTGATCCGTAAGGCCGCCGCCCGCCACCTGGCCAGACCCGCCATCCCCACACCCCGGCAGATCACCGCCCAGATTCACAACACCGCCGCCACCCGCCCCCACGCGACCCCCCTGACCACCGCCCGCACCATCCTGCTCGCCCACTCCTTCCAACCAGCGCCTGCCCAAGGGGCGGACACCCTGGTGCTGGTCCGCATCGACCGCGAGGAGGCCCACTACGCCGACGCCGCCACCCGGGCCCTGCGCGACGTCAGCCTCACCGTCGGCGTCGCCTTCGCACTCCTGCGAGACTTCGACACGAACCCGACGCGGGCCGACCACCCCCTGCCCCACCTGAGCCGGCAGGAGATCCGCACCGTAGGGGCCGAAGCACAGACGATTCACGACGACATCGCCGCCAGCCACCTCGTCATCCACCACCAAGCTGCCGACGACGGCTTCGTCGCCGCAGTGGGCACGTACACCTCCGGCTCCAGCGTGCTCCTGAACGACGAGGACCACCTGCGCCACATAGTCAGCACCTACGACCGCAAGACCGACGCCGTGGCCGAATTCCCTTTCGTCTACGGCAGCGCCCTGCGCGCTGCCCCCGCACCCGCCACCCGCCACCCGCGCCGAGCAGCGCATCACCCGCATCCTCAGCGCCACCGCGGTACCGGGCGGCACCACCCGGCGGGCCCCGTCACCCACCGAAACCGTGCCCGTGTACGACGCAGACCCAGGTGACCACGCAGAGCTGCTGGACTCCTTCCTCGCGCAGGAAGACGACTGGGAGAAGTACCGGCCGCACGACGAAACCACCACCGCCAGCCACGAATCCCTGCTGATGCGCGTGGATTTCGTCCACGAACCCGAACACGGCGAACCTCGGTGGACCGTCGCGGCGTACGAGTCGCAGGTCGGCGAGCGCCTGTGGCACGGCACCGCGACCGCCTCCACCCCGGCGGAGATGGTGGCCACGCTCCTGGACACTCCCATATCCGGTGCCGCCTCCACGACCGAGCCCGCAGCCACCGAAATGGGCATCGCGCACGCCGCACGGCCGCTGACCGACTGGACCAAGAGCGTGGAAGGGCGCTTCATCCGCTGGGCGGCACGACGGTGACGCCGCGGGCGTCGTATTCGACACCTCCGCCGCCCTCGCCCGGCCCGGCCGCAACTTCCGCACCTGGACGGTCTGGGGTGGCGGCGCCGCCAACCACCCGGTCTGGGCCATACACCTGTCCCCGCAGACCTCGGCCGAAATCGTCCACGACCTCGCCTTCGAACTCGCCCAGGGCCAGTCCCGGCGCCCGCGAACCGACCCGCGGCGCCCACCCGCACCTCGGGCCACCGCGACCCGCCTCGAGGCTCCCGCGCCGACCCGGCCGTCACCCCGCCGACCTCGGCGCACGTATCCGCAGGGCCACACCGGCCAGCACGCTGAACCGTTCCGTGACACCAACCCGTGAACAGGAGACTTACTGCCCGCGCCTGGTGTCCGGATCACCCACCTGGGCGGCGGAAGCGTCGAAGCCTGGGGCGGCGACAGCCTCGCCCGCGCCCTGCTGCAACGCGCCGGATTCCTCGTCCAATGGCACTTCAACTCCCGTTACCACCGCCTGCCGTGGGACCAGGGTCCAATCCGCGAGAACGAGCAGGCCACGCTGGCGGCACAGCTGCTCACCCTGGCCGGATACCGCGTCGACCTCGACCCCCAGCTCATCAGTGGGCACACCGGCCCGGCCGACGGCTCCGACGGCGGGTACCGGCTCAGTGATCAACTACGTGCCCTGACACAGGCGATGACCGGCGCCGAGACCTACGACACCGCAGCCGACCTCGCCGAGCAGGTCGTCCACGACGTCCACGGCCTCCTCCCGGTCCTGACCCGGTTCCTCCAGGCCGCCCGGTCAGCAGGCGCACGCCGCCGGCACCGGCCCCGCCCGGCGCCTCACCTCGGATTTCGAGGAAGCCGCCGGGACGGTCACCGGCATCGCCATGCGCCTGGCCCACGCCGGCGACCAACTCCGACGCCTCGGCCCGCCACAACGCCCCGAGCAGACGACCGTCGCAGCAGGCAACACCGCCGCTCCACCACCGCCCACGCCCACCGGCCGGCCCCGGACCCGCTGACCCCCACTCACGAGAACAGGAATTCCCGCACACCCTTGACAAACCCCACCAACCCTACCTACCGCATCCTTTCTCTAGGCGCCGGAGTACAGTCCACCACGCTGCTCTCTCTTTCCGCCGAGGGAATCCTCCCACGGATCGACTATGCGATATTCGCCGATACAGGGTGGGAACCGAAAGCCGTTTATTCGCATCTCGACCGCATTCAGCGGGAGATAGCCGAACCCGCAGGTATCCCCGTCCTGCGGGTGGCGACCGGCAACATCAGAAAAGACGCGCTCGACCCCGCCCATCGTTTTGCTTCCATGCCGCTCTACATCCTCAACAAGGACGGCCGGCCTGGGATGACGCGGCGGCAGTGCACCGGTGAATATAAGATCAAGCCGATCAAGAAGCAGGTTCGGGAGATCCTGGGATACCCCTATCCGGAGCGTATCCCGAAGGGGATTTTCGTCGAGCAGTGGGTTGGGATCTCGACGGATGAGTTTCACCGGGCGAAGGACGCCGACGTCGCCTACATGCACAATCGGCACCCCCTGATCCTGGACATGGACTGGTCCCGCGCCGACTGCACCTCCTACCTGGAATCACGCGGCCTGGCGGACACTCCCAAATCGAGCTGCCTGGGCTGTCCATTCCATGGGAATCAGCAGTGGAGGAATATTCGGGATCACTCCCCGGAGGAGTGGGCGGATGTCGTCGCGTTCGACGCGGCGATCCGGGCCGGCAACGCCCGCGCCAATGCCTCGGGCAACCCCTTGTTGGGGCAGGCGTTCCTGCACCGCTCCCGCGTCCCCCTGGACCAGGCGCCGATCGACCACGTCACCGCCCGCGAATGGGCCCAGCGGCAAGCCGCCCTGGACACCCATGCGGCCGGTGAGCGACTGAAGGAGTTGGAGGACGGCGTCGCTGACGGCTGCTCGCCGTGGGCGTGCCGCGGCGACCAACAGCAACCTGAGCAGGAGCAGGGTGACTTCGGGCTGACCGCGTGAACCGCGGCCTGGTTTTGGACCTGTTCGCCGGCCCCGGCGGCTGGTCGCACGCCGCCGCCGTGCTCGGTGTTCAGGATATCGGGCTGGAGTGGGACCCGTGGGCGTGCCGGACAAGGGCGGCTGCCGGGCTGCTCACCATCCGCACGGACGTGGCGATGTACCCGGTGCGGCCGTTCACCGGGAAGACCTGGGGGCTAATCGCGTCCCCGCCCTGCCAGGCATGGTCGATGGCCGGCAAACGCCTCGGGCTGCTCGACCAGCCGCTGGTCCACCAGGCCGTCACCGACCTCGCCGCCGGCCGCGACACCCGAGCCAGCCTGCTGAGCGCGTGCCGCGACGAGCGCTCCCTGCTGGCGGCGGAACCCATGCGCTACCTGCACGCCCTGCACCAGGCCGGGCAGCCCGAATGGGTGCTCATGGAGGAGGTGCCCGACGTGCTGCCGCTGTGGCGCCAGTACGCCACGATCCTCCGCACCTGGGGCTTCTCCGCCTGGACCGGCATCCTGAACGCAGCCGACTACGGCGTACCCCAGACGAGGAAGCGGGCGATCCTGATCGCCTCCCGGGTCCGCACCGCCGCACCGCCGGAGCCGACCCACGCGGCGGTCCCGGAGCCGGAGTCGCTGTTCGGACCGGGCCGCCGGCGGTGGGTCAGCATGGCCGAAGCTCTGGGCTGGGGCGCCACCGACCGGCCGGTGCCGACCGTGTGCGCCGGCGGCGGACCCGGAGGCGGACCCGAGCCCTTCCCCTCCGGATCCAGGAAGACCCTCACCGACGCCCGTACCCGCGGAACCTGGAAAACCCACCCCGCCCCAGCCAACCTCGTGCTCCGCTCCCGACGGGACGGACCTGGCTGGGCCCAGCACGGACCCCGCGACAACCGGCCCGCCGACGCCCCCGCACCGACCTTCACCGCCGAGGCCCACCGCTGGTCCTGGACACTGCGCAGCAACAACCAGGCCCACGCCACCGTCCGCAGCTCCGACGAGCCGGCCGGCACGCTGTTCTTCGGCCACCGCGCCAACGAATGCCTCTGGATCGCCGAACCCCGACCACGCACCGCACCTGCGGCAGAACAGGACCCGGGCGAGGCCCCGGACCCGATCCGGATCACCGCGGTCGAGGCCGGGATCCTGCAGACCTTCCCCGCCGGCCACCCCTGGGCCGGCAACAAGGGCCAGGTCTTCGGCCAGATCGGCAACGCCTTCCCGCCCCGGCTCGCCGCCCACCTGCTCGCCCCGCACCTCGGCGCCACCCTGGACCGCGACGACTTCACCCTGGCCGCCTAATGACCATCCACGACTCCGCCGAATTCGACGATCCCTACGAGGACCTGCCCCCGCCGGAGCCGCTGCACTACGCCGAACAGGCGCTCCTCGGCGCCCTCCTCCTCGAACCCGCCCAGCTGGCCCGCGTGCCGGACCTGCTGCCCGAGCACTTCGCCAACCCCTCCCACAGCGCGCTGCTCGCGGCGATGCGCACCCTCACCCCACCCGACCCCGAGGTGCACCGGGCGAGCCCGGTGTGGCTGACGGCCGTCCTGAAGACCGCGGTGACCACGGCGCCGGGACTGGACACCCCCTACCTCCACACCCTCATAGGCGCCTGCCCGAGACCCGAACACGTGCCCGTCTACGCCCAGATGGTGCGCGCCGAAGCCGTCCGCCGGACCCTGCGCGAGCGCGCGATGCGACTGGAACGGCTCGCCCAGGACAGGTCGCTTCCCGAACCGGCCACGATCGTGCTGGAGCAGGCCGATGCCCTCGGGCGGTTCCTCGACCGTGCCGAACCCCAGTGGCCGCGCCAACCCGGACCCGTGCCCAGAGCAACTCCTGCGGAGGCGACCGAAGCCCCGGCCGAAGGGGACCTCGACGCCGAACGCCTCCTCCTCGCCGCCGGTACCGCCCGCCCCGAAGACCTCGCGGACCTGGGCTGGCTGCACCCCGAGGACTTCCGACTCCCCCTGCACCACGGCCTGTACCGGTGCCTGACCGCCATGGCCCGGCACGGTGAGCCGGTCGACCCGATCACCGTGCTGTGGAAAGCCCAGCAGCACGCCGTCCTGAACGGGACCGACCCCGCCCACGTCCTGGACTTCCTCAGCCAGCCCGTCGGCTCGGCCGAGCACTGGGCCGAACACCTCTACACCCGCGCCCTGCTGACCACCGCCCGCACCGCCGCACGCGAGATCACCGCCCTCACCCACGACCCAGCCCACGCCCCCCACCACCTCATCCCCGCCGCCCGCCGCACCCTGGCACCCCTCACCCGCATACGCGCCCGACGCCGCGCACCCCCCACCACTGCGACTCCGCCGGTCACCGCCCCGCGGCCCCCGGCACTGACCACCAGCACACCGTCCCGGGCCACCCGATAACGGAGCAACCTCGGCGGACGGGCCGACGCCGCCCACGACAACGACAACGACACCGTCACCGCGATGACCGACGCCGGCCGAGAAACGTACGGACAGCGGAAGGCCGGCTATGGCCCGCCCGTACCGGCCCCGGACCGCCGAGTCCCGCACCCCGGAAAGGTCCTCCAAGCCCCGAACCGAACATCAGGGAGAAAAACTCTGACCTCGCATCTTCCCGACTCCGTCGCCGACGTCACGGCCGCCGCTGCGGCCTTGCACGAACTCGCCGGCCGCCTCACCGCCGTCGACTCCGCTCAGCTCGGCCAACTCCTGGAGCATCTCCTGCAGGACGGCGGCCTGCTCCACGCCGCCCAGCGGCTCGTCGCCTGTGCCCGCAGCGCGGTCGACCCACACCTCGACGAGACTCACCCCGACCCGGGCTCCGTCCCCGCGTACACGCTCATGCACGCCCTGGCCAGGATTGATGAGGACCTGACCGACCGCCGCAGGGAAGCGCTCGAACTCTTGTCGGCGGCTCGCAGCGTCGTAGTCCAGGGGCCCTCGCCCGTCCATGCGGCGGGGGCGCCGACAGAGCGCACGGCCCTGCCGTTCGTGCCGATCCGGCACACCGGCACCGGCGAGATCACCACCACCGGCTACAACGCCGCCGCCCGGCAAATCCTGCTCCAGTCCGGATTCGAGGAAACACCCGGCTGAGCCCGCCCAGCGACAGACACCAGCACGCCCCTACAGGGCAGGCCCCTACAGACCGGCGACAAGACCTCCCGCACCGAGGCCGCCCGCACCTGCACCGCCAACCCCGCCCGCACGCCAGCCCGTTGAAGGATCCTTGTATTGACCACACCCGGACCCAAAGCCACTTCAGCACGCACCAAGGCCGGCGAACTACGGGCCAAGGTGGCCCGACTGCTGGCCGACCGGCCCGCGGACAGCCTCACCATCGGGGATATGGCCAGGCAGCTGGGCCACTCCCACGGTGCTGTTCGCAACGCCGCCCTGACTCTGGCGCGACGCGGCGAGGCCGACCAGCGCGGCACCGGACAGCCGCAGTTCCGCGCGAACGGGAAGACCGCGGCAGCCGCGCGGGCCGCGGTGATCAGTCCGCCGGGCACCCATGCTCCCCGCGCCCCCACGGCCACGGCCCGCACGCCCCTGCCGGGCGGCCCGATCCGCCGCGCGGGAGGCCAGCTCTACCACCCGAGGGAGCTGGCCGACCTGCCCGACGTCGAGGCGCTGAACCGGCTGCGCGACGCCGACGTGCCGGTGCTGCTCTACGGTCCTCCGGGAACCGGCAAGACCTCGCTGGTGGAGGCGGCTTTCCCCGACCTGATCACCGTCGCCGGCGACGGCGACACCACCGTCGGCGACCTGATCGGCGAGTACACCCAAGCCGACGCCGGGGGCTACGTCTTCCAGTACGGTCCGCTGGTGGCCGCGATGACCGAGGGTCGCGCCCTGCTGATCGACGACGCCACGCTGATCTCGCCGAAGGTGCTGGCCGCGCTCTATCCGGCCATGGACGGGCGCCGCCAGATCCAGGTCAAGGCCCATAAGGGCGAGACCATCAAGGCCGAGCCGGGCTTCTACGTGGTGGCCGGCCACAATCCGGGCGTGCACGGCGCCGTGCTGACCGAGGCGCTCGCGTCCCGGTTCAGCGTGCAGATCCAGGTGGGCACGGATTACGATCTCGCCCTGGCTCTGAAGATCGATGCCCGGGTGGTCCGGATCGCCCGGCATCTCGCCCGCCAGGTCGAGCTGGGAGAACTGGGCTGGGCCCCGCAGCTGCGGGAGCTGCTCAGCTACCAGAAGGCCGAGGCCGTCCTTGGCACCAGGGCGGCGCTCGGCAATCTGGTCGGGATCGCTCCGGCGGAGGACCGCGACGCCGTCGCCGAAGCCGTCGCCAAGGTCGTCGGCATCCAGCAGGTCGCGCCTCTCACCCTGGGCCGGCAGCTCCCCGCGACCGCGTCGGCCGCCCGTCAGCCCCCGCGCGGCACGGGCTCCGCCCATCGGGGCCGCTCGCGATGAGCGTCCATCACCACGTCCAGCCTTCCGCCACCACACCCGACGCCGACCTCGCACGGTGGGACGACGACGGCGCCCCGCCCGCACAGCCCCGTTCCTCCCCGGCCGCGTGGCTGCGGGTGGGAGCCGAACTCGGCGACCGGCTGGTCGCCCTGTCCGGCCGCCAAGACCTGATCGTCATCTGCCGTCCCGGCACCCGCTCCGGCGCACCGGCTGCGTACTTTCCCAGATTGGCGGAGGTGGAGTTCGATGCCAGGCTGTTCGCCCCTCTCCAGCCCCACGAGGTCCGACCGCGGATCGTGGGCGACGAGGAACGGTATCCCGCCGCCTGGGGGGTCCTCGTCCACGAGGCCGCGCACGCCTCCCACTCCGTGTGGGAGGAGCCGGCCGGTGCGGACCCCCGTGTGGTGGAGGCCGCGCTGCTGCTGGAGGAGAGCCGTGTCGAGGGGGCCCATCTGGTCAGGCGGCCGACCGACCGCACATACTTGCGCATAAGTGCCCGGACCCTGGTCATGCCCGACATCGCCAGCCCCAGCTTTCAGGGCTTCGAGCATGCCGCCGGTGTGGCGGCCCTGATGCTGGGGCGCCGGGACGCCGGCATCCTGGACGCCGGCGAGACCCAAGCCGTCGCCGACCTGTGCCAACGGGTGCTGGGCGCCGACCTGCTGGCCACCCTGACCGGCATCTGGACCGCGGCCCACCGGTGCGCCGACCACGACGCCACCACCATGCTCGCGCACGCCCAAGACTGGTGCGACGCCCTGGACACCGCCGCCCCAGACCTGCCCCCGGCGCCGCAGGACCTCACCGATCTGCTGTCCGGCGCCGTGGCGGTCGTCCTGGACACCATGGCCGCCAACGACGCCGCTGACCTCGCCGCACGCTCTGCCGCGGACGACGCCGTGGCCGCACGGTCACGGGCGAAGGTCCAGGACCGCGCCGAGCAGGCCGGCCGGCGACGCAAGGCCGCCGCTACCGCGAAGTCGGTCTTCAACCCCCGTGGCACCACGGTCAGCCCCGACGGCAGACCGGCGCCCTCCGGGAACCCGGTCACCGGTACTCGCCGGCCCACCGCCGCCGAGCAGAGCGCCGCCGCGCGCCTGAGCCGGGCCCTGCGTGCCGCCGCCTACCGCGAACGGACCGAGGAGCGGACCACCAGCCCCACTCCGCCCGGCCGCCTCAACATGCGCCAGGCCCTCGCCCGCGACGCTCAGCGCGCCGCAGGCGCGGTGCCCACCGCGGAGCCGTTCACCCACACCCGCCGCCGCAACTCCCCGACTCCACCGTTGAGGGTGGGGATCGCGGTCGACATCTCGGGCTCCATGCGTGTCGCCTGCGGGCCCGTCGCATCCGCTGCCTGGATCGTGGCGAACGCAGCAGCCCTGACCGACCCCGACTCCCGCACCGCCACCATCGCGTACGACCACGATCTGACCGCACTGACCCGGCCCACCCACCGGGCACCCGAGCGCGTGACGGAGTTCAACGCCAACGGCGGCGCCCACAACCTCGGCGACGCCATCGACGCACTCGACCACGGTCTCGACCTCAGCCGCCCCGGCACCGGCCGCCTCCTCGTCATCGTTACCGACGCCATCTACACCCCCGACGAAACCACGCGGGCCCTCACCCGCATCAAACGCCTCACTACCGCCGGCTGCGCCGTACTCCAGCTCACCCTCACCAAGAACTCCCGCCACCTGCCGGGAACCACCCCGCTGCACCTGCCCCGGCCCGCCAGCGCCCCCGCCGCCATCGCCAAGGCCGCCACCGACGCCATCCGCAGAACACGCTGAACTCGGTGAAGCGGCGTCACACGACCATCACACCCGTCCGCGCCACCCGCTGACCGCGCACAGCCGCCGGACGGGCCAACACCGAGCACGAGAGGCATCATCTGCACCAGCTCACCCCCACCGGGGCCCGTGTCCTTGCCGCACACGACAACGGCATGGTCACCGGACACCCTGCCGCCCTGGCCCGGCTCCACGCCGATAGCTTGATCACCGACCGCCAGCCCGGCAGCGGCGCACATCAGATAACGGACGCCGGCCGAGCGGCGTACGAACAGTGGAAGGCCGACTACGGGCCGCCCGCGTCGCCGCCCGCATCCGGCGTGCTGTCCAGGCTCCCCGCCCGGCAGCACGACGCGGTCCTCGCCGCCGCCCGACGCCCCGACCACCTCGTTCCGGGCATCGACGACCACGTACCCGGCTTCTTCAACCAGCGGACCCTGGCCGCCGTCCACGCCGCCGGTTACGCCGACATCCGGCCCTGCGAACACGGAGTCATCCGCGGCACCTGGGAGCAGACCGGGCAGGCCCTCTACCTGACGCCGGCCGGGCGCGAGTACGCTCGCCAGCGCGGCAATATCCCCTGTTCACGGCGCCGGGTCGTGATCATCGCCTGTGGGTCGAGAAAGGCTGAGCCGTCCTGGGAGGAGTTCGGCTACCGGGACGTCATCCCCGCCGGCCACCTCTACACCGGCCCGTGGCACCGATCCCTGCGCCTCGCCGCTGACGCCCTGACCGACCAGACCCTGATCCGGATCCTGTCCGCCCGGCACGGCCTGGTCCCCCTGGAACGTCCGCTGTTCCCGTACGACACCCGGCTCGCCGACCGGGACGTCATCACCCCCGAGCGGATCGCCCGGCAGACCGCCGCGCTCGACCTGGACGACGCCCACGTGATCTTCCTCGGCGGCCGGGGCTACGCCCAATGGCTGCGGCAGTCCGTGCCTCATGCCCTCACACCGCTGACCGGCGGCATCGGTGACCAGCGGGCCCAGTGCCACGCCGTGGCCCGCTCGACCCACCTCGCCTCCGCCTGGTGGACCATGGCAGCCCGGCTGGCGGACCACGAGACCGGAAAACCGCCGAACAAGCCAACCGGAGTACCGCCAGCCGGCCCCCGCCCGCCCGCAGGCGGCAGCAACCGGGGCGCGGGCCGATAGGCCGGCACCGGCGGCCGGGGATCGGGGACACGAAGCGAAACTCGGCAGCTCCGGCAAAGGCGGGCTGGGATCGCCGGGCCCCCAACTCCCGGTCTGAACCGGTTCCACGGCGCGGCCCTGCCCGGGCCGGGCTGGGGCGTGGAGCGTGGACAGCACACTGTTCCCCGGCGTGCGGGGCACGCCGGGAAACAGTCCCGGAGAGGACGCAGCCATCGAGCTTCGGCCGGGTCGGTTGGTTCACCCCCGCTGACGTGGGGAGTAGGCGAGGTTCCGGGAGACCTCTTTGCAGCGGCGGGAGGCCCGGCGAGGACCACCCGACCACTGGTAAATAAACGTACCATCAGATGGGTGGCGAGGGACCCGGCCGCCGGGCCGGCATCGCAGCTGAGGCGGGCGGACAGCGTTCGGGCGCCATTCCCACGTGGGGGCTCGGTGGCCCGGGATGCAATGGGCATCTCCCGCTGCTGTCCGCCCGCGGGCCCGCCCCCGGCCGAGGGCGGGGGCGGCGGCCGGAACCGCTCCGACCGCCGCCTCCCCTCTCGGCCTCAACCCGGCCGCCCGCCGCTCCCGGCACTACGGGGGCACCGCCTCATGGGCGGGGAAGGCGTCCCGTTCGTCCCACAGCACGTCGCGCTGCAGGCAGAAGAACAGGCAGCGGGCCAGGCGGGCGCCGAGGTTGCGCAGGGCGGTGTTGTGCGCGATCCCCCGCTCGCGCTGGGCCCGGTAGAAGGCGCGGGCACCGGGCGAGTGGGTCAGCGAGCAGAACGCAGCCTGGTGCAGAGCGTCGCGCAGTTCGGAGTTGGCCGCACGGCGCATGGAGACCCGCGCCGCCGTGCCCGAAGCCCAGGTGACCGGGACCACGCCGGCGTACGCGCACAGGGCCCGGGCGTCGGCGAAGCGCTGCGGGTGGTCGCCGATCTCGCCGAGCAGGCGGCTTCCCAGGAGGTCCCCGATCCCGGGGAACGAGGTGACGATCTTGTAAGAGGGGTGGGCGGCGAAGGCTTTCGCAGCCTGCCGGGCCAGGTCGTCGGCGCGCGCACATGCGTGGTCCAGATCGGCGAGCAGCCCGCGGACCTCGGCCGCCCGCGCCTCCTCCACCACCGGGTGCGTGCGCAGGGCAGGGCGGCGGAAGTGCAGATGGAGGCGCTCGGCCTCGTCCTCGACGGTGCGCCAGCGCCCCGCCGTTCGCAGCACCTCGGCGAACCGGACCCGGCTCAGCGCCGCGGCCACGTGCGGTGAAGGGGCGGCGGCCAGGACAGCGCGAGCCTGGGGATGACGCAGGCCCGCCTTGGGCCAGGCGGTGACAGCCGCCGGGTAGTAGGTGACCAGGGCCGCGCGCAGCCGGTGGAGGGCTTCGACCCGTCTGTGGGCGGCGTCGGTCTGCGCGCGGGCCAGGACCTGGACGGCGCGCGCCGCAGGCGAACTCACCGGGCGGGGAGCGAAGGTGCCGGTGCGGAGCATGCCGGCCAGGAGGTAGGCGTCGGTGCGGTCAGCCTTGGTGTCGCCGCCGATGCTGCCGGCCTTGCGGGCCCGGGCGGCGAGCGTGGCGTCCACGTGGACCACTGCCAGGCCCTGATCGGTCAGGTTCTGGGCGAACAGGATGCCGGCGTCCTCGATCGCGGTGGGGATGGTGCGCCAGCGGGTGCGGTTGAAGGAGCGGAGGAACGCGCAGTAGTCCCCGACCGGATCAAGACTCTGGGCATACACGATGCGCCGGTGGCCGAGCCGGGCCCCGTCACGGCGGACGACCGCGCAGTCCACCCAGCGGTCCGCCCAGTCGACCCCGGCGTACATCGTCGCCACTTCGCACCCCCTCCGCACACCGGCACAGGCCGGGCAGAACACGACCCCGGGCGGTCAGCCCTCGCCACCTAGTGGTAAATAAACGTACCAGCAGTGGGGCGGGTGCCTGCCTCCCCCTCCATCCCGAGACAATGAGGTGACCGATGACAGTCCTGCTGATCACGCCGGGATGGGACGACGAGGACGTGCGCAACCCCGACGGACCACCGTCGTCTCACATCGCCTCCGGCGTGTGGCCAGACGCTCGCCTGGCCGACGACGCCCCGCCCGGCGCCCACATCGCCCAGGCACTCGCCCGCACCCTGCTGACCGTGATGGACGAACGGGCCCTGAGCGCGCGGGCGGTCGCCGAACTGGTCGGCAGCACCCACCCCACCATCGGACGCATCCTGGACGGCAGCGGCGTCACCGACGTGCGCACCGTCTTCCTCCTCGAAGTCGCCCTCGGCACCCCGCTGTGGCCCACCGAACTGCACCGCGACTTCCAACTCGACGTACGAGACCCCGGGGCCGGCGCGTAACAGACCGGGCAGCAGCGCTGAGAACCGGCACCCGCCTTCTCCCCGAACGCAGCTGCGGCGTCCGGCGCAGCCACCGGTCTCCGCGGGCATACTCGAGCCCGTGGAAGCCAGGCAGCGCTACGCGGACCGGCGCCCCTACGTCATGCCCGCTTCGCTCGCTAAGTTGACGGGCCCGGCAAGCGGACACGTCACGCTGCCGACGGCACTGGACTGGTCCCAGCAGCGCCGCTACGACCTCGGCGTCGGCAAGGACCGGCGCAGGCTGTACGAGACCGTCATCCGGGAAGCCTGCGAATCGGCCGACCTGCGCCGCTTCCTCAACGCTGGCCTCCTCCAGCGCTTGTGGCCGCACCTGTGGCTCCCCATCCGCCCGAGGACGCTGTGGGAGGGAACGTTCCGTGAGCTGCGATCTCCAGCCGTGAGCCGTGATCCCACCCAGCCGGCCCCTGGCAGTTCCGGCGTTATGACAATGCTGACCAGCGCGGACGCCGCCTGCGTCGTCAGGTCCGGACGGTGTCCAAGCTGATCAGCTGCTCCCCATGGGCTGGGTGGCCGAGGCCGCAATGCGCTCGGTGAGCAACTGGGCCTGCGGGCTGTGCGTGATGGCGGGCAGGCGAGCAGCGATGTTCGCCAGCCCGTCGTTGATGCGGACCGACTGCACTCCGTCCGCGCAGGTGAGGAAGTCGTGCCAGGTGGCCAGGGCCTGGGTGGTGTTGCCTCGCTTGAGCTGGACGTGTCCGAGGTCGGCCAGCACGATCGCGCGGGTTCGCTTGCGGTCCAGGCCGTGGATGTCCAAGGCCAGGTGGAGGTGTTCCTCGGCGGTGGCGAGGTCGCCCAGCTTCGCGTGGATCATGCCGGCCTCGTGGGCCCACCGGCCGTGGCTGTAGTGGCTGGCCCAGGACTGGCCAGGCAGGGCCGGCGCGTTCTCGATCGCGGTTTGCGCGAGCGTCAGCAGCTCGGCGGCTGTGGTCCGGTCGCCGTCTGCGGCGGCGGCGCGGGCGAGGGTGTTGCGGTAGTAGGCGAGGGCCTTGGGGTTGGTCAGCTTCCGGCCGCGCTGCTCGCACGCTTCGGCGAGGCGGACGGCGGTGGGGATCTGGCCGAGGTCGATGGCCTGGTCTGCCAGTCCGCGCAGCGCGGTCGCGGCGAGTTCGTTGGCGCCGGCCTCGGCGGCGAGGCTGTAGCTGTGCAGGTGGTACTTCTGGCTGAGGCCCTGGTTGCCTTCGTCGCGGGCCATCCAGCCGATCAGGTGGACGAGTTCGCTGGTGGCCGCGAACAGTTCCCGGCCGACCGTCTCGGTGTAGCGGCCGTCCAGCCAGCGGTTCACGTCGACCGTCAGGTAGCGCACAGCCAGGTGGCGGGCGTGGCCGCCGCCCAGTTCGGAGGCGGCGTTGCCGAGGGTGGTCGTCATGGTCCGTACCGCGGATACCTCGCCCATGCCCACGCCAACGGGCCCGGGGCGGTTCGCGCGGCGGGTCACCGCCTCGGCGTCGGGCAGGTCGAGCGCAGCAAGGCCGGTGGCAGCGGATGCCGCGAGGAACTGCCGTCGGTCCACGTCGCCGCCTCCCAAGCGCATGACTGAGATCACGGTATCGGCCATCGGGGCCTCGGCGGGGCGGGACAGATCAAGGACGAGGACCTGCTCGATGAACGGCAGCCACTCGCCGGGGACTCGCCTGCCGGTCTCCCACCGGTAGACCTGCTGCCGGTCGAGGAACCCGGTCTTCCCCCAGCGGGCCTCGGACAGCTCCTCGGCCAGCCGTGCCTGGCTGCACCTCGGCCTCCTGGCCTCGCGTGCCGCGCGGATGTGCTCCCCGATGGTCATGTCCGGCCGATCGTCGTCGGTGGTTCACAACTGGCCTACACCTGGCAGACATTGTGGCAGCTCCCCACCCTGTGCCGCGAGGCGTTGACTGAACGTCACGGCCCGGCCGGTCAGGGCCGGGCCGGGCAAGCAACCGCACCCTTGGAGGTACTGCTCATGAGCGACACCAGCACCCGAAGCACCGGCCCGTCGACGCGGGCCGCGCTCGACCCGAAGAACGTCACCACCCTCCAGGCCAAGCTGACGCGCCTGATCGGTACCGGCGCGCTGACCGCGGCCCCGCACACCTACCACCACTGAGGAACGCGCCGGGGGCGGGCCGGGGTCGTCCCGCCCGCCCCCGGCGGCCTGCTCTGCACCAACCCCTGACCGGGAGGCTTCCCATGGACACACAGCTGGAGTTGACGTTCCTCGGCCATCAGACCTGGCTCGTCCAGGGCGCCGGCCGCAGCGTCCTGGTGGACCCCGTGCTCGCTCCGGCCTTCGGCCTGCCGGGCCGGGCCGAGTGCCGGGTGTGGCCGCCGCGCGCCATCGATACTGACGCGATGCCGCAGGTGGACGCGGTGATCCTGACCCACGAGCACCTGGACCACTTCCACCTGCCGTCGCTGGCGCTGCTGGACCGCAGCATCCCGGTCTACGTGGGGCCGCTGCTGCTCGAACCCGTGGAGGCAGCGATCATCCGGCTCGGTTTCACCGTCCACCGGCTCGACCACACCAGCCCGATTGAGCTGGGCGGCCTGCGCGCGACGCTGTACCCGGCGGGTGCGAAGACGCTGTTCTGGGAGGACCGCGTCTTCCAGCCGTGCGTTCAGGCCGGCGACGGGCCGGCCGTGTTCATCGCGGTCGACGCCGACATCTCCGACCTGTACCTCCAGCACATCGCCGAAGGCGTACAGCCGGTGCCGCGGATGACGGTGCTGTCGAACAACTCCCAGATCGTCCCGCCCGGGATGCCGGCCTCCTCGGTCAACCTCCTGCCCGGCCTGGACGGCACCCGGCACAAGACCGGCCTGAGCGTGCTGAACCAACTGCTGCTGGAGGTCGCGGCCCCACTGGACGGCGTCGCCGACATCGCGCTGTGCGGCAACGGGTTCGTTCCGCCCGGCTCCCCGCACGGGCCGTTCCTGTACTCCGACCACGTCGAGATGGCCGCGACCGCCAACCGCCTACAGCACCTGTTCACCGTGCACGGGCCGCGCCCCGGCGACCAACTCTGCGTCCCCGGCTCCCCGGCCGAGAAGGTCACCAGCCGCCCGGTGGGCTGGGTGCAGATCGACGGCACGTTCGAACACGAGCAGTTGCGGGCACACAACGCCTTCCGTACCGACCCCGGGCAAGTCGTGCTCGCCGCGCTGGCGGATGAGCCCGCCGACTGGGACCAAGCCCTGGACACGGTAACGGGCGAGCTGCCACGGCTGGGCCGGGAACTGCTGGCGACCAGCAGCGGCATCCTGGCGTGCAGCATCCACGAGTACCTGTCCGGTCCGCTGGGCCGCCACCGCGCGGTGCTGCGCCTCAAGGACGGCCCCGGCGGCCACCTGCTCCAGTTCGCATGGGACGTCACCACGGCCTCATTCGACCCGGTGCCGGCCACCACCCGCGACGAGGCGATGGCGACGTACCCGTTCGGCGCGGAGCTGTTCTTCTGCGACTTCGTGGCGCTGCTGGAGGGCCGTCTCCAGGTGTGGGACGTGGCCGGGGGATCCATGGAGTGCTGGCACATCGGGCCGCCGCTGGACAGCCTGGTATACGCCTTCTTCGGAATCTACGGCGAGCACCAGCGGCCCGACCTGGCGGGCCGGTCGTACGTCCACCTGGCCGGTGGCGTCGCTGAAGCGGTCGTGCCGGCGGGCACCCGGTGACGGCCGTGCCGGCCTCGGCCGCGCAGGCGCTGGCCGGTCTGGCGCGCATCCGCCCCGACGGGTGGCTGGCCACCCCGATGCCCGATGACCCCGGAGCGCTGCTGAACCGTGCCCGGGAAGCGCTGGAGGCCGAGCGCCCCGGGTGGGCCGGGCGCCTGCGGTTGCTCAGCTCGCGCTACACCGCCGCGGTGTTCGCAGTCAGCGACCAGTACGGGCAGCGCATCCTCAAACTGCACGCGGACCCGGCCGCCTTCGCCGGGGAGACGCTCGCATACGAGTTACTGACCGGCACAGCGCCGGTCCCGCATCTGTACGCGGAAAGCGAGCGGTCGCTGTCGCTGCTGCTGGAGTACCTGCCCGGGACCGCCGACTGGAGCGACACCCGGATGCCGGGGGTTCTGGTGGAGTGGGTGGCCGCGGTGCACACTGCGGCCCTGCGGCTGCTGCGGTACGCCGTGGAAGCGCTGGCCGGATTCTCAGTGGGGCGCCTGCTGACGGCCCCGGCCCCCGCGTGGATCCGGGACGAGACGGCCTGGTGCGACGTGGTGGCCGCGCACGTGGACGCCTACGGGTCCGACCTGGTGCCGCTGGGCCACCTGGACCTCAAGCCCGATCATCTGCGGTCGCGGGCCGGGGGTGAGGTGGTGCTGTTCGACGTCGAGACCGTGCGTCCGGACGTGACGGGGCTGATCGACGTCGTGACGCTGCCGGCGGTTCTGCGGCAGGCCGGCCGCCAGACGGCACCCGACGAGGTGGTGGAGCTGTACGTCGGTGCCACCACGGCCCTGGGCGGCCGATGGACTACTCGCTCTCTGCGGGGGGCTCTACGGGCGTACGCCGCGGCGACCGGGCTGGACAGCCTGCACGGCCTGACGGACTAGGCACCAACCGGCCGGTGCACCCGCTGAGGCTCGGTCAGCGGGAGCACCGGCCGGTTGTGGTCCGGGGGCTACGGGCCTTCAAGGCCGATAACCGTCCCGAACGGATCGCGGAGCTGCGCGATCCGGCGGCCGGGCTCGATGACCAGGGGCCCGCGGTGGTGCTCGCACCCGGCGGCCAGCAGATGGTCCCGGGCCCGGTCCAGGTCATCGACGCCCCAGTACACCACCGGGCTGCCGCCCCTGGGGTTGCGCTCGTCGTCGGCCGGGTGGAACCCCAGCTCCACGCCCCCGGCCTGCACCCAGGCGTAAACGGCCCCAGTGGGGCTGACATCCGTCTTCACCGGCAAGTCGAGAACCTGGCCCCACCAGCGTGCCGACACCTCCGGATCATCCGCGAAAACCATCACCAGCCGTACGTCAGTGAACACCGGGCACCTCCAGAGGGGGTTGCCATCCTACGGGGGCCCGGTGCAATCACCGAGACCAGCGGCCATCCGCCGCGGCCCCGCCCGGGGAAAGGATCCGCGCAACGACCGGCAGGAGCACCATCCAACACAGCAGCCCCACGGCACGAACCGGCGAACTCCGGCCACGGTCCGGGTCAATCGGCGCGTGAAGTGACCATCTGGACATCTACCAGGCTCTGGTGTGAACCGGTAGCCAACCGCACACCGCCTCGTCGTCGCAGAGACCGGGCGCTCGCAACCAGGGCCGGCCCAGCTGCTTGCATACGCCGCCCGGCAGTTCGCGGACCCCTATTTCCCGGCGACCGCGTGCGGGTCGGGTTGGCCCGGTGCGGAGAAGCAGGCGGTGACGGTCTTGCCGTCCCGCTGCTGCCGGGTCTCCCAGCTGTCGGATACAGCATCGACAAGGAGCAGGCCCCGGCCGGAGGGCCGGTCGGGGTCCGGCGCGGGGGAGGCGGGCTCGCCGCCGGCGGCGTCGTGGACGCTGACGTGCAGGCACCGGCTGTCCCAGGCCAGCATGACCTGCGCGCCGCTGCGGGCGTGCACATGGGCGTTGGTGATCAGCTCTGAGACCGCCAGCACGATATCGTCCACCGTCCCGGGCGCTTCCCGAGTCCACTCCAGAGCCTCCACGTGCTCGCGCGCCCATTGCCGACCCGCGCGTACTCCGCCCGATACGGGAAAGGACTGCGCCCACCCCACGGCCTTCATCGACCCGTCGCCCACTGTTGCCCTCCCTGATGCGTGGCCCAATCAGCGTGTACCCCGGCGCCCGGATCCCACCGGGCCGCCGACTGATCCCACGCGGCCCGCCAGCGGCGCGCGTGCCGGGCTGCCTTGGGGCGGCGGTGCCGGGGACCGGGCCGGGGAGCCAGCACGCGCTCCTCGTAGCGGTCCAGCGTCAGCAGCAGCCCGAGAAGGAGACCCGGCAGAGCGACAGTGACCATCTCCACGGGCGGGGCGGCGCTCAGACCGGCGCCGCGGCAGGAACACCGGCAGCCTCATAGACGTCCGGCAGCGGCAGCCCGAGAGCCCCCGCCAGCTCCGCCAGCTCCAGCTCCGTCGGCCAAACCGGTCCGCTGGCGCCGTCTTCGGCGAACGCCCGTATCCGCGGCGTACGGATCCCCGTCACCTCCGCGAGACACTCCGCGGTCACCTCACGGCGACGCATGGTCCGCTGCAGCAACTGCGCAAGGTCAGCCATCTTCTCCTCCTGCCCCGCACCGGACCACCCACCCCGACCGTCCACCGGTTGGCTCAGTACGCGGCGCGGACCGCTGCGCCGGCCACGCTCAGAGCCCGGCTTCGGCCAAGGCCAGAGGCTGCATCCGCCTCTCGTTGGATCGCCCATAGCCATATCCTCCTTGTATGAGCATAGAAACAACTCGGACATATGGTCTCTATTATCCTCTCTTTCACGTGCGCGATGACGGCTGGTTAAAGGCGATGGCTTTATATTGGCCTAAAATAACACGCATGGTACCTTCAAGCACAAATCAGCCCGATCGGCTCGTTGATTATTTTAACCGCCCGAGTAGCTTTGCAGATCCGGAGTCCTTAGGACCTGGAGAGGGCGTAGCGCGCACTATTCAGGCCCTCACGGAAAAGTTCGATTTCATTAACGAGATTCCGCCGGGACCTTCAGTGGAGGCCGTAGCTCCTGCTTTCGAAGATGCACTGTCGCGTCAGTCGTTGACGCCGCTGCAGCTATTTCGGCCAGGATTGCCAGCGGATCCCATTAATGTTGCGGCTCGCCACAAGGACGAGGCGCCCCACGACTACGAGCGCTTCTTTCTGAGCGTTGCTTTGCCTTCGGTGCCAGAGGTGGGACCCGACTGCCAGGCCCCACCAGGTACGTGACGACGCAGGGGCACACGGCGGAATCCTGGGCCGTGGGGCGGGATCGCTGGGCCATCGTTGATCCTCGTCTCGTCATGGTTTACAAAAGTATGCTGGCCGCAGAGTTCGCCCGAGCCAACAAGATGCAGCCCATCACCGACATGCCGGAGACCTACGCCGTATCCGCAGACTGGAACGCAGATCAAATTGAAGCAGCCCTTGCCGGTCGTCCGCTCACACCCGCCCTCACGGGTCAGGGAGATATTGCCCAGGCCATTGCCTACCTCGCCTTCGACCTAGTCGTACCACAGAACCTATCTGCCGTACCGGTCGAAAAGATCGTCGAACTCCGTCGCCGATACGGAAACGATTTCATCGCCTTCTGCGCACAGGTGGACCAGGTCGCCGCCGAACTCGCGTCCCTCACAGATATCCGCGATACAGCCGTCCTCGCTCGATACTTGGAGAGTGCCGTTGCTGACCGATTCGCCCAGCCGCTAGCCGACCTGCGCAAGCAGATGAAAGCCCTTGAGTTGGATGCCGCAACCATGGCCGTCAACGTGAAGACCGAGATTCCCGCTGAAATTGCGGTACTCGGCGGTAGTGCGCTTCTTGCCGGGCACCCTGCCATCGCAGCTACCGCATCGGCAGCAATCGGACTTATCGGCTTGCGTCGCAGTGTTCAGGAGAAGCAGCACGCTGGGCTCCGTGCCCAGCCGGCCGCCAGCTACCTCCTCCACACGGGTCACGCACTGACGCCGCGATCTCTGCTGCAGCAGTCCCTCTATCAGGTGCAACGCATCACAGGGACTGCCCCAAGATGATCCCCTTCCGTCCCGATTCCCGTTGGCACCACCAACTAGCCTCGAAGTTTCGTGACGGTCTGCTGACGGAGTCGGTGGATCGTTTTCGTGCCGTGGGCTGTGGTTGTGCAGGCCGAGGGCCCGGGTGTCGCCTCGGGGTGGCGCCGGATTCCACTGCTCCGGGTGTGGAGGTGCTGTCGTAGGGACGGGGAATTGGCTGGTCAGCCGGTGTCGGGCAGGTGGGTGAGCCGGTCGAGGGCTGCGGTGATGTGACCGGTCCAGGGCCAGTGCCGGGCCAGGGGGAGGATCAGGCGGCGGCCGGTGGTCACGAGCTGTCCGGCCGTGGTGAACAGGCGGAGCCGCAGGCGGCGGGGCTCCCAGAGTTTGGCCTTACCGGTCAGGGCGAGCATCGGCATCCAGGCCAGCAGGTCGAGTGCGATCTGCACGATCTCCAGCCAGATCCGGTTCTGTGCCGTGCGGTGCAGGGGCAGGTTGCGCAGGCCGGTGGCCCGGGCGGCGCGAATGCGGTCCTCGGCCCGGGCCCGCAGCCGGTGACGAAACTCGAGGTCGGCGATCGGCCAGCCCGAGGTGTCGATCCGGCCGGCGAGCGCGGCGGCCTGTGGGCCGAAGCCGGAGACGTACAGCGGCACGGGCTCGCCGGGCACAGTGTAAAGGCGCGCGTTCTGCACGGTGTAGTGGTCACCGTGATGGGTCACCCGATCCCCCGCAAACAGCTTCCTGATCACCTGCACGGCCTCTTCGAGCATGGTCATGCGCACGGCGGCCTCCGGCCAGGCATCGCCGAGGATGTGTTCGTTCAGCGCCTCGCCGGTGCCGATGCCGAAACGGAACCGGCCGCCGGTGAGGACCGCCGCGGTCGCGGCGGCCTGCGCGTTGACCGCCGGGTGCATCCGGACCGTCGGACAGGTCACGAGCGTGGTGATCGGCAGCGATGTG
Organism: Actinacidiphila polyblastidii; assembly: GCF_036353415.1. Lineage (NCBI taxonomy): Bacteria > Bacillati > Actinomycetota > Actinomycetes > Kitasatosporales > Streptomycetaceae > Actinacidiphila > Actinacidiphila polyblastidii. The sequence continues at coordinate 119,663 of NZ_JAZEWV010000014.1, forward strand.
ACCTGGGACAGAGCGCCGATCATGGCCCAGACGAAGGACGCCTCGCCCTGTTCGTCGTTCCAGGGGTGGAAATGGTCGGAGATCGCCAGCGACTCGAACCCGGCCTGCTCGGCCATCCGCGCCTGCTCCAGCAGGTCACCCGGCGCGAACTCCTCCGACGACAGGAAGTATCCGTACGTCGTCATGCTGTTCCTTTCGGTCTCCGGAAGTGATGTGCCGTACGCGTGCGGACGGGGGCGTCAATCCGCAGCCGGTAGGGAGGCGAGGGCGCTGTCGTCGATTGCCGCCAGGAGATCGGCGAGGGTGTCGTAGACCTCTTCGGCTCCCGCGTCGGTCAGTTCCTGCCGGGAGAATCCGCCGCCGGTGAGCACGGCCAGACATCGCACGCCGGCCTTCCGCGCGGACTGGGAGTCCCACACCGCATCCCCGACGAACACCGCGCCTCCGGGAGCAACCGCCGCCTTCTCCAGTGCCCGCCGAACGAGGTCGGGCGCCGGTTTGGTGCCATCCATGTCATCGGCCGTGGTGATCGCGAAGACGACCTCGTCCACTCCGAGGGCGTCGGTCATGACCTTCGCCTCAATGCTCTTGGCCGAGGAGGCCAGCACCACCCGCCAACCGCGTGCCGCGCCCTCCCGCAGCAAGTCCGCGGCTGCGTCGAGCGGGGCCAGCCGCGACCAGAACTGTGCGTACAGGGTGTCGTGGGCGGCGCTGAGCGCGTCGTCCTGGCCGTGGTCGTGGTCCTCGCCCAGCAGGGCGTCCAGCAGATGGTCGCTGCCCATTCCGATGGCGCGCTGGATACGATGCATAGCGACCCGGTGGCCGGCTTGCGGAGCGCCTCCCACCAGCAGACGGTGTGCAGGGGCACGGTGTCCATCAGGGTGCCGTCCACGTCGAAGAGCACGGCGGCCGGCTCACCGGATCGTTCGGCACCCCTTGTGCTCGGCACCCTTTCGTTCTGTGCTGCCGCTCACAGGCCGCCCTTCTGTTGGGCATCGTTCACTGTTCCGGGTGAAGCAGGACCTTGGTCCAGCCATCGTTGCGCTTGTCGAAGTGCCGGTAGCCCTCGGGCGCCTCGTCCAGGCTCATTTCGTGCGAGACGAGGAAGGACGGGGTGGCGCGTCCGGCGATGATGAGGTCGCGCAGGCCGCGGTTGTAGCGCAGCACCGGGCACTGACCGGTGCCCATATGCTGGCCCTTGGTGAAGAAAGTGCCGTAGTCGAAGGCGATCCGGCCGCGCTTGGCGCCAGCGTTGGCGGCTTCGGGGTCCTCGGGCACATAGACCCCGACGACGCCGATGCCGCCGGTGGTGCGCACCGCTTTGACGAGGTTGTCCAGGACGAGCTCGGGGTGCTCGGTGCCCGACGGGTCGTGCGCCTGGTAGCCGACGGCCTCGACCCCGCAGTCGGCGCCCCGCCCACGGGTGGCGTCCAGGATCTGCTCGACGGGGTCCGCCTCGGAGAAGTCCACCTTAGTGGCGCCGATGGACTCCGCGAGCGCGAGTCGGTCGGCCTCCTTGTCGACGACGAACACCTGTGAAGCGCCCCGGAGCATCGCACTGTGCGCGGCGAGCAGGCCGACCGGCCCCGCGCCGAAGACGGCGACGCTGTCACCGGCGCGCATTCCGGCTAGTTCGGTGCCGTGCCAGCCGGTGGGGAAGACGTCGGAGAGCATCGTGAAGTCGTTCTCGAACTCGCCGCCCGAGGGCAGTTCGAGGAGATTGAAGTCGGCGTACGGCACGCGCAGCAGTTCCGCTTGGCCGCCGTCGTACGGACCCATGTTTGCGTAGCCGTACGCGGCACCGTCCATGCCCTCGGTCGGGTTGGTGCGCAGACAGAACGCGGTCCAGCCGCCCACGCAGTTGCGGCAGCTTCCGCAGGCGATGTTGAACGGCACCGACACCCGGTCGCCTGGCTTGATCCGGGTGACCCCCGGGCCGGTGTCCTCGACGACACCCATGTTCTCGTGCCCGAGGACCTTGCCGCTCTCGACAGCGGTCCGGCCCTCGTACATGTGCAGGTCGGAACCGCAGATGTTGGTGGTGGTGATCCGGATCAGCGCGTCGCCCGGCTGCTCGATCCGGGCGTCGGGCACGTTGTCGACCGAGACCTCATAGGGCCCCTTGTAGACCAGCGCTTTCATGTCGTGGCTCCTCTCGGTTCCGGCTGGGTCGGCTGTCAGCTCGCCGGGTAGGGCGCCGCGTGCAGCAGCCGCGCCAGGTGGGCGGTGTTGGCGGCCAGGGTCTTCGTGGTGGACCCCACCGAGTCCGGCGTCCTGTCCAGGTCCTGGTAGTCCGTGCCCTGCATCGCCTCCCCCACCCAGTAGGTGACCGCGCCCGAGGCAAGGGAGAACCCGACGTCGTTGAGGCCCTGGAAGAGGTCCGCGCTGACCTTGTGGGCGCCGTCCTCGTTGCCGACGACGCACACCGCCGCCGCTTTGCCGTAGGTCAGCATCCGGCCCGCGTCGTCGGTCTCCGACAACTCGCCGTCCAGCCGCTCCAGGACGCGCTGCGCGACACTGCTCGGGTGGCCCAGCCAGACGGGCGTGGACAGCACCAGGATGTCGGCGGCCAGGATCTTGCGGCGGATGGCGGGCCACGCGTCCCCCTCCCCCATGTCCACCGCGACACCGGGCCGCACGTCGTGATCGGCGATCCGGATCGCCTCACCTGTCACGCCGTGCTCCGCCAGCGCTTCGAGCGTCTGTTCGGCAAGCCGCTGGGAGCTGGACGGGGCAGGTGAGGGTCTCAAGGTGCAAATCAGAGCAACTGCACTCAAATGTTTCTGTTCCATGCAGTGCGCGTACCCGTGTGGCGGGAATGACACATGGAAAGACGAGGCAGTCGGGGCAAGCGGGCGACCGACGGGGCTCGCGGAGGCGTGACCGGCCCGCAACGCCAAGCCGGCCCCACCGCGGCTCCTGGTGGCGCGGGAGGCTCACGATCGGTGCGTGCCGGCCGGTCCACGGCGGGGGCCGAGGCCATGCCGGGCGGCGCCGTCCGCGTCCGGACGCATCGCGCCGCTGCGGCGGCACAGACGCGGTACGGCCACTTGTGCTTGTCCGGCCGCGCAGCGGGTAGCCTGCTCCCCTGAGGTCAGGAAGCGGCCGTCCTACGTGTCCCGTTCCCGCCGGAGCCGCCGTGACCTCCCGCTGCTTCATCGGCCCGCATCACACGGTGCTGGAGCTGAACGACGTCGTCGACCATGACACTTCGACCGCGGTCGAGGAGGAACTGCGCCGGCTCCTTCCCCTATCCGGGCCCCGGGCAGTGGTCGTTGACATCCGCACCTCTCCGGTCACCTCGGCCACTTTGCACCTGCTGTTGCGCTTGCGGGCGACCGCCGAAGCACGGTCGACCGCCTTGTGCGTGGCGGCCCGTGACCCCCTCGCGCGCCGGGTGTTCCGGATGACCGGCCTCAGCCGGACGTTGCGCGTCGCCGCCACCGTCGGCGGCGCTCTCGCGCTCGCGCGCACCTGCGGCCCGGCCGCTGCCCTGCCGCGGCACCGTCACGGATGCGTCCGGTACACACACGAAGGAGAACTCCCATGCTGATGGCACATCCCCTGATCCTGAGGAACCTGGTGGACGAGTACGAGGCGTTCTCGGCGCTGCACGCCGAGAACGGCGATCCGCAGGCCCGTACCCGGATGGAGGACGTCGCCTACACCCTGTGTGTGTCCACCGGCACCCGGGACGTCGAGACCGCCCTGACCGTCGCCCGCACGCAACTGTCGGACGCCGGCAGATCCGCCGCCGTGCCGCGCACTGTCGGAGACTGATTTTCGGCAGTGGCCGAGAACTGCACGTGCCGGAGACCGCGGTGGTCAGTGGCCCGGCCAGCCGCGGGTGCCCGGGCGGGGATCACACCGAGCGCCACACCGGCCGGCCCTGGGGTGTGGCAGGCTGGAGGTCGCCCGCATGGGCCGACGACAGAGGTGAGGTGCGCGGTGGAAACGCAGGTGAACTGGGAGCGGTTCTCAAGCCAGCTCGCGTCCATGGCGCGGGAGTTGCTGGCACAGAGATCGGTCGACGACACCGTGGCCCACATCACCAGGTCGGCCATCACGCTCGTCCCGGGCTGCGATGCCTCGGGCATCCTCGTCCTCGACGGCGGAAGGGCGCAGACCCTCGCACCCACCGAGAAACTGGTCGTCGACAGCGACCGGCTCCAAGCCCGGACGAAGCAGGGCCCGTGTTTCGAAGCCGCGCGATTCAAGGGCACCAAGCAGGTGTACCGGATCGGCGACCTCGGGTCGGAACGGGAGCGTTGGCAGACCTTCTCACCGCAGGCCCACGCGCTGGGGGTGGGCAGCATGATGGGTTTCCTGCTGTTCACCGAGGACGAGGACTTCGGCGCGCTGAACTTCTACTCGCGCACCCCTGGCGCGTTCACCGAGGCGAGTGAGACCGCGGGGGTGCTGCTGGCCTCCCACGCCGCAGTGGCCCTGTCCAGCGCCCGCACCCATGCCCAGCTGAGCCAGGCCATGACCACTCGGCACCTCATCGGCGAGGCCATAGGAATCCTCATGGGCGCACGCCGCCTCACCGAACAGCAGGCGTTCGACGTGCTGCGCCGTTACTCACAGGAGCGGAACATCAAGCTCCGCGAAGTCGCCGCCCGCGTCCGCGAACAGGGCAGCCTCGACTAACCGTTGCAACCCGCCGGACGGAAGTCGGCTTCCCTCGCTCTGTTGCGAATCGGGGAAGCCTCAGCGGGATCGGCCGCCGGGGTGAGACCGCCGACCCGGCCGGAGCCCTAGGTAGCCGCCCGGTGACGCTGTAGTCGGCGAAACCGGCACCACTGCGAGGAACAGACCGAAGTCCAGGCGAGAAGCACCGTATCCGGATCGGCGGCACTATTCGCAACTCGTGAACCAGGCGAGCCGCGATCGAACCGGCGCTGCCGGGGCGCCTGCCGCGCGGGGCAGGCAACGGCCCGTTCCAGTTCTTCGCAGCCTTCCGCCGCACATTGCCAAGGGATCGCGTCCCACGGTATCGCTCCAGCCGCCGGGACGGTGGCAGGAGAGCTGGTTGGGCTGCTTGTGGCAGGCCGCGGCGTGGAGATCACGGGTCTCGACCCCTGATCTTGGACACACGAGACGCTGGATCTTCCTCGTGATGCGCCCCGGCCACGAAGCCCCGCACCGACCGTCCGACAGCCCCTCCGCGATGACACGCCGCTGCGCCAGATGATTCGAACATGTGCGGCGGCCCTTCCCATGGACGTTTCGGGACCGTGCGCCGGGGAACCCCACAGGGCAGATCGGTGCTTCGGTCAGCAGGCACTCCTCCCTCACGTACCTGGAGGCAGCAGCCATGACCCCCTCAGCATTCGCCCCCCACGCGGCCCCGACTGACGCCGCGCCCGGCTCGCCGACAACCGTGCGGGACACCGACATCCTGTACGGGTTCTTCCTGCACGGCCTGTCCGCCCAGCGCATCAGCGAGCAACTCAGCATCCCCGCATCCCGGGTCGCCGAGGTGCTGGCCTGGGCCGGCTGTTTGCTGCGCACCGCGATCGAGTCGCCCGCGGCGGCGTGAGCGTCGATTCGCACAGGGCAACTGCCGAACACTCCTGGCCGGCCAACGCTCCAGTGTCGCAACCCCGGCCTGCGCGTCCACAACGAGGTGACTCGAGACCCGGCATACCGACCGATGACGAAGCCGCGGCCCCGGCTTGCTCCAGAGCGAGGGAAAAATGGCATGGCATCAGTTGCGGGTGATCCCGTGATAGGGATTCGTACGACGGGAATGCTGCTCCTGCCGGGAGAGGTGCGCGCGCCAGTGGCGACGGACCTCGTCCACCGGCCCCGGGACCGTCTGGCGGTGAACATAGTGCTGCGCCGCGAACCCGACAGTGTGGCGGCGAGCTAGACGTTCGCCTAGGAGATCCTGGCCGGCGGAATGACCTCCCCCGCGGAGGAAGGTGACATCACCGTCCGCCCCGTACCGGGCAGCGCCACAACGGTCGAAGTCGCCCTCACCGCCGCCTTCGCCGCCCGGGTGTGCTTCCCGGCTTCCGGCATCCGCGACTTCGTGGCAGCGGTGCGGGACCGCGCGCCGCTCGACCGCGCGCACATCACGCGCTGTCTCGACGCGGAACTCGCCCGCATCACGGATGCTGATCTGACCGCGGTAGGCAGCGCGCCGCCGGCCACCGTGGAGCAGAAGCAGCGTGGACAGTGGCGGGCGGTTGGCAGGACACACGGCCCCGTGCGAGCGCGCAGGGCAGGAACAGGCTGGAATTCGAAGGTTGAGGGATGCGATGAGTGACCGGATGCCGCTGGCGCGGCAGGTGCGGAGCGCCGTCGAGGACTGCCCGCCCCGGGAGGTGCCGCGCCGGCTGTGCGAGGTCCTGTCCGGTGGCCTGCCGGTGGACGCGGTCACGATGTCCCTGCTGACCGACACCCCCTCACGCCAACTGCTGTGCGCGTCGAACGAGATGGCGACGGCCATCGAAGAGGTCCAGTTCACGATGGCCGAGGGCCCGTGCATCACCGCCGCGTCCGAGGGCGAGCCGGTCCACCTGACCGACTGGGCCGCCGGTTCGCGGCGGTGGCCACTGTTCGCGCCGGCTCTTCGCGAACGGTGCCCGGACATCGAAGCCGTGCACGCCTTTCCGCTATGGCTCGGCGACTACGTCCTGGGAGCGCTGGACATGGCCTGCCGCACACCCGGCGGCATGCCGCAGGCAGCCATCGAACAAGCCATCGAAGCCTCCCACGCCGTGGCCCAGGCTCTGATACCCGCGCAGCGGCTGCTGTCCGCGGAGGACCCGGCCCCGCCCTGGGAGCCGGCCGACGCGGTGCGAGCCCACTGGTCGGACACCCACCGGGCCATCGGTGTCGTGATGCATCGACGCAAGATCAGCTCGGAAACCGCGCTCGCACTGATGCGCGCCCGCGCCTTCGCCACCGGCCGGAACCTCAGGGAGATCACCACCGACATCCTGAACTCCTGACCGCCTCCGCACAGCCAGGCCCCGCCCGATCAACGGGTGACCGATGTCTCCCGCAGATCACGGTCATGCCTGCGAAGTCGGAGAAGCGGCGCACGCGGAAGGAGAACCCGGGAGGGCATGTCAACGCGGTCGACCCGCAGGGCCGACGGTGCGCCTCGACATCCGCGTCTGCAGCCCGGCGGCCACGCCGTGCGGCGGCGTTCGAGGTTTCCACCCGCGAGCAGCCTGGGCGCCAGCAAGTCGCGGGAGATCAGGACGGCATCGACTCGGACGAGATGTACTGTTTTATCCTGTCTCGCTATCGTGTTCCCTCCTCACGATTGAGTTGCGAAGCGCTCCATGGCATGTGCGGTGCCCGCGTCCCGGACTGCGGCTGTCACACCCACGGCACCCGACCGCGGGCGCATGCGTGTCAGAAAGTTCCGGCTGTCCGGTGTTCTTGCGCTGTGCGGATCGGCGCAGGCAGCTGCATGCCGCCATTCGGGGCAGGCGAGGACGATGGATTCGCCAGGCACGAACCCCGGACTGCGACCGCCGAGAGGGGTCGGCCGCCTACGGCCGGATCTTGGTGATTTTGCGATCGCGGGCGGATAGGACCAGCGGACGGGGACAGACGTACGTCATCGGGGGTGGCTGACAGCTTGGGAAAACAGGCGTCTGCCCAGGGGTGAGCAACAGCTCGTCCGGCCGGAGAGCCGGACGGGGCGCACAGGCCCCTCCGCGTCAGCGCCCTTTCCCGCATCGCCGGTCGGACAGCACGCGTCCCGTGCGCCGGCCCGCGCCGCGCGCCCACTGGAGGTTTCAGGTGTCCGTTTCATCTACGTCCGCTCCCGCATCCGATCCGCTCGCCGGTCTTTCCTCCGCGGGGGTGTCGGTATGGCTGGACGACCTGTCGCGTGAGCTGCTGGCCGGCGGTGAGTTGGAGAGGCTTGTCGCGGACCGGCATGTGGTGGGGGTCACGACGAACCCGACAATCTCCGCCTCCGCACTGTCCCAGGGGGACCGCTACAACGAGCAGTTGCGTGCTCTGGGTGGCAAGGGTGCGAGCGTCGACGACGCGGTGTTCGCGCTGACCACCGACGACGTCCGCGACGGCTGTGACGTTCTCACCCCCGTGTACGAGCGCACCGGCGGTGTCGACGGGCGGGTCTCGATCGAGGTCGACCCCCGGTCGGCCCGTGACGGCGACGTCACCATCGAGCAGGCGCGCAGACTGTGGGAGACGGTCGACCGGCCGAACCTGCTGGTGAAGATCCCGGCCACTCGCGAGGGACTGGCCGCGATCACCACGGCCATTGCCGAGGGCATCAGCGTGAACGTCACGCTGATCTTCTCCCTGGACCGCTATCGCGCGGTGATGGACGCCTACCTCAGCGGCCTGGAGCAGGCCCAGGCCGCCGGCCGCGATCTGTCGGGCATCCACTCGGTCGCGTCGTTCTTCGTCTCGCGTGTCGACACCGAGACCGACCGCCGCTTGGACGGGATCGGTACCCCCGACGCGGTGGCGTTGAAGGGCAGGGCCGCCGTCGCCAACGCCCGTCTGGCCTATCAGGCATACCAGGATGTGACGGCGGGGCCGCGCTGGCAGGCTCTGGCCGCGGCCGGTGCCCGCCCGCAGCGGCCCCTGTGGGCATCCACTGGCGTCAAGAACAAGGACTACCCCGACACCATGTACGTCCGCGAACACGTCATCCCGGGCACCGTGAACACCATGCCCGGCACCACTCTGGAAGCCTTCGCCGACCACGGCACCCTCCCCGCCGCCGACAAGCCTTCTGCCGCCGACTACGCCGCCGCCACCGCCCACCTTCAAGCCCTGGCCGAAGCCGGTGTCGACTTCAGCGACGTCACCGACACCCTGGAAGACGAAGGACTGACCAAGTTCGAGGACAGCTGGACCGAACTCGGCGAAACCGTCCACCGCCAAATGCACACCACCGGAGACGGCGAGGCCCGACCGCGGGCCGGCACACCGACGACGGACACACCCGCCGGCGCGGGCCTGCTCGCCGTCTATCTCAACGACCACCTCTCCGGCGCGACCGCTGGCCTGGAGCTCTTCCGACGGGCCGCGCAGACCCAACAGGGCCAGAAGTACGGTGCGGAGTTGGCCGGACTGTCCCGGCAGGTGGAGCAGGACCGCGACTCGCTGACCCAGATCATGACCGATCTGGATGTGTCCGCCGACCAGACCAAGGTCGTGGTGGGCTGGCTGGCCGAGAAGGCGGGCCGTCTCAAGCCCAACGGCCACCTCTTCTCCCGCTCCCCGCTCAGTGACCTGCTGGAACTGGAGTCCATGCTGCTGGGCGTCCAGGGCAAGGCAGCGTGCTGGCGTACCCTGCGCGCCCTGGCGGATACCGACGATCGCCTGTTCACCGACCACCTCGACACCCTCCTGGAGCGCGCCGAACAGCAGAGCGCGGCCCTGGAGCGATTCCGGCTCGCCGCGGCCGAGCGCGTCCTGACTCCCGCGCGGTCCTCCGCGTGACCCGCTCCCGCATCGCGGCCGGACGCGAGCACGGGCAGACGCCCCCCGCCGATGGCGGGCGCCGGAGTGGCAGCACGCCCACGGGCGGCACATCCTGGTCGGACCGATGGCGGCCGGCGCCGTCCCGAACAGGAGAGGCGGCCGTGGGCGAGGTATCCCTGGGCAGGCCGTTGCGGATGCTGACGGTGCCGGGCGTCTACGCCCCGCAGCACGATACGCACCTGCTGCTGCGGGCCGTCAGCCGCGAGCGGATCGGTCTCGGCACCCGTGTGCTGGAACTGGGGACCGGCAGCGGGGCTCTGGCCGTGCACACCGCGCGCCTGGGTGCCCGGGTCACCGCCGTGGACATCTCCCGCCGGGCGGTGCTGTGCGCGAGGGTCAACGCCGCCTTCCACGGGAGCCGGGTCACGGTCAGACGCCGTGACCTGTCCTCACCCGGCGGAGCGGGCTACGACCTGGTGGTCAGCAACCCGCCGTACGTGCCGGCGCCCGCCGACCTGCCGCCGCTGAGCGGCAGCGCCCGCGCCTGGGACGGCGGGTGGGACGGGCGTGCCGTCGTGGACCGGGTCTGCGCCACCGCTGCCTCCGCCCTGCGAACCGGCGGCGTCCTCCTCATGGTCCACTCGGCGATGTGCGGCATCGACGCCACGATCGAGGTACTGGCCCGTTCCGGCCTGGACGCCGGGGTCGTCGACCGGGAACTCGTGCTGCTCGGCCCCGTGCTGCGCTCCCGCCTGCCGTGGCTGCGCGCCCAGGGCCTGGTGGCTGAGGGGCAGGACAAGGAGGAACCGGTGGTCATCCGTGCGCAACGACGCTGAACCCCGCCGGATCCGTCTCGAACGAGGCGGACCGCTCCTGGTCGAAGGACCTGTGACCGTCACCGGGGACGACGGCGTGGCCGTCACCTCGAAGCGGTTCACGGTCGCGGTGTGCACGTGCCGCCGCAGCCGCACCTACCCCTGGTGCGACACCAGCCACCGCCGCCGGACCGCCGTTCCCGGGCCTTCCTCGGACACGGCAGCCGCCCCGCGCGGAGAGGACGACCGATGACCGAGGCACCCACCATCGGGTACGCCGAAGCTCGTGCCACAAGCCCCGCACTTCCCGCACCGCGCGGTCCCGTCTCAGGCGCCGTCCTGACGGCTCTGCACAACGACACCGCGCCCGTGCTGGAGCCGCAATCGGCAGCGGCGGCCGACCCATACGGGGACGACCTGCAACTCGCCCTGTATGTGCTGTACGAGCTGCACTACCAGGGGTTCGACGGGGTGGCCGAGGACCGCGAGTGGGACCCTGACCTGTTGCGGCTGCGCGGGGCGATGGAGGAGCGGTTCCTGGCGGCGCTGCGTGCGGACGTGCCTCCGGAGATGGGCGCGCAGGAGGCTCTGGACGGTGTCCTCGTCGAACCGGCGGCCGACGATGGCACCGGGGTAAGCCAGTACCTGGCGAACGAGGGCCAACTGTGGCAGGTCCGCGAGTACGCGGCACTGCGCTCCCTGTATCACCTGAAGGAGGCGGACCCGCACGCCTGGGTCATCCCCCGGCTGCACGGCCGCGCCAAGGCCGCGATGGTGGCCGTCGAATACGACGAGTTCGGCGCCGGACGTGCCGAGGACATCCACGCCCGGCTCTTCGCGGACCTGATGGACGACCTCGGCCTGGACCACACCTACGGCGCCTACCTCGACTCCGCCCCCGCTCAGGCGCTGTGCGTCGTGAACCTGATGTCCCTGCTGGGGCTGCACCGCGCACGGCGCGGCGCCCTGGTCGGACACTTCGCCGCGGTGGAGGTGACCTCCTCCCCCGGCTCCCGGCGGCTCGCGAAGGCCATGCGGAACACGGGCGCGGGTCCGGCCGCGGCACGCTTCTACGACGAGCACGTCGAAGCCGACGCCGTCCATGAGCAGGTCGTCCGGCACGAGGTCGTCGGCCCGCTGCTGGCGGCCGAACCCCACTTGGACGCCGACGTGGCCTTCGGCATCCAGGCCACCGGCCTGCTCGAAGACGCGCTGGGCGCGGTACTGCTGGACGCCTGGCGGAACGGCCGTTCAGCTCTGCGGATACCGCCGCCGACCGCCGACCTGCATCTCGGCGGTCGGTGAACCCCTCGGCCCTGCTATCCGGACGGCCACCAGACGTGGCCGACGGAGCGGATCCGTGGGCGCGCGGGACGTCACCGCCCCGCAGCCACCAGTGCCTCGGTGGCCTCCCGCAGACGCCGCAAGCCCCCGTCCCGACACAGCGCCTCCCTCACCCCCAACGATCGGAACCCCGTGACCGCCAAGAAGAAGAACCCCGTAGCCGCTGCCGCAGACAAGGTCGTCGAGAAGGTCCAGGAGGCCGTCTACCCCGGCAACGAGATTCCGGGCGCCCCCGGTCCGCAGGCTCCGCCGCTCGACGAACCGACCGATCCGGTCGGGCCGCTGCCGCCGAAGCCGGACCAGCGCGGCCCCGAGACGTTCAGCCCCACCGGGCAGGAGACGGGCGTCGCTCAGGAGTTGGTGGCGCAGGGCGGTGAGTTCCTGACCACCGCGCAGGGCACGCGGCTCCACGACACCGACCACTCGCTCAAGGCCGGCCCCCGCGGGCCGGTGCTGCTGCAGGACCACCACCTGCGGGAGAAGATCACCCACTTCGACCACGAGCGCATCCCCGAGCGGGTGGTGCACGCCCGCGGGGCAGCGGCGCACGGCGTCTTCACCGGCTACGGCACCGCCGAGGGGATCAGCAAGGCGGCCTTCCTGGCCAAGGACGCCGAAACGCCGGTCTTCGTCCGCTTCTCGACCGTGCTGGGCTCGCGCGGCTCGGCCGACACCGTCAGGGACACCCGGGGGTTCGCGACGAAGTTCTACACCTCCGAGGGCGTCTTCGACCTGGTGGGCAACAACATGCCGGTGTTCTTCATCCAGGACGCGATCAAGTTCCCCGACGTCATCCACGCCGGCAAGCCGCACCCGGACCGGGAGATCCCGCAGGCGCAGAGCGCGCACGACACCTTCTGGGACTTCGTCACCCTGCACACCGAGGCGACCCACCACACGCTGTGGAACATGTCCGACCGCGGCATCCCGCGCTCGTACCGGATGATGGAGGGCTTCGGCGTCCACACCTTCCGGCTGGTCAACGCCGACGGCGCCACCACGCTGGTGAAGTTCCACTGGAAGCCGAAGCTCGGCGTGCACTCCCTGGTGTGGGAGGAGGCGCAGATCACCGCGGGCATGGACCCCGACTTCCACCGGCGCGACCTCGCCGACGCCATCGAGTCCGGCGCCCACCCGCAGTGGGAGCTGGGGGTGCAGACCTTCCCCGACACCGAGGACCAGATGTTCCACGGGATCGACCTGCTGGACCCGACGAAGATCGTGCCCGAGGAGCTGGCCGAGGTCCGGCCGATCGGCCTGATGACACTGAACGCGAATCCGTCGAACTACTTCGCCGAGACCGAGCAGGTCGCCTTCCACGTCGGGCACCTTGTCCCGGGCATCGACGTCACCAACGACCCGTTGATGCAGGGGCGGTTGTTCTCGTACCTGGACACGCAGATCAGCCGGCTCGGCGGCCCCAACTTCGGCCAGCTGCCGATCAACCGCACCCACGCGCCGGTCAACGACATGCTGCGGGACGGCATGCACCAGACCGCCGTGCACAGCGGCGTGGCGCCCTACCGTCCCAACTCCCTCGACGGCGGATGCCCGTTCGTGGCGGGGGCCGACACCGGCGCCTACATCGAGGTGCCGGTGGAGGTGCGGAAGGGCCCCAAGGTCCGTGCGGCGGCCGCCTCGTTCGACGACCACTTCAGCCAGCCCCGCCTGTTCTGGCTCAGCATGACCCCGACCGAACGCGAGCACATCATCGCCGCCTACACCTTCGAACTGAACAAGTGCTGGGAACAGGCGGTCAAGGAGCGGGCGCTGCTCGTCCTCGCCAACATCGACACCGGCCTGTGTGCGCAGGTCGCCGCCGGCCTCGGCCTGCCCGCCCCCGAGCCGACGGCGGCCCTGGCCGACCCGCAGCCCAGCCCGGCGCTGTCGCAGCTCGGCGGCACCTGGCCGCTGGACGGCCGAATCATCGGCATCGTCACCGCCGGCGACCAGGACCTGACCGGCGTACGATCCGTCCGCCAGGCGATCCTGGACGCCGGCATGGTCCCGCTGGTCATCGCCCCCACCGGTGGGAAGCTCGACACCGACGGCGACCCGGTCACCGTGCAGCGCACGTTCGCCACCGCCCGCTCCACCGAGTTCGACGCCATCCTGCTCACCGGCGCACCCGCCCCGGGCGCCGACGCCAGCGGTGCCCGCGACGCCAAGGTAGACGACACCGAGGCGGCGGTCTCCGGAATCGACCCGCGGGTGCTGCTGCTGGTCACCGAGGCGTACCGCCACGGCAAGGCGATCGGCGCCTGGGCCGACGGAGCCGAAGTCCTGGAAACCGCGGGCATCTCCCCCGAAGCCCCCGGAGTGATCAACGCCACCGACCCCACCGCCGCGCTGGACGCCCTCACCGAACTGCTGGGCCACCACCGCGCCTGGGACCGCTTCACCCCCGCCGCCTGAGCCCGACCGTGCGGTTCCCGCCCACCGAGGCGGGGACCGCAAGACGGCGGACGCGCGCTCGGAAGAACGGCCGCTTGCGCCGTTCGGGACCAAGGAACGCGTGCCCGTCCGAGAGCGTCGCCCCGCAATCGATCGCATAAGGCGCTACGGCGCGGGAGGGAATGCATCATGAACGCTGAGTACGAGGACGGCGGCGCTCTGGTCATCCTCGCCAATTTCGTGTCACCGCTGGCGGTCGACCTCAGCGAGGAGGCGGTGCTGCGCCAGTGGTCGCAGCAGGCACCGCGCAAGCTGTGGCTGGCCCGGCCCGGCGACGTGGTGATCACCCCCGTACCGGTCAGCGCTCCCTTCCGCCGCTACGTCTCCGACAGACTGGGAATCGCGGACGGCTCCGTCACCGTCATCACCGTGCCGGACACCCCGCATCTGCCGATGGCCGAAGCGCTCACCCAGCACGGCCTGCTGGACACCGTGCGCGCCCTGGTCCGCGACCGCCCGGGAGCGCGGCTGCTCCCGACCGCACTGGACGAAGCATCCGTCGCTCTTGCCGCGGACCTCCGCATCCCTGTCGTTCCCTACGAAACGGGTACCCCGCACCCAGGTGTCCTGCAGACGGTCGCCGATCTGAACACGAAGTCCGGATTCCGCGCCGTCGCCGATCCACTCGGCCTGCGCCTGCCGCACGGCAGGGCGTGCACCGGCACCGAACTCAGCCGGGCGACCGGCGAACTCCTGGCGGCACACGAACAGGTGGTCGTCAAACCCGACCGGTCCGCCGGCGGCCACGGCCTGCACTTCGTCACCCGCTCCGACAGAACGGCGCAGCCACCGCCCCCCGCGGACAGCCGCTGGGTCGTCGAACACTACGTGGACCACACCAGAGCCGTCAGTGCGCAGGGACACGTCACTGCCGACCGGGTCGAGGTGAGCTACGACGGCGAGATGCGGATGAGCGGCGGCTCCTTCGCCGGCTACCGCTCACCCCTCGACGACCTGCCCGGCCCGGCACGCGAGGAACTGACCGACTGGACCCGGGCACTGGGCCACCACCTAGCCGACGAAGGCTACCGCGGGCCCTACAGCCTGGACGCGGTGTGCACCCGGGACGGAATCCTGTACGCGCTGGAATGCAACGTCAGGCGCACCGCGACCACCACGGCCCACACAATGGTCACCCGCATCCCCCGCACCACCCGCACCAGCGGGCCGGCACCGGTCTGGTCCACCGGGACCGCCACCGCCACCTCACCGCTCTCCTTCGACTCGGTAGTAGCCCGCCTGGACACAGCGGGCCTCGACTTCCGGCCCGGCGACACCGAGGGGGTCCTCTTCTACACCGACCGCCCGGTGGGTGGCCTCGGCTGGCGGTACGCGGCTCTGGCTGCCGATCACGTCCGGCTCGCCGAACTGGAAGTCCGCTTGGCCGCCGCGCTCGGGCCCTGAGGGCCCCGTGATGTTCGGGGCGGGTCCCAACGGGCCGGGCTCGCAGGTAACGGCAATTGATTCCCAAGGAAGGCTGCGCACATGCCTCTTCGACCCACTCCCGCCCCGGGCAGACCGGCCAGCGGTGACATCGGCGTCCGGCTGCCGCCATCGGTGTGGTCGGGGGTGCTCATTGGGATCGGGATCGCCGCGTTCGTCGACGAGACGGTCTTCCACCAACTCCTGCACTGGCACCACTTCTACGACAAGTCCACCCCGAGCGCGGGTCTGGTCTCCGACGGTCTCTTCCACGCCTTCGGCTGGTTCGCCGTGGTCATCGCGCTGGCATGGGTCGCGGACCTGCGCCGCCAGCAGGTTCTGACCGGCCGGGACCTGCTCGGTGGAATCTTCCTCGGGGCCGGCTTCTTCCAGCTCTACGACGGCACCGTCCAGCACAAAATCCTCAAACTCCACCAGATCCGCTACCACGTCGACCTGGTCGGCTACGACTGAACCTGGAACATCCTGGCGCTGATCTTCCTGACCATCGGCGGCCTACTGGTGCGCTCCGCAGCCCGCTCCACACCGAGAGACGGCACCGCGGCCACCGAGACTGAGCGAAAGCAGCCCTGATGGCGCCGATGCCCATGCCCGCCGACCCGGTCCCGGACGCCCTGGCATGGGTTGCTGCCGCTGTCACATCAGTCGCGATCTGCGCGTACCTGCTGGCGATACGAAGACTTCGCCGACCCGGAGACGCCTGGCCCCCGGCCCGGGACCTCTGCGGTGAATGGCACCTCTTCCGGCGCGATCGCCGCCGGACGAGCGGCTTCAGGTCGAGGCCGGCTCATCTTGACGCACTCCGCGACCGAAAAGCTGGGGACAGCCGATCCGAGCAACCCTCCGCGCATCAGCTTGACGAAGGAGCAACAGCATGGTGAATGAGAAGTCCGGCAGCACCGCACGGCACGACCGGTCGGTGCCGGATCCGGTCGCGGAGCAGGCAGGATGGGACGAGGTCGATGTGCGGGCGGTCGACACCGTGCGGCTGCTCGCGGCCGACGCCGTCCAGAAGGTCGGCAACGGTCACCCAGGCACGGCGATGAGCCTGGCGCCGCTGGCGTACCTGCTGTTCCAGAACGTCATGCGGCACGACCCGGCCGACGACCGGTGGCTGGGCCGGGACCGGTTCGTGCTGTCTTGCGGGCATTCGAGCCTGACCCTGTACATCCAGCTCTACCTGGCCGGGTTCGGCTTGGAGCTGTCCGACATCGAGGCGTACCGCACCTGGGACTCGGCCACACCCGGGCACCCGGAGCACCGGCACACCCGCGGTGTGGAGATCACCACCGGGCCGCTGGGCCAGGGCCTGGCCGGTGCGGTCGGCATGGCGATGGCGGCACGGCGCGAGCGCGGTCTACTCGACCCGGACGCCGAGGCCGGGACCAGCCCGTTCGACCACCACGTCTACGTGGTCGCCTCCGACGGGGACATGATGGAGGGCGTCACCGGCGAGGCTGCGTCCCTGGCGGGCCATCAGGAGCTCGGCGACCTCATCGTGTTCTACGACTCCAACCACATCTCGATCGAGGACGACACCGACGTCTCCTTCAGCGAGGACGTTCCGGCCCGCTACGCCGCGTACGGCTGGCACGTGCAGACCGTGGACTGGACCTCGACCGGCAGCTACGTCGAGGACGTCGACGCGCTGCTGGCCGCCACCCGAGCCGCCAGGCAGGAGACCGGCCGCCCCTCGCTGATCATGCTCCGCACCCTGATCGGCTGGCCGGCACCGAACAAGCAGAACACCGGCAAGGCCCACGGCTCCGCGCTGGGCGAGGACGAGGTCGCCGCCACCAAGTCGCTGCTGGGCTTCGACCCCGAGCAGCACTTCACCATCGAGGACGAGGTACTGGCCCGCACCCGGCAGGCCTCCGACCGCGGGCGGCAGGCGCACGCCGAGTGGGACGAGAGGTTCGCCGCCTGGCGGACCGCGAACCCGGAGCGCGCCGCGCTGCTGGACCGCCTCCAGGAGCAGCGACTGCCCGACGGCTGGACCGACGCGCTGCCGGCCTTTCCCGCCGACGCCAAGGGCATGGCCACCCGGGCGGCCTCCGGCAAGATCCTCAGCGCGCTGGCGCCGGTCCTGCCGGAGCTGTGGGGCGGCTCGGCCGATCTGGCCGGCAGTAACAACACCACCATGGACGGCGAGCCGTCCTTCGTGCCGTCCGACCGGCAGACCAAGGACTGGAAGGGCGGCCCGTACGGGCGCACCCTGCACTTCGGCATCCGCGAGCACGCCATGGGCGCGATCCTGGGCGGCATCGCCCTGCAGAGCCTGACCCGCCCGTACGGTGGCACCTTCCTGACCTTCTCCGACTACATGCGCCCCGCGGTACGGCTCGCCGCCCTGATGCAACTACCGGCCACCTACATCTGGACCCACGACTCCATCGGGCTCGGCGAGGACGGCCCCACCCACCAGCCCGTGGAACACCTGGCGGCGCTGCGCGCCATCCCAGGCCTCGACGTGGTGCGCCCCGCCGACGCCAACGAGACCACCGCCTGCTGGCAGGCCATCCTGGAGCACGGCGACCGCCCCGCCGGGCTGGTCCTGTCCCGGCAGAACCTGCCGGTCCTGGACCGTGCCAGCGGTCAGTACGCCCCCGCCGATGGAGCGGCCCGCGGCGGATACGTCCTCGCGGACCCGGCCGGCGGCGCGGTGCCCGAGGTGATCCTGGTCGCCACCGGCTCCGAGGTACAGATCGCCCTGGACGCCCGTACCCTGCTGACCGCCGACGGCCTGGCGGTGCGGGTCGTGTCGATGCCCTGCCGAGAGTGGTTCGCCGCCCAGCCGCCGGCCTACCAGGACGGCGTCCTGCCGCCGCACGTACGGGCCCGGGTCAGTGTCGAGGCCGCCGTCGGACAGGGCTGGCGCGACGTGGTCGGCGACGCCGGGCGCATCGTCAGCCTGGAGCACTACGGCGCCTCCGCCGACTACCAGCGCCTTTACACCGAGTTCGGCATCACCCCGCAGGCGGTGGCCGCCGCCGCCCGCGACAGCATCCACGACACCCAGCAGCCGCCCAGGCCCGGCGGCCACCAGCAGACCGCCGCCCCTACCGCGGGCGGCACCGGCGACCGCCCCTGACCATCGGCTGTGCCCCCGCCCCGGACCGGCTCACCGAGGGCCGGTCCGGGGCGGGGGCCCCGTTCGGAGCACTAGGACTTTCTGTGGTGGTTCTCGGTGGGGGCGCCTTGGTCGGGGTCGTCATCGATGGTCTGCCAGGTCCTGCCGCGCTGTGTTTCGCCGGACTCGGCGGGATTGACGACCGGAGGCGGCCCAGGCGAGCGGCGGGACCGCGTCCGGCGGCTGCCGTACCAGAAGCCGCCGAGCAGGACCGCCGCCACGATCACCGCGGCAAATAGGAGGAGCAGGGTCGAGGACCCGGGGCCGGCCGCTAGGTGGGAGGTCGTCATAGGGATCAGCTCGCCTTTCCGTTGACGGGACGCCACGTTTGCGCTGCGGCAGGGCTTTCATTTAATGCCGTCTTGCCAGACATACTCCGAATAATCCTAGAAGCGGAATGGGACGAGGTACTCGGGTGAGCGCTGCTTGACCAAATGTGTGACTGGCGGACTGGCCGGTTGCCGCAGCCCAAGTCCGACCAGCGGGGCCCGGAGCTGCTCCAGGACCACCACCTGCGCGAGAAGATCACCCACTTCGACCACGAGCGCGTAGGTGCACGCCCGCAGCCCCAGATCAGCCGACTCGGCGGCCCCATCTTCGCCCACCTGCCGGTCAACCGCGCCCACGCCCCGGTCAACGACATGCTGCGCGACGACATGCACCAGACCGACGTCCGCTCGGCATGCTTGATCACCACGCACCCATCCGCCAGCGGAGCTGTCCACCGGGGTGTCCCGGTCAGGCGGGACCGTTCCCTCCGCAGGGGCCGGTTCAAGTCTCCCGCGGAGGCCGGGCAGTGTGGTGAGGGTGGCCGTGCGTGCGGCGGGCCTCCTTCATCTCGGCCTCGTGGATGTGGCGTCTGCCGCCGGACAGCTCGGCGTGGATCTCGCGGTCCAGCCGGCGGAACGGCTCGTAGTACGTCGCGTCGTACGTCTCGACCATCTGGAACGTCCAATATCCGGGCAGCACATTCCGGCCGACGATCTCCCGTTCCAGCAGGTCGGCCTGCTCGCTGTGGCCTGCCGCCCTCAGGTGTTCCACCGCTTCACCGAGGCGCAGATCCGCTCCTCCGGTCAGCTGGTGGAACGCGAACAGGGCGCCGCGGGCTCGCTCCACTGTCTCCAGCGCTTTCGAGAGGGTTCCGAGCGCTTCCACGGTGGCGTCGCTCATTCCCTCCGGGCGCCGGTTCGCCGGCGCGGGCCCCGTGTTCTGGTGATCGTCCATGATCGAGGTCTTCCCCGGGCGAACGCGTTGAGCACGGTTGTTCCCGTGATGGCCGTCAGCTCTCGGGAGTCAGCCGGGCCGACGCGCCGAACTAGCCGGTCGTCGTCAGTTCGGCGGCGATGTCGCGGAGCTTCACGTTCTGCTCCTGCGACACCGCGATGAGCATGCTGAAGGCGTGGGCCGCCATTGCGCGTCGTCGCCGCCCGCCCCACCCAATGATCCCGCGCGTAGGTGACAGCGAACGCGTACCAGGTCAGCTCCGACGGACCCCGCGACCCATAAGGCCCCGCACCAGACGGCGGAGCCAGCCCCACCCGGATCGCCCGCGCCAACTCCGCACCCAACTCCCCCGCCACCGCTGCCACACCCCGGCCACGGTCCATCGGCACGTCATGCCGGAACTCCCGCACCCGCTGGCGGCCGATCACCAGCCCGCCACCCACCCCGCTCAACCCGCCCTGCACCAAATGCTGCACCATGCCCATTCCCCTCACCTCGAGGAGGCAGGACTGCCCACCACCCAAAGCCGCCATCCACACCACCCCCCGAACAGCCCAACCACCACCCGCCGGTGTCCCCATCCCGCCAGCGGAAACCAAGGTCACCCAGCGCAACCGGAAAGCACGCGTGCCCTATCGCGCTCCTTCACGCCCCCCAACGCCGGGCTCGGCCAGGGATGCCAGCGCACCCGGGAGGGGTACCAATACCGAGTGACCGAACGACACTGGGCAACCTGACAGCGCCTCAGATTCCCGCTCCGAGCGAGTGGCGTATTTGTGGCGCAAAGCGCATGATGAAGCGTCAGATAACGCCCTGACCTGCGGAAACTCCGGAAAGCTCCGGAGCCGTGTGCGCAGGTTCGAATCCTGCCGGGGGCACTCCGGAAAAAGGCTCTGACCAGCGGAAACGCCGGTCACAGCCTTCCTTGTACCTGCCAAAACACACACGGTCTACCGACCGTTGCTCTCTCCGGCGTGAGGACCCTACAAACGGGCAGTGAGCGAGCTCCCCGTTGTCATTTCCGCAGATCAAGCGGTCGCCAGCCGCGCACCGACCGACCATCCTCCGCGACGGGAACCACTGCGGACCGCATTCGCCCGTAGGCTGCGTTCTTCACGTGTACGCCTGTGACCTGCAATGAATCCCGTAAACACAAGAGGTCCCGTTGGTCGTTGCTCTTGGGATACGGGCTCACAACGGGCCGAATTTTGTAGGGTCACCACATGGGCTCACGGCATCGCGTTCGGCGTGCGCAGGCCCCGATACAGGTGGGAATTGGTGTCCGGAGTAGCTTCGACTCCCGGATGCAGAGCTTGATCCAGATCACTCTGAGTCATCGACAAGGACGAGTTCGATGGCGAAGTCGTCCGGCGCCTCGCCCATCGGGTTCACCAAGGCCATGGCGGGAGAGCAGTGCGCAGATTCGGGGCCCAGACCGCGAACCTGCTGGACCTCGCGTCGCAAACGAAACCGTGCGGTTGCCAGTCGCGGCGCTCCTGGGTCCTGGGTCGCGGTCCGCGCGGCCCCGTTTGCCGCCGTCCCGTCCGGCTGCTGCGACCGCCGCTTGAGGCGGGGTGCTGCCGGCAGGTCGAACGCCCCGGCGCGGGGGGAACCGGAGCGTTCGTGTGCTTGTACGCATACTTCAATGAACCACGTCGGCCGCGGTTACGGGCTTGGCATACCAGCCGATTCTTCAGCGGTCTGCTGCTTCGGGTCGCTAGTCGCGTCTGTTTGCGTCGGATCGCTTTGCTGCTCCGAGGACAGAGTGTGCAGACTGACGATCTCGCCGCTGACGATGTAGGTGTTCAGAGCACACAGATTGGCGATCTCGATCGCGACGTTCGCGTGCACCGCCTTGTTCGTCATCTTGTCGATGGCGCTGAACTGCTCGTACAGGCCCGCGACGATGGCGTCGATGAGCGCACGGCTGGAGTCGCTGCGGACCGTCTCCTTGAGGAACATGGACAGGCGGTTGCGGTGCTTGGAGTCATCAAGGACAGAAGCGCGCGGGTTCGAGGAATCATGAAGGCTCCCGAGGTGAACTCGTATGCAGAGGAGGGCGAAGGGGGCGGGTCTGGTACGGGTTTCGGCTTGGTCTTCGAGTCGAGTCGAAAGATCGGTAGTACTGGCAGGAAGGCGCGGAATCTGGAACCGCCTGCCACCGATGCGCTCATGCTGACAGCGGCCGGCGCTACGGTGATCGCATGGCACACTCCGCAGCCCCGAGCGGGCTCGTCGCTGTCCACATCGGTGTCCAGAACCCCGCCGAGTTCCTGGAGCCCCATCCGGACGCGCACGAACACGTCCGGGAACTGTGGGCAGCCGCTCACAGGTACGACGGCATCGGCTGGGAGAAGGCTGGTGCCGACCCTCGGTGGCTCAGGGCGGACACCAGTACCTGCGCTGCGGCCATCAATCCGAGCCACTTCAGCGGGCGGGGCGCGGACGAGTTCACGCGTTTCCTCGACGGAGCAGCTTCACGTGGCGAGAAGGCATTGATCATCGCCACGATGGGCGACGCGAACAGCGAGCCGAGGAACTCGATCTTCGGTGGCGACGTTGCCAGCGTGTACTTCCGTAACTTCGATGGTTCGATCGCCGGCAAGCGCCTCGGGACCAGTTCGGAGATCACGCTAGCCCCGGGCCTCGATCCGGTTGACCATGACCTCGCGCTCCGCATCCGCAACAGTTCAGATGACGGTCCCTGGTGGGCTATGACCCCTCGGCCGGTGACGGCAGAAGGGCTGTCAGGTACCACCGTCTACCAGCCGGAGGGCGAGCTTGTTCCCATCCTGGTGGACACACTCGGTGAACCAGTCGTAGCCCGCTGGATGCCCAACGACGGCAAGCAGATCTGGTACATCGTCCCGGACGGGATCAACTGGAACGCCGTGGTCGGCTGGCTCGTCCAGCGTGCCCTGCCCGCGCACGTCCCAGAAGCTCTTCGCCGAGTCCGTTCCCCGCACAGCATCAACCCCGACCTAGAGACGACCGCCGAGTCCTCGGCACGCCTTGCACTTGAGGAACTGGAGAGCCACTACGCCGCCGAGAAGGTCCGGCTGGAAGCCGAGCAGAAGGCAGCGAAGGATGCGGCGGAGCCGGTCCGGTCCGGGCTGCTGTTCGGCACCGGCAGTACGCTAGTCGACGCCGTCGCGGTCGTTCTGCGCGCGGCTGGCTTTGACATTACTGACCTGGATGAGGAGCTGGGCACGAAGTCAGCGGACTTGCTCGCCATCTGGGGCGGAGAGGCACGCCTCGTCGAAGTGAAGTCCGAAGGCGGCCAGGCGAAGGAAGCGCTGGTGGCCGATCTTGAGCGCCACCTGAGCACCTGGCCGAAGCTGCGCCCCAACCAGCCGGTCACTCGTGGAACCCTGGTCGTCAACCACCAGCACAAACTCGACCCCGCGCAGCGCAAGCAGGAGGTGTACGAGCGCCCCGAGTTCGTAGCCGCGCTCCAGCATCCGGTGATTCCAGCAATGGGCCTCTTCGAGTGGTGGCGGACCGAGGACTGGGCAGCGGTGCGAACTGCCGTCCTCGGGCAACATCACGGCACGGAGCCGAGCCGGTCCGCGCCAACTGAGCCCGAAACCCCGGCCGCGGCGCGTCGCAACTTCTGGTCCCGCTTCGCCGGCTCCTGACGGCACAGATCCGGGTCGAGGGCGGTCTTCTGGCTGACGAGGAGATAGGGGTTCGTCGATGCTGGCCAGCGGTGGTGGCGGTAGGTGAGCCACTCGCCGGCGAGTCGGTGGGTGAATTCCTCCAGGTAGAGGGTGTGAACCGTTCCTGCCCTGCGCTATGCGTCCCGATCCGCAGCCGCCTCGGTCCATCTGGTCCATCGTCGAGAGGCCCGCTCAGCGGGATCGGAAGGAGAGTAAGTTGCCGCTGATCACCTATTCCAAGCAGCTTGTAGGGGCAGCGCAGATGGCTGACAGCACCGACTCAATGAGCTCGACCGACTACGAGAAGGTGACGCGGCTCCTCGTCGAGCGCATCGCAGAACGCTCGCTGGTGACGACGACACGCCTTGAGCACGACCTGGTCCTGCCTGGTCGGGCTTCGCCTCACCAGATCGATGTCCTGTGGGAGTTCACGACCGAGTCCGGGCATGCGCACCGGGTCGTCTTCGAGTGTCGGCGTAAGAGCCGTTCGCTGGAGCAGAACGATGCGCTTGCCTTCAAGGGAGTTGTCGAAGAGGTCAGCTTCGACGACGTGCCGACGACAGGCGTCCTGGTCCATGTGAAGGGCTTTCAACTAGGCGCCCGAAAGATCGCCGATACATACGGTTTGATCATCCTGGAGATGCGATCCCCGACTGACAAGGACGTCAAGGGGCGGTTGATGAAGATCCAGATTTCGATGACCCCGCGTGTTCCAGTGGTCAAGGACTTGCATATGGATCTCTCTGAACTGCTGTCGGGCGCACTGAGCGGACCCGTGCTCAACTATGCGTTGGAGGTCCAGGACCCGCGCGACGGTTGGCTCCGGGTCATGGACCTCCTCCAGCACGGGGAGATCAACCCAACGACGGAGGTTCTGACTCCGTTCCATCGAGTCACTCGTTCGTTCGACCCGCCAGTCGTCCTGGCCTTGAGCGGCAAGCCGGCGGCCAAGATCCGGTCGATCTCCGCGACTGTCGGCGAGGAGTTGAGCGACCCCTTCGACATTAGTGTCGGTGGTCGGGAGAACCTCGCGTGGATGGTGAAGGATGTGCTCGGCGGAGAGATCGCATGGTTCACCCACGCCGGACAGGTCCACCTCATCGAGTCGTAGGTCCCGATTCCGCACCAGCAGCGAGGTAGGCGGCCCTGCTGCCCTGGGCGTAACGGACCCAGCCGAAGGCGGTACTGGGATGAACGCCGAACAGGTCGCTAACCACGATGGGCGGCAGATCGGTAACGGCTTCGAGCGGCGGTCGCCTACCAGGTGAAGCTGATCGCCAGGGCTGGCCCCGGGAGGACGAGAGCATGGCCATGCCGACGCCCAGGCCCGCCATTCCAGGACAGTTTCGATCGCCTACCGGCGCAGCATGGCGCTTCTGAGCAGCCTCGCCGCGGGCACGCCGAGAAGATCACCGTGCTGGATCTCAACGCCATGCCCGTGAAGCGCGGGGCTGGGTCTTCTGGCCCGGAAAGCATGTGCCCGATGTCGGAGTAGCCGGGGATGATGACCTTCCAGTGGTTCGCACGGCTGCCCTGGGGGTCGGGATGTATCTAAGTCGGATCAAGGTGAGTGGGTTGCGTGCCAGCGCCGAGGGGGAGTTGGTCTGTGAGCTGCCTGGGCGGTTCAGCGTTCTGATCGGGGCCAACGGCGCCGGGAAGACCACCCTCGCTGATGCCTTGTACCTTGCCCATCCCAGCCGTTTTCCCGCGTTCCCGCGGCACAGCTCAGCCGCCCTCGGCCCCAGGGATGTCGCTCGCAGCATAGATATCGAGTATTCGTTTGGGGCGGATGTGGCGACTGAGGGGCGCCTGGGGCAGCAGTTGTTCCAGAGCCACTACCGGAGCCAGGGCTCGGTCGCGAAGAGGTGGAGCGTCTCGCTGAACCGCAAGATGGGCACGGTTACCGCCAAGGTCGACCCTCTGCACGGCGTCGGGCAGGAACTCGACCCGTTCAAGTTGATCTACCTGCCGGCCTGGCGTCACCCGCTGGACGAGCTGGCCCGGCGTGAAGCGCGGATCCTCATCGAACTCCTGCGAGCCCAGCAGCAACGTCTCAACGGCAGTCGGAGCCTGGTTCCCCTTCGGGTCCGCGCGTCCCATCTGCTCGAGGAGCTGGCCAAGGACGACATCATCGACGCTCTTGAGGAGCGGATCCGCGGCCACCTCACCACTCTGTCGGCCGGCGTCAACGCTCAGTGGCCCTATATCAGGGGGCAGGTGGTTGACGACGCATACCTGGCACGCGTCCTGGAGCTGATGCTTGCGGTGATGGAAGGGCGTACGACGGCCCGGCCACTGGAGGTGTCCGGGCTCGGATACGTCAACCTCCTCCACATCGCTGTGACCCTAGCTGCCATACCGGACACCTCCGAGCCCCCGGCGGCCGACTCCGAGCAGCCCTCTGCCGAGGACCTCTTCACGGAGGTAGAGCAGGAGCGGATCCGCGAGCGCCTCGTCCAGGCCCAGGCCGAAGCCGAATCGGAGGAGGACTCCTTCTTTCCGGCAACCCCTTTCCACGCCACCGTCGTTATCGAAGAACCTGAAGCGCACCTGCATCCCCAACTGCAGCACGCTCTCACCCGGTATCTGCGTAGGGCTGTGAAGACGAGGCCCGAGCTGCAGGTCATCCTGTCCAGTCACGCCACCGATGTCATCACCTCCTGCGACCCCGAGCACCTCATAGTGGTGCGCCAGACCGATCACGGCCGGGTCTGCCGGGCCGTGGCCACCGTCGTGCCGGCGAAGGATCGGGCGGCGACCCTGCGGATGGCGCGGCTGCATCTGGACGCCAGCCGGTCCGCCGCCCTGTTTGCTGAACGCCTCGTCCTGGTCGAAGGCGTCACCGAGGCGGCCATCCTGCGTGAATTCGGCCGGGCGTGGGCGGGATCCGACACCGTGAAAGAGGCGTTCGTCGATGCTCTGAGCATCGTGCCGGTGGGGACCAAGGTCGGCGAGTGGGCCGTCCACCTCCTGGCCAGCCGGGGCGCCGAACTGTGCTCCAAGCTGGCAGTGCTGACCGACAGCGATCTCCCCTTCGAAGCCGAACCCCGCAAGCCGAAATGGATCCCGAACCACGATCCCATGGTCGTCGACGCCTTCATCAGCCACCCAACGCTGGAGCCGGCAATCACTGAGGGCAACGAAGACCTCATAGCCGACGCTCTGGACGACGTTGGTCTGGATACGCCTTGGGACATCACTCCAGAAGCCATCCACGAGATCTTCAAGAGCCGACGCAAGGGCAAGGGTGGAGCCGACGATGCTCCTGCTGGTCCTGGAGCCAAGAAGAAAGCGCAGTTCGCCCTGGCTCTCGCCGGCAGGCTGATGGACGCCAACGATGCTCAACTACCGGTCCGGGTCCCTGATCACATCCAGCAGCTCTTCGACTTCCTCTACCCTCCGACCTCCACCGAAAATTCCGACGTCCCCGCCGACGCGGTAGCCGACAGGGAACCCTTCGGCATCCCGGATCCCGCAGCGTGGTGGGTGGACGACACCGACGATGTCGACTTCCCCACGCCGGGTGGGTCCGATTCGATCAGCATGTGGACCGATGACTGGGAGGACCTCGACGCTTCGGAAGACGAGCCGGAACCTGAAGACACGGTGTCGGCTGCGCTGTGGATCGAGGGCATGGAACTCTGGGATGCTCCGGCCCATCCGGTACCCGTCGTCGCGTCGCCGCTTCCACCGATACGGCCTGGGGCATGGCCGCCGGCGAACCCGCGCCGCCCGGGATCCTGGCCGACGAACCCGACCATGCAGGAATGGGGCCGCGATGGCCACTCCTGACCCGCGTATTGATCTCAGTCGCGAGCAGCTTCTGGCAGTGGGAAGCCCGCAGGCGCGCCTGTACGTCGAGGCGCCCCCGGGATCGGGCAAGACCACGGTCTCAGCCCAGCGATTCGGTTTGCACCGCTTCGCACGCACAGCCGACCATCGGGCCGTGATAGCTGTCAGCTTCACCCGCTCAGCGACAGCCGAGATACGCAACCGTGTGCTCGAACACTGGGGGCCAACGGCCCTCGCTTGGCCGCACCGCATCGTCACACTCGACACCCTCGTGCACCAGCTACTCAACCACCTTCTGCGCAGCGAACTGCTCCAGTGGCCCGGCGGGCACCTCGAACTGCGTGTCCTCGACTCATGGCAATCCCATCTCCCTTCGATATACGCCTTCAACCGGCCGGTTCTCGAACTGCACGGCAACCGGATCGCTCCCGGCATCGTCAGAGAGTCCCGCCGCGGCCCGACCATTGAGCAGGAAGCCTTCGAGACTGCGGTCAGCGAAGGAACGTGCACCCACGAAGACGTACGCTCGGTGCTGGCAGCAGCCCTGGACAGCCATACCGTGCGCACGGAGCTGGCCACCTTCCTGACGCGGTCCGTCAGGTCCTTGATCATCGACGAGATCTTCGACGCGAACCTCCTCGACCTCCAGGTCGTCACCCTCGCTGCGCGCGCCGGCCTCGCCGTCACCCTGGTTGGAGACCCCTGGCAAGCCCTCTACGGATTCCGAGGAGCACGTCCGGAGCAAGTACCGATCCTCATGGACCATGAGGGTTTCACGCGGCAATCCCTCCACGCCTCCTTCCGCTTCACAGACGAACCCCAGCGGCTGCTGACCAGGCGACTGCGCCGAAAAGAGCCCGCGGTGGTCGACGACGGCGACGTGTCACAGGTGAACGTGGTCCTCGCGCGCAAATGGGACGCATTGTGGGATACCGACCCACGCGTCCTTCCCCTCGCGATCCGCTCGCCCAGCGGGCAGTTCCAGGAGGCGGCCACCACGCTACTCCTCAGCCTCATGACCGACCGCGCATTCGGTATCGGCGCCGTCTTCGCGAATGACGCACTGACCGCCCTGGGCATCACCGACAGCCAAGCGATCACACGACTGCAACCACGACTGCAAACGATCTTGGACTCTCTCGCAGGAGATGAGGACCTCGATGCGGTCAGGAACGCCCTCAACACCACGATCGCCACGGAGTCGAGCCGCAAGGCTCCAAAGCGCGACCGAACGCACATCGCACGCCTGGAGAACCTCCGCGCACGCCTGCGACTCCCCGACGATCAACTGGTCCCGGGCCTCACCTGCCACCAGGCCAAGGGCAGGGAGTGGGACAGGGTGGGAGTCCACCTGGAGGAGCCCGACCGGGAAGCACTCCGAGCGGGACTGGACCACACCAGAGAGACCCACCGCATGCTGTACGTCGCCCTCACCCGCGCCAGGCTCCTCAGCCTCGCCGTATAACCGACCCGCGACGGCTCGTTCCACCTCGTCGATCAACGCTGTGCACCACGGCCGCGAGCACCGCCCAGCCCCAGTACCTCCCTCTGCGGCACAGAGACACCTCCTTGGCACCCGGATCATCGATCCCAGCGGGTCCTGCCCCAAGAATTCCTAGCCCGCCCATCGCTACCCATCGCGATCACCAAGGCAGACGGACAGGAGACGGAAGCCTCGCCCGAACGATCCCTCATCAGAGGTCCCCCATCACAATCGGCGACCAGCGGTCCCATCCAGGACAGACAGGTCCGGCCCCGGGAGCCTGACCTGCTTCGATACCGCGAATGAAATTCTCCGCAGCGGATTGCTCCCAACTCCACTCGTCCGATGGTGTCCTGACTCGGGCGGCTGGGCATCTCCCACAGCGTCACCTGCGTCAGCGCTTCGCGCGTCCTCCTCCACATGGCCGCCGCCCACATAAATAGAAAACATGTGCGCCATTTAAGCCGTGTGGGTGACTTCGGCGGTGGATTGTCAGTGCCTAGGTGTAGGAGTGGCGACTATGAAAGCGGATCGCCTCCCCGTGGCACCCCCTACTCCGCCTGCAAGGGCTGAGTCCGACAACAATGCCTTGCCGCCTGCTTACCTGGCCGGCAAGATCGACTCGCCAGGTGGCGAAGAGAGCTTCGACGTAAAGGTCTCTCACAGGTCCAGCACTCTGCAGGCTAATGAGGACTACACAACGCTCGAGATGCTCTGCGCCGGGTTGGCGCGGATCCGGCTCGATCACCAGCGAGTCCAAGACGGGACTCCGCTCCAGTCGACGACGCAAGACGGCCCCGCTCTCCCACAGGCTTGGCGGGCCGCCCGTCGCCGGTTGTGGTGGATGGGCCGGGTCGCGGGGCTCAACTGGCCTCGCAACGATCTGAACCTGTTCGCACACTGCCGTGTTCCGCTGTCGACCTGGCCAGTGGGGTTGTCCCTGGCTGAGGGCGATCTGACTGCGGTCCTTCTGGATGGTGATGAGCTTTCGGAGTTCGCGGAGGAGGCTGCTGCTCTCGCCGGTCATGCCGACGTGGAAGCAGAGTTGGTGCAGAACCAGACGTTTCGCGCGCTGGTCACCTGCGCCCAGCGGAACGGGACCAGTGAGCGTGAGGTTCCGCGGAACTACGTGCGGTTGCGTCGTCTGCTGATCGCGGAGCCAGTTCTGAGCGACCGACGGGTCCTGGCGTTGGCACGAATTTTCCCGGCTGCGGAGGCGTCAGGAGAGCTGTTCATCCGGCAGTTTCTCGGTACGGCCTACACCTTCCGCCCCGAGCCCGGGAAGGTGCGGTTGGCAGTCTGCCAAGGGTGCGGCAATCCCGCTGATGGCGCGGTGGGCAACTGCCCGACGCCTGGTTGTACCGGGCCCACCGGCACGCAGACCTTCGAGACTCTGGATGGCTACTGGCTCCAGCATCGTGCCACCCGCCGGTTCTTCCACGATCCGGGACTGGTCGAGACACGGATCCTGGACCGACTGGCCGAGCTACCACCATCAGCGGTCGAAGTGGAGGCGTGGCCGCTACTGGATGCCTGGGACAGTGCGGTCACCTTTGTGCCGTCGGCGCCCGGCCACCCCGTGGAACGCTGGGTGATCGACGCGAAGGACTGCGCCAGCCCAACTCAGCTGGCACGGGGGTTCAGCAGCGACGCACGGATCATGGCGCGTCGGCGCATCATCGTGCTGCCCATGCACCGTGACAAGGTCCCCGGATATCGCACGGACCTGGTGCGTGAGCTGGACGGGCGGGTGAGCGGGATCGAGGTCCTGAACGAGGAGGAGTTCGTGCGCCAGGTGACCCGCCGTGCCCTGCAGGTGGTGGCCCGATGAGGGACTCCACGCAATGGAGCAAGGTCCTCGTCAAGGAGCTCACGGACCAGGCTGTCCGGCCTCTGCTGGGCTCGCTCAGGCCGGCCGAGTTCTGCGCGCTGGAGCTGGGCTTGTCGTTCATGGCCGATCACATGCCCGAGCAGGGCATCGGTGCCCTGTGGCCTGTCCTGTCGACGTACGCCGTTGTGTCCGAGCAGTCGCAGCCGCAAGTGCGGGCCTTGCGGCAGTTGATGGGCGGGGTCGCGCGGTCCGGTGCCTGGCGGGAGAAGCTCAACACCTACGCGCGGCTGCCCGAGCAGGTCCGCGGGTTCGATCCTGGTGAGTTGCGGGGCCGCAAGGTCGAGCACGGCACGGTGTTTACCCGTCGTCCGTCTCCGTATGCTGCCGGCCGGCACGAGGTCTACCGCCAGGTGCTGGAGCAGCCCGCCCCATACACTTCACCGACTCTGCACGCCCCTGCCCCGCCCGGCGCACTGTGCAACTTCCGCCGTGACGACGGCAGCGTCGAACAGGTACTGATCCCTGAAACCTTCGCCCCTGACCCGCCACCCCCTGTTCTAGAGCCGGTCCGTTCCCGAACCCGTACTCCCCTGCCAGTGACGTCCGAGGATCTTCACTGGGCCGCGGAACAGCTCGACGCGCTGCTGGCCGAGCATCCGCAGATCACCAACCGGGACTTCGTCAAGCGCCTGGAGGACATGGACTTTGCCGCAGTCGACGCGGTCAGCGGCACATTGGTGGGGCCGGTTGACGGTTTCACCATCGACGGGGTCTTCGGCCTGGTCGGCTTGATGAACAGCGGCAAATCCACCCTCCTCGATCTGCTCGCCCTCATCGCCGTACGGCGTGGAGGAAAGGTCGGTTACCTGCTCTCATCAGGTAGCGACGTCTACGCAAAAGTCTCCTTCCTGCGGGCGCTCGGCATCACTGCCGTTCCCTTCTTCGGTCGCAACACCGCCGGGGAACACGCTGAGCGGTACTGGCGCTCGCAACTGCACGACGGGACCACCACCTTCCCCGACGGAGACGACCCGGCTGCCGATTTCGCTGATGACCAGTGCTACCTGGAGGATCTGCGCACTAGTAACCGGCCCGACCACGCTCCCCTGCCTCGTAAGGAACGGCCGTGCCAGAACAAGCTCACCGTTGTGGGCACGAGGCGGACGGTGGACTGCCCTCTCTTCGCCGTCTGCCCGTCCCAGGCCACTGCCCGGGCCAGCACCGACGCACAGCTCTGGGTCACCACTCCGGCCGGCCTGGCTTCCATGGCCACCCCTTCGTCGAACGCCGACATGCGCCTGTACGAGGCAGCGCAGCACCATCTCGACCTGCTGCTGGTCGACGAGGCCGACACCGTCCAGCAGCAGTTCGACGACCGCTTCTTGCAGCACGAGATCCTCACCCAGCCCGGCCGGGGCTGGAGCGACCGCGTCCTGGCACAGATCGACCGCCAGCTCGAACACTCCTGGCGCCGTGACATCCTCACCCCCGACTTCAAAGCCATCAACCGGGCCGCCCGCCAGCACGAACAAGCCCTCACCGAGCTGTACACACTGCTCCTAGAGTCCACCGGCGTGGTCCTGCGCGATGTCGTCAACGAGGGCCCATTCACGGGATACAGCCTGCTGCGCCGGCTGGCCCGGGTCCTGCACGGACTCACCGCACGCCGGGACTGGCAAGGGCAGACCGAACTGGAAGACCAGGCAGACCTGTTCTTCGAGGAGCACTTCGAGCCACTGCTGAGCAACCCCTTCCAAGCGCCCCCGGAAGCATGGGCGGAACTCACCCAGGCGATGACCGCCACCCACGAAACGACAATCACTGCCCAGGAGGCCGCCCTGGCCTGGCTGGCGAAGCATCGACCGGCGCCGGACGACACCACTCCGGACGGGCTGGAGGAACTGGCCAGGCTCCTGCAGGCCGGCCTGTGGACCGCGAGGATCACCGCATCGTTCTTCACCATGGCGCAGCTCCTCCCGGCGGTTTCCAGCTCTCCCGGGGACGGCCTGGAGGATTTCTGGAGCAACCAGCCTCCCCGCGACCTCCAGACGTTCATTCCCGAACAGGCTGCGGGCAACTTGATGGCGCTGCAGTGGCAGGCCAACCGTGAAGGCGACAGCGGCTCGTTCAGCGTGCTGTGGCTGCGCGGTGTCGGCCGCTGGCTCCTCTACCACCTGCACGACCTCCTGGCCCCCGAAGGCATCGAAGGTCCGAACGTGGTTCTCGCTTCAGCGACCAGCTGGATGCCGGCCTCTCCCAGATTCCACCTGGACACCCCGCCCAGCCTGATCCTGCGGGAACCGCCCAAGGCCCGGGCCGCCCTCGAGGAGAGCCGGATGTTCTTCCGCCCGGCCCGCTACGCAGACGGCCGCCCTGTCTTCGTCTCCGGCACTGGTGGCAACCCCGCGCGGCGGCAGGCTGCACTCGCCGCGGTCACCGACAGCATCTGCACCCCGCGCCCAGGAGCACTGCTACCGCTCTTGGAGCAGGTGCGCGAGCATCTTGCCGAAGACCGTCAGCAGGTCCTGTTCACTGTCCAGAGCACGCGCGATGCTGAGACAGTCGCGGAGTTCATCAACCACAAGACCCGGTACACAGCGCTGCACGTCATCCGCGAAGAGGACCCACCGACCGCCTACAGCCTCGCCCGCCGCCGCCTGGGCACGTTCGCCTCCACCGGTGCCGACATCCTGGTGGCGGCCGAGGGGGCAGTGCAGCGTGGTCACAACATTCTCAACGCGCGGCGAGTCGCCGCTCTGGGCGCGGTGTTTTACCTCGCCCGTATCCACCCGCCGGCTGACGATGCGACCTTCCCGTTGTCCCTCCTCAGCCGCGAAGCTATGCGCCGTCTCCACGACCCCGTCGACCTGACCGCACCGGGCGCGTCCCCGGGCGATATCGCCCGCACACTGCGACACGGTGAGAGGAACCGCTGGCGCAAGATGGTGGGCGAGCCGGTCCTGTTCAGCCGCCTGGCCGACCGGACCGAACGCAACGCCTTCGTGGGCAACCTCCTGGTGCCCCTGCACCAAACCCTGGGCCGAGGAATCCGCGGCAACGAGAAAGTCCTGGTCTACCTGTGCGACGCCGCGTTTGCGCCGCGAACCGCCGACCTGGACGAGACGGCTCCCGACACCGAACGCACCAGTGTCATCGTCGCTGCCCAGAAACTCCTGCACGGATGGCTGACCGACCCCGGTCCCGACGCCACCGCCGCGCAACGCCGCGACCACGCACTCGCCCACGCCTGCTGGGGCCTGACCTCCCGCCTCCTGGACACCCTCGACTGGGGACTGCACTGATGCCGACCTACCGACACGCCCGACCGATCGCGCTCGCCTTCGCCCCCGGTGCGACCCTACCGACGACCGGCTACCGCGCCAGCTGCCCCGACGCCTGGCTCACCCTGCTGGAGCGGGCCTGGAACGAACGCCCCGCCCGCCGCACCCGCAAGACCAGCGGGCCCGAACTGCTGCCCACCCGCTCCCTCACCGACCTGATCACCCTCATCGACCCGGCGATCACCGCCGTCCGCGGGAACCCCCGGGACCCTGCCTGGCTGCGCGCCAGCGCCCCCGTCGACCCCGATCTGCTCCTGATCGCTCTCGACGCATGGGCCGCCACCAACATCGCCGCCCCTCCTCCCGGCAGCGACTGGTACACCCAACTATCCGAAGCCGCCCAGTTGGACTGGGTCCCCGACGACCTCGACCTCGCCGACCACGCCCTTCACCCCAACGGCACCGCACGCCCCGCCCCCGAAGTCTTCAAGTTGCTGCCCAGCCTGGTCGCTGAACACCTCACACGCACCGGACTGGTGCTGCACGGTCAGCCGCGGACCGTGCTCCTCGGGCCCACGAGAAGTGACGGCCAACGCACGATCTACCTCGGCGTCCCCGAACCCCTCGTGGACAAGCGGGGCGCCACCGGCACCAGCGCCGAGTCGATCACATTCCACCTGCAGACCGTGCCCGGCAAACCCGGCGTACATCTGCACGCCGACCTGACGATGTCCCGCTTCGCATCGGCCCCGGTCAGCTACGTCCCCCGCAAGGGCCGCGGCGACACCAACGCAACCGTCCTACTGATGGCCGCAGACGGATTCGTTCACCGCCGTGAACGGCCCATGCTCCTGCACAGCACCCTCACCATTCCCCGCTACGGAGAATCGGGCTGGGCCTGGGCGCCCGGCGTCGCCAAGATCCTCGCCCGCCTCAGCCGCCACCCGGCCCCGGACCTCGAACAGCTTCGGACCGATCCCACCACGGCCGCCGCCCAGCCCTTCGCCGCCCACCTCGTGCACAGCACCGGCATGACCTACCGCAGCCCGCAAACACCCGGCGACACCGCCACGGCAAGCCACGACCATCCGGTCGGCACCGGCTTCCAGCCCTGCGACCACCTCGAAGTCCTCGACCAGCTCGGCGAGCACCTCGCCGCCCTCGGCCTGGAACACCTCGCACCCGCGCCCAAAGCTCGCACCCTTGTGCGCGCCCTCCAGCGTCCGCAACCGCCTGAGACACCGACCTACACGATCGACGTATGGGCCACCTCCACCCGCACCTGGCAAGCAGTACAACTCGCCGCGAGCGAAAAACTCGGACTGACCCCCAGCACCGAAACCACGGACTCCAACGCGGTCTACACCGGCCCCATCGAGCTGACCCTGCAACGCGTCAATCCCGGAGACCTCACCGCCGGCCTCCCCCGCCCCACCACCGCCGACATGGACACCGCCCAGCGCCGGACCGTCTACCAGCAGGCCGAAACCGAGCGAGCCACCCGCATCGCCGAGAGCTTCCCGCGCAGCGAGGAACCACGCACCTGCGTCGTCGAGATGGAAGGCGCCGCCTACTTCGCCCGCCTACGACAAGGCGACCCCAAAACCCTCTTCAAGAAGACCCTGCCCACCGTGAACCGCCGCGTCCAGTGCCTGCGCCCCATCCCGGATGCCCCCGCAAACCCCAGCGAAAAGGCCCTCGGACGGCGCTTGCCCGGCACCGACTTCACCAACGCCGACATCGAACGCACCGCATCAGCCCTCAAAGACGCCCTCCGCCAAGCAGGACACCTGCCGACCCTCCCCAAGCCCCGGGGCATCGAAGACAGCGACCCCTTCGAACTGCTCACCATCTGGCTGGCTCCCGCAGGTGACCGCGTCGTACCGATCCTTGTCCGCCAGAGCACGGACGCCGCTCCCACCGCCCAGCTTATGCCCAGCACAAAGCAGCGCGTCGAGCCGCTCATGCCGTTCGCCGAGCTACCCGAGGCCCTCGTCACCGGCCGCGGCAGGATCTCGGTCTACCAATCCAGGGCCGCACTGGCCGACTTCATCCACCAAGCCCTCGCCCTCGACTCCCACACCCACCGGCTCCTGCTGGTGCGCGGTGCCCGCATGCGCGACGACGACATCTGGCCCTGGCTCCAGGACAGCCACCTCACCCCCGACCAGATGATCCTCCCCGGGGTCAGCCTGAAAAACCCGGACCGGCCGCCCACACTCCACGCACCCGACGACCACAAGGGACTGAGGATCATCCGGCTCCGAGAAGCAGACGACCGCCGCGCCGTCCCCCGCGCCTTCGGCGTCACCTGGGACGAGAAAGGCACACCGCTCCACGGCCGGTTCTCCGGCCTCACCCAGATCGGCGAACGCGCCTACTGGGGAATCAACCCACGCTCCGACCAGAACCAAACGCCCCTGGGCGTAACCAAGTTCGACCCCGCCCAGCCACTCAACCGCACCTGGACCTGCGCCAACCCCGCCACCCTCGAGATCGTCCCAGCCTTCCTCCAGGCCGGCGACGACCCCGCCGACTGGGCCATGTACGTCCATGCACAACGCCGCTTCAGCACCCACACCGACAGCCCGACCACCTGGCCGGCGATCATGCATCTCGCGCAACTCATGGAGGAATACATCGTGTAACCCTCGCAAGGCGCCAGAATTTGAACCGACCAGCACAGACGGCTACCTCTCTCGGTGTCAACCGATATGAGCCCTGGCCGGCACGGCGAACGAGCCAGCAGGAACGAGCCCTGTCAAGCATGCCCGGATCCCAAAGACCAGGAGATTTAATTGTTCTCCGGAGAATACTTGAACTGGAACGAAGAAAACCCGATCGTCCCTTTCGAAAACCCGCGTCGAGCAGGGCGATCCCAGGACCCATGCAGACTTCATCGACAATTTTCCGCCGGACCGCTGCGCTGCACATTCTGCGGCACAGATGTTTACCGTCCATGCGGCCAGGCCACGTTGCACCCGGATAGGCGGGCGGCGCTGTCAGAGGCCGACTTCCTAGGACGACGCGCCACACTCGACCACGTGCTGGCACGCAGCAGCGGCGGCGCGACTCACGCAGACAACCTCGCCGTAGCTTGCGCTTCATGCAATTTCAGCAAAAAGGACAAGGCCTTCCCAGGCGAATGGATCCCAAGCCGGGACACCCACACAATCCTGACAGGTGGAGAGTTTCCAGAACTGGCTCACCTTAGTCGGCGGGCCCAAAGAATAGCAACCGCGATCCAAAAGCTCGATCCCGAAGAAGAGGGACCTTGCGTCTCCGACTTCGCCCACGCCAGGAGCTGGAAGCCAGAAACCGTCCATCGAGCATTGAACGAACTCTTCAAGGAGGGCGCGATGTACATTTTCGCCTATCCGTGCTCTCCATCTCGACGCTATTTTCGCCCCGTACCTGACGCAGATCATGCCCTGGCGGGCATGATCTGGGTCGATGGTTGGGGATGACCAGCGCAAAGCGGGGACTCGGCACGCGGTACATCTCTACTGGAATTCCGACGTCAGATCATAGGCGGAAAGAAGAGACTCAATCCGCTGGTTGGTGAGGGACTGGCGGTCATAGAGGCATTTGGCGTAGCGGGTGAGGAGGACTTCGACGCTGTTGCCGGCGCGTTGGGCGACTTCGGCGGGATCGGCTCCTGCTGCGAGCCAGGTGGACAGGGCGGAGTGGCGCAGGTCGTAGGGGCGTTTGCCGAGCGGTGTCGCGGCGAGTTCGGGGGGCAGGGCGAGGGTGCGGGCGTCTTTCCAGGCGCGGTGGATGGTGGTGTAGCCCAGGATGGTGCCGCGTTCGGTGACCGCCCGTCGGGTGCGGTGCCGAACGTCCGGACGCTGTCGCGCCAGATGGCGACCAGGTGGGGTGGGAGGGGGACGATGCGGACCTCTCCGGGCGGGCGGCTCTTCAAGCCGCGGTCGTCGTGCATCTCGCCGCTGTCGGTCCACCTCTTGCCCGCCTGCGGACGGGTACGGTGCAGAACCAGACGGCCCCAGCCGCTGACGGGCAGGGTGCAGTCCGCCAGGGTCACCGCGACGGCCTCCTCCGGGCGCAGCCCGGCGTAGTACATGCCCGCGAACAGTCCGACCAGCCGGCGCCCCCGGGCGCGCTTGAACCCGCCGACGTAGGACAGCGCGGCCAGCAGGTCCCGGGCCTGCTGGGGATTGACCACCACCCGTGGGTCGACCGCGCTGGCCTGCTTCGGTGCCCGCCAGCGGATCCGGGCCAGCGGGTGCTGCCCAGCTCCCCCTGCTCGATCGCGTGATACAGGGCGTTCACCAGTATCCGGCGCTTGCGGCTCACCGTGTCCGGCGCCGCGGGACCTCCGTCGCGCTTCAGCGACAGCGCCTCCAGCACACCGCGGGCGACGGCCGGGTCATACAGGTCGATCAGCGGCCGGGACGCCTTCGCCACCCACGCCAGCACCAGCCGGTCCTGCGCCGGTATCTCCCGCGCCTCCGCCCCCGGCACCACGAACGCCCACGAGCGCAGCGCACGGTGCAGCACCGCCTCGCCCGGCCGACCGGGAATGTCCCACAGCATCGACCGCGTCACCAGCGTCAACGCCTCGCTCGTACTGTTCCGCGTGGTCGCCGCCCGACCCACCCACCGGTCCCGGGCGTAGGCGGTGGCGAACGCGTACCAGGTCATCTCCGACGGCCCCCGCAACCCGTACACACCCTGCCCGGCCGGCAACAGGCTCGCCCGCAGCGCACGCGCCAGCTCCGCACCGAACTCCCCCGCCACCGACGCCACACCCCGACCCCGCTCCACCGGGGTGTCATGCCGGAACTCCCGCCCCCGCTGCCGGCCGATCACCAGACCGCCACCCGTCGCCGACATCCCACCCCGCACCAACTGCTGCACCATGCCAGTCCCCTCACGTCGAGAAGAAAGGACTGCCCACCCACGCCCCCGCTCCCTCGGGCGCGCAGAAGCACACACCGGCGCGAAAGCACCAACCGCACTCCCCTCACAAGGGCCGCAGGCATGCATCAGCCCAGGTAGACGCTCCACGGGAGGCCAGGGACGTCACACCGAGTGATCACCCTTGCCTGGGGGCCGCTCCGCGTTGCCTCACATCGACTGCAAAGGCGAGACTTCCAGGGCACCGGCCGGGTATACATGACCCGGGACCACCGGAAGAGAACTACCTGACGGAAAATCAGATATGACGTCGGAGCGCGTGGCGCATTTGTGGCGCAGAACGCATGACAAAGCGTCAGATGACGCTCTGACCTGCGAAAACTTCGGATAGAATCGCGGCCTCCGGAGCCGTTGCTCTTTTTTGCCCCGCAGAGCTTCCTCGGCGTGCGGGCCTTCTGTCTCGACTGAGGTGGCTTGCCACTCCCTCCTCGACGCCGCGCCCACTCATCGCTCTGAGGCACCCAACTGCCCTCCTCTCGGCATCACGTGCGCGCTTACCAGTTCCGTCCGCGACGTGCCCCGCTGGCACACTGCGAGTGCCCGGTCGACTGACAACAGCCTTCCGATGAGCTGATAACACGGAAAATGCCGTCAGGCAAAACGTATTTCTTGATGAAGATGGAAACAAGACCCCGGTTCAGCCGGTGGCTGTTCTCCCGCGGAGAACAGCCACCGCCTGGCTGGACTTGGAAGGGCTTCCGCCCACCGCCGGGTCTTGTTCCTGAAGCCGACATCGAGGAAGTGCATTGCCGCAGGATTCCGCCATACCAACAACTGACACGGGCGCGCCCCCGCACCCCGCCGAAGCCGTCCTGGCAAGGCTGCGGACCTCACCGCTGCTGACCACCGAGGAGGTCGCCCGCCTGCTGCGGGTCGATCCGTCCACGGTGCGACGGTGGCGGACCGAACAGCCACCGCAGGGTCCGCCGTTCATCCGCCTGTCCGAACGTGTCGTCCTCTATGACGCAGGCGACCTGCAGACGTGGTTGGACGAACGTCGCACGACGCCTGGTGCCCGGCGAAGGGCGGCCTGATTGCCCTACGTCCACGAGTTGCCTATCGCCGTCCCGCTGTCGGCTGACATCGAGCACCGCCCCGACCGGAGCCTCCCCTACAGGGCCCGCGTGCGATGGGCCAACCCCCACACCAAGCGGCGCACGTCGCTCTCGCAGTCCCACCAGACGGAGGAAGCCGCGCAGGAGTGGCTCGACGCCCTTCACACGTCGGCTGCCCGCGGGATCGACCCCACCGCTGCCACCCAGACCCTCGCCGAATACGGCAACACCCATATGACACTGGCCCTTCGCGGCCTGGAGCCGAAGACGACCGACCCCTACCTGGCCGGCTGGCGGCTGCGCGTCGTGCCCGCGCTCGGCCACCTGCCCGTGACCATGGTGACCAACGGGGCTGTCGACCGCACCACCTACGCCTGGATCGCCGACGGCGAGGGCCGCTCGACGGTCAAGAACACCCTGGCAGTCCTGGTGCGCGTCATGGAGCAGGCTGTACGCGACGGGCTGATCACTGCAAACCCCGCGCGCATCAGGGGCTGGCAGCGGCAGTACCAGCTCGCCGAGGACGAACTCGACGACCCGCGCGCGCTCGCCCTGCGCAACTGGGCGGCCCTGCAAGAGCTCGCCGCGGCCTTGGTCGCCCGCTCCCACGAGCAGTACACAGGTTGGGGCGACGTGGTCACCTTCTCCGCCTGCACCGCCGCCCGCATCGGGGAAGTTTCAGGAGTACGGGTCAAGGACATCGACACCAGGAACTGGATCTGGATCCTGCGACGCCAGACCACCCCCTCCCCCGGCGGCCTCGCCGACAAGAACACCAAGGGCAAGACCGCCCGCCGCGTCCCCCTCATCGAAGAGATACGTCCCATGGTGGCCCAACGCCTCCTGACCCTGCGGGACAAGCCCGACGCCCGCCTGTTCACCGGCCCCCGCGGCGGCCGCATCACCACCGCTGTCCTGCGCGACGCCACCCACTGGGACGAGGTCGTCAACTCCCTGGGCTACGAGCACCTACGCCGACACGACCTGCGCCACACCGGCCTGACATGGATGGCCGATGCCGGAGTACCCCTGCACGTCCTGCGGTTGATCGCCGGACACGGCTCACTCCACACCACCCAGCGCTACCTGCACCCCGACCTGCAAGCCGTCATGAACGCCGGCCGCACCTTCAGCAACCACCTGACCCCGTCCCCCGGACTGCCGCCCCCCTCCCCCGGCATGTCAGCAACCCGCCGCCGCTTGTAGGAACCGCACAATCCGCAGCCGAACGACGTGATCATGGTCCCCAGCAAAACAGCCTCTGACCTGCGGGTTTTTTAGAGCCATGGTCCCCAAGGGGTCCCCAGCTACTGACCGGTCATCAGACGACTATCGTTCTCAATAAATGAGAGAGGCCCGCTGACCTGGCAAAATACCAGGTCAGCGGGCCCCTCCGCACCGTCGGGACGACAGGATTTGAACCTGCGACCCCTTGACCCCCAGTCAAGTGCGCTACCAAGCTGCGCCACGTCCCGGTGCTTGATCGGCTTCGGGGGTGGACCCCCGGGGCTGACCGCGCATGAGAACGATACCGCACCTCGGGGGGTGTTCGCTCGCACCCCGGGGTGGGGCGGGCGGTCGTGGGGGGCCGGGCTCAGGTCGGGGGCGGCGGGGGGCTCAGGCGGGATGAGTAGCGGTACTCATGTGGGGCGGGTCACAGGGGGCGGACAGTGGGGGCATGACGAAGGTGATTCCTCAGCAGACGACTACGGCGTTCGCCGTGCAGGCGGCGGTCTCGTTCTCGCTGTCGCTCGGCGCGATGGTGGTGGGGGTGGCGTACCTGCCGGTGGGGGCGTGGGTTCGGGCGTTCCTCGCGGTGGGGCTGCTCTACGTGGTGACCTCGGCGTTCACGCTGTCGAAGGTGGTGCGCGACCGCCAGGAGGTGGGGCAGGTGACGAGCCGGGTGGATCAGGCCCGGCTCGACAAGCTGCTCGCGGAGCACGACCCGTTCAAGGTGGACGGCATCTGAGCCGTGCGCCCCGGTGCGGGGGCCGGACGCCGTCCTGGCGTCCGGCCCCCGCCGCGCGTACGGACGCCCCCTGCACACCCTGCGCGACCGGGCGGTCGCACCGCGTCCCCAGCCGCGGGCGCGGCGCCGCGCCTGCCCCGCGCACGTGACGCGATACGACGCCGATACGTCTGGCGCCGGACCCGCCTCCTCAGCAGAATCGGTCCGGCAGGCAGTGCGCGGGCGCGGAGCGTGCGCGGTGTGGTCGATCCAGCCGAGGAGCAGCACGATGGATGTGGCGCCGGCGCCCGGCACACTCCCCTACTACGAGGACGTGTCGCCCGGCACGGGAGCGCTCCCGCCGCGGGCGTGGTGGTCGGTGTCGGACGCCCGCCGGCTGAACCTCGGGGGCGCATGGCGGTTCCGGCTGTCCGCGACGGCCGAGGCGGAGGACGCGTCCTTCGCCCGCCCGGGGTTCGACGCCTCGCACTGGGACGTGCTGCCGGTGCCGTCGCACTGGCCGTTGCAGGGCTACGGCCGGCCCGCGTACACCAATGTCCGCTACCCCTTCCCGGTCGATCCGCCGCACGTGCCGACGGAGAACCCGACCGGCGACCATCTGCGCGCCTTCGACCTGCCGGACGACTGGCCGGGCGGGGCCGCGGTGCTGCGCTTCGAGGGGGTGGACTCGTGCGCGCGGGTGTGGCTGAACGGCGAGGAGCTGGGCACCTTCAAGGGCAGCAGGCTGCCGGTGGAGTTCGAGGTCGGGGAGCGCCTGCGGCCGCGCGGCAACGTGCTGGCGGTGCGGGTCCACCAGTGGTCGTCGGGCAGCTACCTGGAGGACCAGGACATGTGGTGGCTGCCGGGCATCTTCCGCGAGGTCACGCTCATCGAGCGGCCCGAGGGCGCGGTCTGCGACGTCTTCGTGCACTGCGGCTACGACCACGCGACGGGCCTCGGCACGCTGCGGGTGGACTGCACGCCCGGCGGCACGCTGACCGTGCCGGAGCTGGGGCTCGACATCCCGACCGGCGCGCCGGTGATCGTGCCGGTGGAGCCGTGGTCGGCGGAGCTGCCGCGGCTGTACGACGCGGAGTTGGCGACCGAGGGCGAACGGGTTCCGCTGCGGATAGGTTTCCGTACCGTCGCGGTCGAGGACGGCGTGCTGAAGGTCAACGGCCGGCGGATCCTGTTCCGCGGGGTGAACCGGCACGAGTTCGACCCGGACCACGGCCGGGTGCCGGATCAGGAGACGATGCGCCGCGATCTGCTGCTGATGAAGCAGCACAACGTCAACGCGGTGCGCACCAGCCACTATC
This sequence comes from Actinacidiphila polyblastidii, assembly GCF_036353415.1. NCBI lineage: Bacteria > Bacillati > Actinomycetota > Actinomycetes > Kitasatosporales > Streptomycetaceae > Actinacidiphila > Actinacidiphila polyblastidii. The sequence goes on from NZ_JAZEWV010000014.1 coordinate 162,811, forward strand.
CGCCGCACCCGGCGTTCCTCGACCTGTGCGACGAGCTGGGTCTGTGGGTGGTCGACGAGTGCGATCTGGAGACGCACGGCTTCGAGGAGGTGGGCTGGCGCGGCAATCCGGTGGACGACGAGCGCTGGACACCGGCGCTGCTGGACCGCGCGGCGCGGATGGTGGAGCGCGACAAGAACCACCCGTCGGTGGTGATGTGGTCGCTGGGCAACGAGTGCGGCACCGGGAGCGGCCTGTCGGCGATGGCGGCGTGGATCCGGCGGCGCGACCCGGCCCGGCCGATCCACTACGAGGGCGACCTGTCCTGCCGCGACGTGGACGTGTACTCGCGGATGTACGCCGACCACGCCGAGTGCGAGCTGATCGGCCGCCGCGAGGAACCGCCGCAGGCCGACCCCGAGGCGGACGCGCGGCGCCGGAACATGCCGTTCCTCCTGTGCGAGTACGCCCATGCGATGGGCAACGGGCCCGGCGGCCTCTCGGAGTACCAGCGGATCTTCGAGACCTACGAGCGCTGCCAGGGCGGCTTCGTGTGGGAGTGGATCGACCACGGGCTGCGGCACAGGACCGCCGACGGGACCGCGTACTTCGCGTACGGCGGCGACTTCGGCGAGGAGCTGCACGACGGCAACTTCGTGTGCGACGGGCTGCTCTTCCCTGACCGCACGCCCTCGCCGGGGCTGCTGGAGTTCAAGAAGGTCGTGCAGCCGGTGCGGATCGAGGGCGACGCGGAGCGCGGACTGGTCACGGTCACCAACCTCCATGACGTCGCGGACCTTTCGGGTCTGGCCTTCGGGTGGGTGCGCGAGGAGGAGGGGGTGCGCACCGACCACGGCCGGTTCGAGGTGCCGGCGCTCGGCCCCGGCGAGAGCGCGCGGCTCGAACTGCCGCTGATGCCGCGGGAGGTGACGGCGGGCGCCGAGGCGTGGTGGACGGTGCGGGCGGTGCTCGCGGAGGACACGGCGTGGGCTCCGGCCGGACACGAGGTGGCGTGGGCGCAGTTCGCGGCGAGGAAGCGGCAGGGCGGCCGGGTGCGGCGCGGCGCTCCTCACCCGGCGCGCCGGGCCGAGGGCGGGGTGGTGGTGCTGGGCCCCGGCACCTTCGACGCGGCGAGCGGTCGCCTGAAGTACCTGGGCGGCAGCCTGGTGAGCGGCCCCGAACTGGACGTGTGGCGCGCCCCGATCGACAACGACCGCGGCATGGACTGGTATCCGCAAGGGCAACTGGAACCGAAGTGGCGGGCGTTGGGCCTGCACCGGATGCGCCGCCGGGTGGTGCGGGTGTCCGTCGGCGGCGACGTGCTGACGGTGGCGACCAGGATCGCCCCGGCCGCCTCCGACCTCGGACTGCGCGTGCTGCACTCCTGGACCGCGGCCGGCGACCGGCTGACGCTTCAGGTGCGGGTGGAGCCCGAGGGCGACTGGACGCTGCCGCTGCCGCGCCTCGGCCTGCGGATGGGCGTGTGCCCGACGCTGGACCGGGTGCGGTGGTACGGCGGCGGGCCGGGCGAGGCGTACCCGGACACCCGGGCCGCCTCCAGGATCGGCCGCTACGAGGCGGGCGTCGAGGAGTTGCAGACGCCGTACGTGCGTCCGCAGGAGAACGGCGCGCGGGCCGACGTGCGCTGGGCGGAGCTGCGCCGGACGGACGGGTCGGGGCTGCGGGTGGACGGCGCGCCGCCGTTCTGGCTGACCGCCCGGCCCTGGACGACCGAGGCGCTGGACGCCGCGGCGCACACCCACGAACTGACCCGCGGCGACATGCTGTGGCTGCACCTGGACCACGCCCTGCACGGCGTCGGCAGCCATGCGTGCGGCCCCGAGGTACTGCCGGAGTTCCGGCTGACGGCCGCACCGGCGGCCTTCGGTTTCACCTTCACCGTCCTGCGGCCCGCACCCGAGGAGAGCCTGTGAGCACCGCGATACGCCCCTACCGTCCGGCGGACCTGCCGGCGCTGTACGAGATCTGCCTGCGCACCGCGGACGCGGGCGGCGACGCGACCGGGTCGTACCCCGAGGCCGACCGTGAACTGGTGGGCGCGATCTTCGCGGCGCCGTACGCGGTGCTGGAGCCGGAGTTGACGTTCGTGGTCGACGACGGCCGCGGCCGGGCGGTCGGTTACGTGCTGGGCACCGGGGACACCGCGGGCTTCGTCAAGCGGTTCCGCGACGCGTGGCTGCCGCGGGTCGCCGACCGCTGGCCCGCGCCGCAGGGCGAACCGGCCTCCCTCAGCGAGGTGATGGCGGGCCTGCTGCACACCCCCGAGCGGATGGTGGTGCCCGAACTGGCCGCTTATCCCGCGCACTTGCACATCGACGTGCTGCCGGACTTCCAGGGCGGCGGCCACGGCCGGGCGTTGATGACCGCGTACCTCGGGGCGCTGGCCGCCCAGGGCGTGCCCGCGGTGCACCTGGGGATGCTGTCGGCCAACACCGGCGCCCGCGCCTTCTACGATCGGCTCGGCTTCCACGAGATCGCCGTGCCGGACAGCGGCGAGCTGACCTATCTGGGCCGGGCCACGTCCTGAGCCGCGGGCCTCAGGGAGCGGACCTGAGGCGGACGCGGCGGGCCCGGCGGGGTCAGGCAGCGCCGGCAGGCGTCAGGCAGGCCCGGCAGGCGTCAGGCAGGCCCCGCGGGCGTCAGGCGGAGTCGGCGGCGCTCGCCCCGGCGGGCTGCGCGGCGGCGGGCGCGGCCTCGGGGTGGTCGGGCCAGCCGCCGGCCGGCACCACCGCGACCTCGCGCCACCACCAGTCGTCCGGCTGCGGGTCGGCCGGCTCGAACGGGGCGCCGACCCGCGGCGTGGCGACCTTCGAGCCGGTCGCGCGGGCGGCGGCGACGGTGCCCTCCGCGGGCTCGGCCCAGGCGTGCTGGGCGAGGTTGAAGGTGCCCCAGTGGATGGGCATCATGACGCCGGCCGGTGCGCCGCCCGACAGGTCGAGGTGGGCCTGCATGCCCTCGGCGGGCGTCATGTGGATGTCGGGCCAGAACTCGCTGTAGGCCCCGATCTGGATCATCGTCGCGTCGAACGGCCCGTGGTCGCGGCCGATGTCCGCGAAGCCGGGGAAGTAGCCGGTGTCGCCGCTGTGGTAGATCCGGTGGACGCCGTCGGTGACGGCCCAGGACGCCCACAGGGTCTGCTGGCGGCCGCGCAGGCCGCGCCCGCAGAAGTGCCGGGCGGGGGTGGCGGTCAGGGTGAGGCCGGCGATCTCGGTGGACTCGTTCCAGTCCAGCTCCCGCAGCCGGGCGGAGGGCACCCCCCAGTGCTCCAGGTGGGCGCCGACGCCCAGCGGCACCGCGAAGACCGCGTCGCTCCGCACCAGCGCGGCGATCGTGGGCATGTCCAGGTGGTCGTAGTGGTCGTGCGAGATGACGACGGTGTCCAGACCGGTCAGCGAGGCCAGCGGCACGGGCGTGGGGTGCACCCGGCGCGGCCCGGCGAAGGCGAACGGCGAACAGCGCTCCCCCCAGACCGGGTCGAAGAGCACCCGGCGGCCGCCGATCTCGGCGAGCACGCTGGAGTGGCCCATCCAGGTCAGCCGCAGCCCGGAGGCGGCCGGCCGGGCCAGGTCGGCGAGGGTGGTGGGGTGCACGGGGACCGGGCGGGCCGGCTTGCGGGACTGCCGGGCCTCCTTGCGCATGTTCTCCGGGAGGGACCTGAGCAGCCCGCCGGTGGGCACGCTGCGGGCGCCGAGCGGATTCACGAAGGCGCCGTCCGCGTAGTTCGGCGAATTCAGGATGCGCTCCAGCCGGGCTCCGGTGGGGTCGGCGCCGAAGGGCGCGGGGCGCAGCTGCGCGAGTCGGGACGGCCGTCGGCGGGCGTCGGTCACAGGACCTCCAGCGGGGGGTGGGGGCAGGCGCGGCGTGCGCCGATCTCCATTATGCGGTGACGCCGCGCCGAGGCCGTGGCCGGAACTCCTCGGGAGGCAAGGCGCCCGCGCCCTGCCCCGCCGCGCCGGCGTGGGGGCTCCTGGGCGCCCGCGGTCGCTCCCCCGTGCGGGGTCACGCCCCGGCGGCCGCGCCGCTCCCGGCCGGCACGAAGGCGAGTTCGACCGCGTCGCGCACCGGCACGTAGCCGAGCCGCCGGTAGAGGCCGGTGCTGACCGGGTTGGCGAGGTCGGCGAAGAGCAGCACCTCGTCGGCTCCGGCGTCGAGCGCGGCGCGCGACACGGCGGTGACGGCCGCGCCGGCGTAGCCGCGGCCGCGGTGCTCCCGCGGGGTGTAGACGGCGACCACCCGCACCGCGCCGGCCACCGGCACGGTGACCCCGGCCATCGCGACGGGACGGCCGTCCGGCAGCTCCCACAGGGTGCGGCCGCCGTGCGCGAGGGCGTCGTCGACGGCCCGGTCGCCGCCGGGCAGCGGCCCGCCGATGTCGGTGGCGAACTCCCGGTGCCAGCGCAGCAGCAGCTCCCGGTCGGCGGGGCCCGCCACGCGCGCCGCGCCCGGCGGCGCGGGCTCGCGCGGGGTGAGCGCGGCCAGCCGGAAGGCCCGGGTGTTGCGCCCCACCCGCACGGCGGCGCCGGTCCGCCGCGCCCAGCCGTCGGCGAAGGCGCGGGCCGCGGCCGCCTCCCCGCGCACTCCGGCCGGGACCGGCACGAGGCCGGCGGCGAGGGCGTCCGCCCAGGCCGCGGGGAGCGCCGCGGCGGCCTGCGGCGGCGCGGCGGACAGCAGCGGCGGGTGCGGCGGGGTCTGGAGCACGGCCGCGGCGACCGCTCCCCCGCCGTCGGGCCGCCAGTACCCGAAGACCGGCGGCTCGCTGCCGTACGCGTCCGCGCCGCGGCGGCGCAGCGCGTCGGCGACGGTCAGCAGCACCGAGTTCTCCACCGCGCGGGCGTGCAGGAAGGCGTCCGTCCGCGCCGCGAAGGCGTCGAGGTCGCCGCCGAGGGTCCATCCCATGCGGGCCATCCTGGCCCGGCGCCTCCCGGCGCCGCACCCGCTTTTCGGCGCGGGGAGGCACGCCCTCGGGACGCGGGGGCGGCGCGGCGTCGGGGCGGCGGGTCAGCCGGCGGTCAGGCCGCGGCGGACGAGCAGCGGTCCGGCGTCGGGGCCGCGGCCGCGCACCGCGGCGAACGCCTCCATGGGGTCGACGCTGCCGCCGCGCGAGAGCAGTTCGCGGCGGAAGATGTCGCCGTTCTCGCGGCGCATCCCCCCGCGGGACTCGAACCAGTCGACGGTGTCGGCGTCGAGCACCTCGCTCCAGATGTACGAGTAGTAGCCCGCGCTGTACTGGCTGCTGAAGACGTGCGTGAAGTACGTGCTGCGGTAGCGCGGCGGGATGGCCGGCACCGCGAGTCCCGCGTCCCGCAGCGCCTTGGCCTCGAAGTCCAGCGGGTCGCCGGGGTCGGCGCCGGCCGGCAGGGTGTGCCACGCCCAGTCCAGCAGGGTCGCCGCGAGGTACTCGACCGTCGCGAAGCCCTGGCCGAAGGAGGCCGCTTCCCTCATCCTCGCCACCACCTCGGCGGGCATCGGCTCGCCGGTCTCGTGGTGCACCGCGTAGTGGTCGAGGATCTCGGGCCACAGCGACCACATCTCGTTGACCTGGGAGGGGAATTCGACGAAGTCGCTGGGCACGCTGGTGCCGGCGAAGTAGGGGTAGTGCACCGCGGAGAGCAGTCCGTGCAGGGCGTGCCCGAACTCGTGGAAGAGGGTGTCGACCTGACTGAACGTCAGCAGCGCGGGCTCGCCCGCCGCGGGCTTGTCGATGTTGTGGTTGTTGACCACCACCGGCCGCCGGTCCAGCAGTCGGGACTGGTCGACGAGGGAGTTCATCCAGGCGCCGCCGCGCTTGGTCTCGCGGGCGAAGAGGTCCGCGAGGAAGAGCCCGAGGCCGCTGCCGTCGGCGTCGAAGACCTCGAAGACCCGGACGTCGGGGTGGTAGCCGGGCAGGTCGGGCCGCTCGGCGACGGTGAGTCCGTACACCTCGCGCGCGGCGCGGAAGACCCCGTCGTGCAGCACCCGGTCCAGCTCGAAGTAGGGGCGCAGCGCGGCCTCGTCGACGGCGTAGCGCTGCTTGCGCAGCTTCGCCGACCAGTACGCCCAGTCCCACGCCTCGACCGGGCCGCCGGCGAGCTCGGCCAGCGCCTCGGCCTCGCGGCGGGCGTTGGCCAGCGCGGGCGGCACCAGCCGGCCCAGCAGGTCGGTGACCGCCTGGGTGCTGCCCGCGGTGCGGTCCTCGACGACGTACGCGGCGTGGCTGGGGTAGCCGAGCAGCGCGGCGCGTTCGGCGCGCAGCGTGGCGATGGTGACGGCGAGCGGGCCGTTGGTGTCCTGGGCGCGGTCGAGCGAGGCGGTCAGCAGCTGCTTGCGCACCTCGCGGTCCTCCAGCCAGGCCAGTTCGAACTGGTTGGAGAAGTTGCGCAGGCCGAGCACCCAGCGGCCGTCCTGGCCGAGCGCCCGGCCGTTCTCGGCCGCGGCGGCCACCGCGTCGGGCGACAGGCCGGCCAGCCGGGCGGGGTCGTCCAGGACGAGGGCGCCGGCCTTGCTCGCGGCGAGGACGTTCTGCCCGAAGGCGGTGGAGGCGGCGGCGATCTCGGCGTTGAGCGCGCGCAGCCGCTGCCGTCCGGCGTCGTCGAGTTCGGCGCCGGCCCGGCGGAAGCGGGTGTGGTAGCGCTCCAGCAGCCGCAGCGACTCGGCGTCCAGGCCGAGGCCGTCGCGGGCGTCGTGCACCGCCCGGATGCGCGCGAAGAGCGCGGGATCGAGGTGGATGGCGTCGCTGTGCTCCGCGAGCATCGCGCTGACCTGCGGTTCGATGGCGCGGACGGTGTCGGTGACGTGCGCGGACGCCTGGTTGGCGAAGGCCGCGTGGACCCGTCCCAGCAGGGCGCCGGACCGCTCGAGGGCCACCAGCGTGTTGTCGAAGGTGGCCGGCCGCGGGTCGGCGGCGATCGCCCTGACCTCCGCGAGGTGCTCCGCGAGGCCGCGCTCGAAGGCGGGCAGGTAGTGCTCGTCGCGGATGTCGGCGAACGGCGGCAGCTCGTACGGCAGGGTGCTCGGGCTGAGGAACGGATTCGTCGTCGTCACCGTGCCGACCCTACGCCGAACGGCCGCCGGGCGCTGGGGGATGAGGGCGCCCGCCCGGGGTGCTGACCTGGGCGGGCGCGATGGTGGGCGCGGTGGTGGGCGGGGTCAGCCGCCGCTCTTGCGGCGGAACTCGCGGGGACCGCCGGCGCGGCCGTGCGCGCCGTGGATCTTGGACTGGTCGGGGCCGGTGCCGCCGCCCGCGTTCGCGTGCCGGCCGCCCTGCTTGCGGGCCAGCGCCTCGCGGAACTTCCGCTTGACGTCGTCCTCGGCTTCGTCCGCCGCCTCGGACGGCTCGGCGGCCGTCTCCGGGTCCGCGGCGGCGTCCTGCTCGGTGGCCTCGGCGGCCTCGGCGGCCGCGGGGGCTGCGGCGGCCTTCTGTTCTGCGTCACTCATGGCACCAGACTCCCACGTCACGGGCTGACAGCCCACCCGATATCACGCCGTCGGAGTGCGCGTGTACGGTTCCGCTCACCACCGCCGAGGAGGACCGCTTCCATGACCTGGCTGTTGTACGGCGCCACCGGGTACACCGGACGCCTGATCGCCCGCCGCGCCGCCGCCCGCGGGCTGCGCCCCGTGCTGGCCGGCCGCAGCGCCGCCAAGCTACTGCCGCTGGCCGCCGAACTCGGCCTGGAGCACCGGGTGTTCGCCCTGGACGACGCGGCTGCGACGCGGCGCTGCCTGGAGGGCGTGTCGGGTGTGGCGCACTGCGCGGGGCCGTTCTCCCGCACCGCGCTGCCGATGGTCGCGGCGTGCGTCGAGACCGGCACGCCGTACCTCGACATCACCGGCGAGATCGACGTCTTCGAGGCGCTGCACGCGCTCGGTCCGCAGGCCGCGAAGGCGGGGATCGTGCTGCTGCCGGGCGCGGGCTTCGACGTGGTGCCGACCGACTGCGTGGCCGCGCTGCTGGCCGCCCGGCTGCCCGACGCGACGCAGCTCGACCTGGCGTTCCTGGCCGGCGGCGGGGCCAGCCCCGGCACCGCCCGCACCGCGCTGACCGGCGCCGCGGACGGCGGCCGCATCCGCGCGGGCGGCGAGATCCGCACCGTGCCGATGGGGTCGCGGCGGGTGCGGGCCGCGTTCCCGTCGGGGGCGCGGACCGTCGTGTCGGTGCCGTGGGGCGACGTCAGCACGGCGTACCACTCCACGGGCATCCCGGACATCACCACCTACACGGCGGTGCCCGCGGCGGCGCTCGCCGCGGCGCGGGTGCTGCGCGGCCCGTTGCGCGGCGTTGCGGCGGCCGTCGCGGGGCGGGTGGTGCGCGGTCCCGGCGAGCGGACCCTGGACGGCTCCCGCAGCGAGGTCTGGGGCCGGGCCCGCGACGCCGCGGGCAACACCGTGACCGCGACGCTCACCGGCCCCAACCCGTACAGCCTGACGGCCGACTGCGTGCTGCGCGTCATGCCGCGGCTGCCCGACCTGCCGGCCGGCTTCCACACCCCGTCCCGCGCGCTGGGCGCGGACTTCGCCGCCTCGCTGGACGGGGTGGCGGTGCGGGTGGAGCCGCTGCGGTAGCGCGGTGACCGGCCGGGCCGGGGAGCCGGGGGCGGCGGCTTCAGGTCCGGCGGGCGACACCCCCGTAGAAGCCGATCCGGCGGATGTCCTCGGCGCTGGGCAGTTCGCCGTCGGGCCGCCAGACGGGAACCTGGACCACGCCGGGGTCGAGCAGCTCGAAGCCGTCGAAGAGGGCCTCGACCGCGGCGTGCGGACGGGTGTTGAGGGTCGCGGTGGCCTTGTCGTAGACCTTGAACACCTCGGGCAGGCTGCCGGCGTGGAAGTCGGCGGTGGCGTGGCTGAGCACCAGGAAGCTGCCCGCGGGCAGCTTCTCGCGCAGCTGCGCGACGATGCCCGCGGGGTCCTCGTCGTCCCTGACGAAGTGCAGCACGGCCACCAGCAGCAGCCCAACCGGCTGGTCGAGGTCGATCAGCCCGGCCAGGGTGGGGTGGTCCAGGATGCTCCGCGGGTCGCGCAGGTCGCCGAGGAAGAACCCGGTGTTGCCGCTGCCGGTCAGCCGGGCGCCGGCGTGCGTGGCCACGATCGGGTCGTTGTCGACGTAGGCGACGCTGGCCCGCGGGTCGACCGACTGGGCGATCTGGTGGGTGTTGGGCGAGGTCGGGATGCCGGTGCCGATGTCGACGAACTGCCGTATCCCGGACCGGGCGAGGAAGCGCACCGCCCGGTGCAGGAACTCCCGGTTGGCGCGGGCCGCCGGGATGATGTCCGGCAGCACGTCCACGACGCGCTGGGCGGCCTCCCGGTCGACCTCGTAGTTGTCCTTGCCGCCCAGGTAGTAGTCGTACATCCGGGCCGGGTGCGGCCGGCTGGTGTCGATCTCGTCGGCGGGGAAGCCCTCGTCGGTCACGCCGTGCTCCCGGCGACCCGGCCTATGCCGCCGTACACGCCGACCGGGCCCGAGGGGGCCTGGCTGAGGCCGTCGGGTCGCCACTCGTGCACCTGGACCAGCCCGGGGTCGACGAGGTCGAAGCCGGCGAAGAGCCGCTCGACGTCGGCGTGCGTGCGCGGGGTCAGCGGAGCGGTGCTGTTCTTATACACCGCCGCGACCTCGGTCGCCTCCTCCCGGTGGAAGTCGGCGGTGGCGTGGCTGAGCACCAGGAAGCTGCCCGCGGGCAGCGCGTCGCGGAAGGCCGCGACGAGGCCGTAGGGGTCCTCGTCGTCGCTGACGAAGTGCAGTACGGACACCAGCAGCACCGCGATGGGCTGCTTGACGTCGATGAGGTCGCCGATGGTGGGGTGGTGCAGGATCGTCTGCGGGTCGCGCATGTCGCCGAGGAAGAAGCCGGTGTTGCCGGTGCCGAGCAGCCGGGCCCCGGCGTGCGTGGCCACGATCGGGTCGTTGTCGATGTAGGCGACGCGGGAGTCGGCGCTGACCGACTGGGCGACCTCGTGGGTGTTCGGCGAGGTCGGGATGCCGGTGCCGATGTCGACGAACTGCCGCACCCCGGACTCGGCGAGGTGGCGGACGGCCCGGGACAGGAAGGCGCGGTTGGCGCGGGCGAAGACGGCGACTTCGGGGGCGGCGGCCAGGACCCGGTCGGCGGCGTCCCGGTCGACCTCGTAGTTGTCCTTGCCGCCGAGGAAGTAGTCGTACATCCGGGCCGGGTGCGGCCTGCTGGTGTCGATCTCGTCGGCGGTGAAGCCCTGGTCGGTCACGCCGTCCTCCGGTCGGTCTGGTGCGCGCGGTGGTGCACGGTCTGGTGCGCGGTCACGCGCGCGGTCTGGTTCTCGGTCATCGGGGGCGCCGTCACAGCAGGAAGTCCGCCTCGCCGGCCTTGGCGCCCTGGATGAACGAGGTGATCTCGTGGTTGGTGTAGATGAGCGCCGGTCCGTCCGGATCGGTGGACTGCCGCAGCGCCACCCGGCCGTCGTTCAGTCGCTTCGCCTCGACGCAGGAACCGCCGTTCCCGCCGCTCCACGGTTTACGCCAGCCCTCGGTGCCGAGGCGGTTGGCGGGCATGCCGTTGTAAATGTCGTCATTGCTGACGCGATCCATGGTTCAGATCTCCTTGCGCATGGCATCGAGGATGCCCTTGGTGCTCTGTGCTGGCGCTGCCTGCGCGCACATCCGGTCCAGCGCCTCGAGGAACGTCGACACGTCGTCGCGTTCGTCGAAGTAGACGCCGCCCACCAGGCTTTCGGAGTAGGCGATGTCCGGGAGCTCCTGGAGCTGGAACCGGAAGATGTGGAAGGGCCCGTACATGGCGGGGTGCGGGCCGGCGGAGAAGGGGATCACCTGGAGCCGTACGTTCGGCATGTCGGTGGCGTCGATGAGCGCGGAGATCTGCGCGCGCATCATGTCGCGGCCGCCGATCCAGCGGCGCAGCACGGTCTCGTCCATCACCACCCACAGCAGCGGGGCGTCGGCGCGGCTGAGCAGCGCCTGGCGTTCGACGCGCAGGTCGACCAGCCGGTCGATCTCGTCGGTGGAGGCGTGCGGCATGCCGGCGCGCAGCGCGGCGCGGGCGTAGTCGGTGGTCTGCAGCAGGCCGGGGACGTAGTGCGGCTCGTAGGCGCGGATCACCGCCGCCTCGCCCTCCAGGCTGACGAACGCGCTGAACCAGTCGGGCAGCACGTCGCGGAAGCTGTGCCACCAGCCGGGCCGGTTGGCCTCGCGGGCCAGCGCGAGGAAGCCGCCGATCTGCTCCGGCGCGGTGATGCCGTAGGTGACCAGGAGCTTCTCGACATACGGGAGTTTCAGGCCGACTTCGGCCTTCTCCATGCGGCGGATGGTCGCGTGCGTCACGTCGAGGGCGCGGCCGGCCTGTTCGTAGCTGAGCCCGGCCTTCTCCCGCAGGTCCTGGAGCCGCTTTCCGAGCACCATGCGCAGGACGGTCGGAGCACCTCCCGGCCGGGGGTCCATCACGTGACCTCTCCTCCAACTCCCTTGACTGGCAAGCAGTGTGTCATGTCGTCAGCACCGGGAACAGCATGTTCCCCACGATTCTGCAAATTACAGAACGGACCTTGCCATGTGTCCGGCACGGGCCTCATAGTTACGGGGTGGTTCCTTCACCTGACACCCTCCGGCAGGCACGTGCGGACTGTGTCGGCGCCCCCGGCCGCCAGGACGTGTTCAGGCTGCCCGCGCTGAGCGCGTCCGTCGCGGACGCCCGCGGGCGGATACGGGCGCGCCTGGGCGCGTGGGGACTGGCCGCGGAGCTGTGGGACGACGCGGGGCTCGTGGTCACCGAGCTGTTCACCAACGCGATACGGCACACCGACAGCGAGAAGGTCACCGTCGCGCTGCAGGACCTGGGCGCGGTCGTACGCCTCGAGGTCGCCGACCAGGGCCGGGGGACCGGGGTCCCCGTGCCGTGTGTGGCCGAGGCCGACGAGGAAGGGGGCCGCGGGCTCCTGCTGGTGAGCGTACTCGCGCTCGCCTGGGGGTCGGAGCCCGCGGAGGACGGGACAGGGCGTGTGGTGTGGGCCGAACTGGCCTCGCACCGCACGCCCTGTTGACGTTCGGCGCAGTAGGCGTTCAGCGCCGCCGGCGTCCGGGGCGGTGTCAGGACGCGCGCGGTTCCGCGGCTACCGCAGCGGCAGCAGGTCGGGGCGCTTGGGCTGCACCTGGTCGCCGGAGGACTGGCCGCGCAGCCTGCGGCCGATCCACGGGACCAGGTGCTCGCGGGCCCAGTGGATGTTCTCCCTGCGCACCTCGGACGGCAGCCGCTGCGACTGCGGCGGCCACGGCTCGTCCGGGTCGGTCGGCGGCTCCAGTCCGAGGACCTGCGCGGCGCGCAGCGCGACCCGGGTGTGGCCCTGGGCCGACAGGTGCAGCCGGTCCTCGTTCCACGCCCGCCGGTCCTGCACCGAGCGCAGCGACCACAGGTCGAGCACCGGACAGCCGTAGCGGTCGGCGACCGCCCTGATGTGCGCGTTGTACGTGGCGATCTTGCCGCGCAGCAAACCGAGCACCGGCACGCCGCGGGTGTCGAAGCCGGTGCAGATCATCACGGTGCCGACCGCCGCGCTCAGCTCGGCGACGGCCGCCTCGAACCGCGCGGCGACGTCGTCCGGATCGGAGCCGGGCCGCAGGATGTCGTTGCCGCCGGCCGCGAGGGTCACCAGGTCGGGGGCGAGTTCGACCGCCCTCGGCACCTGCTCGGCGACGATCCGGTCCAGCAGCCGGCCGCGCACCGCGAGGTTGGCGTAGCGGAAGTCGCCGGCGGGCGCGGCCGCGGCGTGCCGCTCGGCGAGCAGCAGCGCGAGCCGGTCGGCCCAGCCGACGAAGCCGCCGCCGGGCCCGGGGTCGCCGACGCCCTCGGTGAAGCTGTCCCCCACCGCGGTGTACGACCCGATCGTTCCTCTGCTGTCCCTGCGCGCATCGTCAGCCACGTCGGTCCATTTTTCTCCTCCGGGCGCGGCCTACGCGACCGTAGGGAGGGGGTCGCGGGACGTGATTCATCCCACCGGGTCACACCCGGCGAAGATGGAATACCGCGGCGTCCAGGTCGCCGGCGAGGGTGGTGCGCAGCCCTCGCTCGGCGAGCACCGCGCCGCGCTGCACCACGCCGGTGACCACGTCGCGGTACGAGGCCGCCGGGTCGAGCCCGCGCAGCCGCAGCGGCGGCACCGGGTCCGCCCGAACGACTGCGCCTGAAGCCAGGCCAGCACCACGGTGTCCTCGCCGTGCACGTGCTGCACCGCGCTCAGCCCGCCGCCGCCGGGCGGCCGCAGCCGGTAGAAGGTCGCCGTGCTGCACCACCGGCCGCACCGTCTTGTACAGCGCCACCCAGGAGGCGGCCTCGGTGCGCTCCTCCTCGCCCCACTCCAGCAGGTCGGCGCACGGCGCGCCCCGGCGGGCCTCACCCCGCGGTGGCCGTACCGACACATACCGTCCGGTACGTCGCCGAGCGTGCTGCCGTATCGTCGGCAGTGCTCCGGCACGAGCCGCAGACGACCAGAAGGAGCGCAGGTGACGCAGGAAGTGCGCAGGTCCTCGCAGGGGGAGCCGGCCGGCCGGCCCACGCCGGGCACGCCGTCCGGCCCGGACCCGCGGACCGGGCAGGCCGGCCCGTCGGAATCCGGCCAGGAGCCCGGGCTGACCGGGGTCCGCAACTTCCGCGACGTCGGCGGGCTGCCGACCGCGGACGGCCGCCGGGTGCGGCCGGGCGTGCTCTTCCGCAGCGGCCACCTCGCGCACGCCACCGACGACGACACGGCCTTCCTGGCCGGCCTCGGCCTGCACACGGTCTTCGACTTCCGCAACGGCGACGACATCGCGCTGGAGGGCCCGGACGCCGCCCTGCCCGGCACCCGCAACCTCAACCTGCCGCTGAGCGACCCGGCCGAGGGCGCCGGCTTCTGGCACATCGTGCGCGACGGCGACGTCCCCGCGCTGCGCGAGATCCTCGGCGACGGCAAGGGCGCGGCGCGGATGTCCGGCGCCTACCGCAAGCTGATCCTGGAGCGCACCGACGAGCACCGGCGGATGCTGGCGCTGCTCACCGAGCCGCAGGACCCGGCCGTGCCGGCGCTGCTGCACTGCGCGGCGGGCAAGGACCGGGCGGGCACCTCCGTCGCGATCATCCTGCTGGCGCTGGGCGTGCGGCGCTCCGCGATCGAGGCGGACTACCTGGAGAGCAACGCCAGGCACCGCCGCTACAAGGTGGTGCGCGGCGACGGCAGCACCGGCGCCGCCATCGACCCCGAGGTGCGCGACCTGCTCAGCCCGCTGTTCGAGGCGCGGGTGGAGTACCTGCGGACGGCGTTCGACACCATCGAGGAGCGCTGGGGCAGCGTGGACCGCTACCTGGAGGAGGGCCTGGGGCTCACCGCCGAGCGGCGCGAGCGGCTGAAGGAGCGGCTGCTCACCGACTGAGCCGCGGACCGCCGGGTGGGCGAGGCGCCCACCCGGCGGCGGCGGCGCGGACTACCGGTTCGCGACCGCCTGCTTGACCAGGGTCCGGCCGAAGTCCCACATCAGGCCGCTCCCGTTGTGGGCGTCGTCCATCACCTCGGTGAACGCCGTCACGAAGCGGTCGACGTCCGCCTCGTCCACGATCAGCGGCGGGATGAGCTTGATGACCTCCAGGTGGTCGCCGGAGACCTGGGTGAGGATGCGGTGCCGCTGCAGCAGCGGCACCACGACCATCTGGGCGAACAGGCCCTTGCGGGCGGCCTGCAGCATCGTCCAGCGGCCGCGCAGTCCCAGCGACTTGGGCCGGCCGAACTCGATGCCGATCATCAGGCCGCGGCCGCGGACGTCCTTGAGCAGCTCGTACTCGCCGGTGAGCGCGGCGAGCCGGGTGCGCAGCAGGTCGCCGGTGCGGCGGGAGTTCTCCACCACCTTCTCGTCGTCCATCACCGACAGGGTGGCCAGACCCGCCGCCATCGCCTGCGCGTTGGAGCCGAAGCTCGCGGAGTGCACCAGCACCCGGTCCATCGAGGAGTAGACCTTCTTGAAAATCCAGTCCTTGCCGAGCGTCGCACCGACCGGGACGTACCCGCCGGACAGCGCCTTGGCGACGCACACCAGGTCCGGCTCGACACCCTCCTCGTGCTGGTAGGCGTAGAAGTCGCCGGTGCGGCCGAGGCCGGTCTGCACCTCGTCGGCGATCAGCAGCGCCTTGTGCCGGTGCAGCAACTCCTGCGCGGCGCGCAGGTATCCGGGCGGCGTCGGGTAGACGCCCTTGCCCTGGATCGGCTCCACGATCAGCGCGGCCACGTCGCCGCGCTTCAACTCCCGTGCGAGGGCGTCGAGATCGCCCATCTCGACCGCGGTGTCCGGCAGCAGCGGCGCGAACCCGTCGCGGAAGCCGCCCTCCCCGTTGACCGACAGGGAGCCGGTGGTCAGGCCGTGGAAGGCGTGCGTGCAGTACAGGACGCGCGGCCTGCCGGTGGCGTAGCGGGCGAACTTCAGCGCCGTCTCCACCGCCTCGGTGCCGCTGTTGCCGAAGAACACCCGGTCCAGGTGCGGGGAGTACGCGAGCAGCCTCTCGGCGAGCAGGCCGGGCAGCGGCTGGCAGTCGAAGCGGGTCAGGTCGGCCAGTCCGGCGTCGAGCACGTCGTGCAGCGCCTTGCGGACCACCGGGTGGTGGCGGCCGAGGCCCATCACCCCGAACCCGGCGAGCATGTCGAGGTAGTCGTTGCCGTCGGCGTCCCAGAAGTGGGCGCCCTCGGCCCGCTCGTACACCTTGTCGAAGCCGATGGTGTGCAGCATGCGCGGCAGTTGGTGGTTGAGGTACCTGCTGTGCAGGTCGTAGCGCTCGGCGCCGCGCTGCGCCAGCAGCGTGGCCAGGTCGAAACCCTTCGGCTGCCCGTCGGCTGCCTGCTGCGGCGTCCCGTCGGACGATGTCATCGCTCTCCTGCTCCTTGCCTGTCCTTTGCGGTGTACGACTCGCCGCGCGCCGGCGCGGGGACCGCGACGCCGGCGTCGAGGCGGGTCAGCGCGCCGCCGATGCCCCCGGCGATCTCGGCCGGGGTCAGTCCGATGTCGGCGAGCAGTTCGCCGCGCTTGGCGTGCGGCAGGAACTGCTGCGGGATGCCGAAGTCGCGCAGCGGCACGTCGACGCCGGCGTCCCGCAGTGCCTGGGCGACCGAGGAACCGACGCCGCCGGCCCGGCCGTTGTCCTCCACCACCGCGACCATCCGGTGCGCGGCGGCCAGTTCGGGCAGCGCCGCGTCGACCGGCTTGACCCAGCGCGGGTCGACCACGGTCACGCCGATGCCGCGGCCGGCGAGGAGTTCGGCGGCCGACAGGCAGGTCGCGCCGAGCGCGCCGACCGCGACCAGCAGCACGTCGGCGCCGAGCCCGTCCTGCGGGGTGCGCAGCAGGTCCATGCCGCCGATCCGGCCGACCGCGGGCAGCGGCGCGCCGACGGTCTCCTTCGGGAAGCGGATCACGGTCGGCGCGTCGTCCACGTCGACGGCCTCGCGCAGCTGGGCGCGCAGCTGGTCGGCGTCGCGCGGCGCGGCGATCCGCAGCGAGGGCACCACCTGGAGGATCGACATGTCCCACATGCCGTTGTGGGAGGCGCCGTCCACGCCGGTGACGCCGGCCCGGTCGAGCACGAAGGTGACGCCGCACCTGTGGAGCGCCACGTCCATCAGCACCTGGTCGAAGGCGCGGTTGAGGAAGGTCGCGTAGACCGCCACGACCGGGTGCAGGCCGCCGGTGGCGAGCCCCGCCGCCGAGGTGGCGGCGTGCTGCTCGGCGATGCCGACGTCG